>NZ_JBPQFM010000011.1:0-254778 GCF_051373225.1 Amycolatopsis sp. w19 | reverse complement strand
ACCACACTCGAATCGACGGAAACGATCCACTCGAGGTCGCCAACGGCGTCGTCTTTGACGATCACCCGGTCGAGAATCCGGTCCCAGGTGCCGTCTTTGGTCCACAACCGCAGCCGCTCATGCGCCGTCTTCCAAGGCCCGTAACGATCAGGCAGGTCACGCCAGGGCGCACCAGTGCGCAACTTCCACAGGATCGCGTTGATGACCTGGCGATGATCCCGCCACCGCCGACCACCACCTTGCCGCGGCGGCAGCAACGGCTCGATCACCGCCCATGCCTTATCCGTCAACTCACCACGACCAACCACACCCGCAATCCAACCGAACCCCAGCTAGATCACTTACAGGACACGCCCTAGGCGGTGACCGGGCCGCGGCGTTCCAGGAAGACGGCGTCCTGCCAAGCGCCGTCGCGTCGGACGATGCGCTCGCGGATGCCGACGGTGCGATAACCGGCACTCTGATGCAGGGCGATGGAGGCGCGGTCATCGGTGAAGACCGAGGTCTGCAGCGTCCAGAGCCCGGCCGCGTCGGCCTCCGTGACTTGCTTGTGCATCAAGGCTTTACCCACGCCGCGGCCACGGTGGCTTTCAGCGACATGGACGGATGTCTCGGCGACTCCCCGATAGCACTCGCGTTCCGAAACCGGGACGGCGACCGCCCAGCCGACGACCTCGCCGCCGATCTCGGCGACCCATCGGTGGTCAAAGGTTTCGCGACTGGGAACCTCGGCTTTGAAGGTGGCGATTCCTTCACCACGGATCCGGCGGACCGAGTCCCGGTCGTCGTCGCGCAGCGCGCGGACGACGACGTCTTCCGGCAGGTTCTCCGGACAGCACGGACGCGGGGCGAGCAGGCCCATCACGGCGTCGGCGGCGTGCGGCAGCCCGCTGCAGCAGGCCTGGTTGATCGTCACGACCGTGGCCGTGCCTTCCTTGCGCAGGTGCAGGAAGCCGACCTCCGCCAGTTTTCGGACATGGTGGGAGCACGTCGACTGGCTGGTTCCGAGGATCTCCGTGAGCGCGCCGACGGTCAGGCCACGCGGCGAGGTCGCGACCGCGTGCAGGAGTTTGACCCGCATGGGCTCGGCGAGACAGGCGAACCAGCCGGCGTAAGTCGCGGCTTCATGTTCGGGCAGGAGAACGGGCACAACCGTGGTCATGCCGCACAGTATCGACCAGAATCGATGGTTGCGTCAATCGATCGCGGTCGATACAGTCTCCCGCATCGCTTCAATCGAGACAGATCGATGAAAGGTGCCTGGGGATGAACGAGCTGCCTGTCGTGGTGATCGGCGCGGGACCGGTGGGGTTGGCGGCGACCGCCGAGCTGGTGGAGCGGGGTTTCGAACCGCTGGTGTTGGAACGCGGCGCGGGGGCGGGCGCGGGAGTGGCCGAGTGGAATCACGTGCGGTTGTTCTCGGCCTGGTCCGAGCTCGTCGCTCCGGCGGCCGGGCGGTTACTGGAGGGCACCGGCTGGGCGCGACCCGATGATGAGGCTTATCCGACGGGTTCGGAGTGGACCGAGCGGTACCTGCGGCCGCTGGCGACGGCGCTCGGCCATCGGGTGCGGTTCGATGCCGAGGTGGTCGGTGTCGCGCGGCGAGGCCGGGATCGCGTCGTGGACGGCGGCCGCGACACGGAGCCGTTCACCGTGCATGTCCGCGCCGGGGACGGCTCGGAAGAGCGGATCGCGGCGCGGGCGGTCATCGACGCTTCGGGGACCTGGTCGACGCCGAATCCCCTTGGCGGGGAAGGACTTCCCGCCATCGGCGAACGAGCGGCGGCGGACCGGATCGCCTACCGCGTGCCGGATCTGGGCGACCCGGCGGTGCGGAACCGGTACGCGGGCGGACACGTGGTGGTCGCGGGGAGCGGACACTCGGCGCTGACCGCGCTGGTCGCGTTGGCCGGGCTCGCGAAGGACGCGCCCGGTACGCGGATCAGCTGGGTGTTGCGCCGCGGGTCGGTCGGCAACACCTTCGGCGGTGGCGACGCCGACCAGCTCCCGGCACGGGGCGCGCTCGGCCTGCGGGCTCAGGAGGCCGTGAAGTCCGGGCTGATCGACGTCGTGACCGGATTCCGCACAGAAGCGCTCGAACGCGACGACGCGGGGAGGCTCACGCTGATCTCCTCCGCGGGACAACGGATCGAGCACGTCGACGAAGTGGTGACGCTCTCCGGGTTCAGGCCGGACCTGACCTGGTTGTCGGAGCTCCGGCTGGAGCTGGACCCGACCCTGCAGGCGCCGGTCGCCCTCGCGCCGCTGATCGATCCGAACGTGCATTCCTGCGGAACCGTCTACCCGCACGGCGCGAAGGAACTCGCCCACCCGGAGAAGGACTTCTACCTGGCCGGGTTGAAGAGCTACGGCCGAGCGCCGACTTTCCTCGCCATGACCGGCTACGAACAGGTCCGCAGCATCGCCGCCGAACTCGCCGGTGATCACGAAGCGGCGACGCGCATCGAATTGCACATGGCCGAAACCGGCGTATGCGGCGGCGCCGGGCTGTTCGACGAGCCTGACGACGCGGCGTCCGGTGGATGCTGCGTCACGCCGGAGACGGAGGTCCTGACACGGTCGTGACCCTCGCCCGCGCGGTTCCGATCACTCCACCGGGGCTTTCGTGGTCCAGCGTTTCCGCAGCCGGAGACTCACGTACACCAGGGCGACCAGCACCGGGACCTCGATCAGCGGTCCGACGACCCCGGCGAGCGCCTGGCCCGACGTCACGCCGAAAACGCCGATGGCGACGGCGATCGCGAGTTCGAAGTTGTTGCCCGCGGCGGTGAACGCCAGTGTCGTGGTGCGTTCGTAGGACAGCCCGGACGCCTTGCCCAGCAGATATCCGCTGGTCCACATGACGGCGAAGTAGGCAAGCAGCGGCAAGGCGATCCGGGCGACGTCGAGAGGCCGGGACGTGATGGTCTCCCCTTGCAGGGCGAACAGGATCACGATGGTGAACAACAGGCCGTACAACGCGACCGGGCCGATCTTCGGCAGGAACGTGCCCTCGTACCACTCACGGCCCTTGTTCCGCTCCCCCGCGCGGCGGGACAGATAGCCCGCGGCGAGCGGGATGCCGAGGAAAACGACGACGCTGAGCGCGATTTCCCACGGTGAGAAGTCGACGCTCGAGGTGTCCAGACCGAGCCAGCCGGGCAGCAGGTCCAGGTAGAACCAGCCGAGCACCCCGAACATCAGCACCTGGAAGACCGAGTTCACCGCGACCAGCACCGCCGCGGCCTCGCGATCACCGCAGGCGAGGTCGTTCCAGATGATCACCATCGCGATGCACCGGGCGAGACCGACGATGATCAGGCCGGTCCGATACTCGGGTAGGTCCGGCAGCATCAGCCAGGCGAGCGCGAACATCAGCGCCGGGCCGAGAATCCAGTTCAGCACCAAGGAAAGCACCATCGTGCGCCGGTCCTTGGTCACCGCGCCGAGCCGGTCGTAGCGGACCTTCGCCAGGACCGGGTACATCATCAGCAACAGCCCGAGCGCGATCGGCAGCGACACCTGCCCGATCTTCACCGCGTCCAGCACTTCCCGCAGACCGGGGATCACGCTGCCCAGCAGCAGCCCGGCACCCATCGCGACGATGATCCAAGCCGGCAGATAACGGTCCAGAAAGGACAGTTTGCGCAGGACATCGGGCTCGTCGGCGGTATGCGTCACGTTGGGGCCTCCTGGCTCCGGGAAGTCGTTCAGGCGTCGAGGATTTCGGCGACCAGGCCGCGGACGCGGCGGTCGATCTCGTCCCGGATCGGACGGACGGCGTCCAAGCCCTGCCCCGCCGGGTCTTCAAGGGGCCAGTCCAGGTACCGCTTTCCGGGGAACACCGGACAGGTGTCCCCACAGCCCATGGTGATCACCACGTCGGATGCCTCGACGTCCTCGGTGGACAGCTTGCTCGGCACCTCGGCGGTGATGTCCAAGCCCCACTCCGCGAGCGCCGCGGCCGCGGCCGGGTTCACCATCGCGGCGGGCTCCGAACCAGCGGACCGGACAGTGATCCGGCCGAGCGAGTAGTGCCGCAGCAACGCCGCGGCCATCTGTGAACGACCGGCGTTGTGCACGCAGACGAACAACACCTCGGGTGTGCGGGTCATCGGCGGAGTCCTCTCGGCGTTCGACTGGATCGAAGTCCACGAATCCAGATTCAAGGACTTGCATCGATATTTGTCAATCCACCGGGTACGCTCGCCGTCGAAGGTCACTCCGACCGAGGAGGACACATGGCGACGGAGCACGGGCGCGGCCGGAAGCCGGTGCCCATCACCCTGCTGATGGCCGAGCCCGCGGCGGTCATCGCCCAGGACGAGGCCGAGCAGGCGGCGAAGTTGTTCAAGGCCCTCTCGGACCCGATCCGGATCAGGCTGCTGTCGCTGGTCCGTCATTCACCCGGCGGCGAGGCCTGCTTCTGCGATCTCGCCGAAGAGTTCGACATGCCGCAGCCGTCGCTGAGTCATCATCTCCGCGTTCTGGTCGCGGCGGGCATCCTCGATCGGGAGCGACGCGGCACCTGGAGCTGGTACACCGTCCTTCCCGAGCCGCTCCGCTCCCTGGAGACCCTTCTGCACGCCGGTGGCCCGCTGGCCGACCGGGCCGCGCCGCTGTCGAAGACGTGACCGTCCGGCTGACGATATGCCGCGGCACCTGACGGTTCCGCGGGCCGCCACAACATGTTCACAACAGTCCCGTGTCGTGTCGCCGGTCAGGATTCCTGCTCGATCTCTTCGACGCAGGGAGGGAACTTGCGCGCATTGAGGAAGCTTTCCGCGATAGTCGCGGTGGTGGCCGCCACCATGCTGTGTCCGGCGATGGCGAACGCCGCCGTCGGGTGCGCCGAACTCAGCCGGGGCAGCAACATCGATCCAGGTCTTGCCTCGATGCCGAACGGGCCGCTGGACATCTTCCAGGTCAGCTCGTCCGGCAACGTCTTCCGCACTCAGGTGGACCCCCGCACGAACGGAGTGATCACCGCCCAGAACCTCGGAGGCGTGTCACGTTCCGAGCCGGGCGCCGTCTCGTGGGGCCCGGGGCATTCGGCGGTCTTCGTCCGCGGCGCCGACGACGCGCTGTACTTCATGCAGTTCGAGAACGGTGTGTCGTCCGGCTGGCAGAACCTCGGCGGGGTGATCACCTGGAATCCGCACGCGGTTTCGGCCGGGCCCGGGCATCTCATCGTCTTCTATCGGGGCTCCAACAAACAACTGTGGTACCGCGAATACGTGAACGGCGTCTGGGGTCCGCACACCAGCCTCGGCGGAGTGCTGACGTCCAGCCCGATCGGGGTCTCCTCGCGGCCGGGCCATGTCGCGGTCGTCACGCGCGGCCAGGCCGACGATCTGTACTACCTGGAGCGGGTCGGGGCCGGCTGGAGCAACTGGGTCGGGCTCGGCGGCAGGTTCGCCGTCGACCCGATCGCCGTCTCCCGGGGGCCGGGACTGGTCGACGTGTTCGTGCGGACGACCAACTCGCGGGTCGCGGGGATCAGCTACAACGGCTCGTCCTGGGGCTCTTGGTTCGACCTCGGGGCGCCACGGGGCGGCGCGGTGTCCGAACCGGGCGCGGCCGCGACGAGTTCGGGCGAACTGGTCGTGTTCGCCCGCGGTGACGAGGCTCCCGCGCAGTTCCGCCCCATCACGCGCAACTCCTCGTTCGACGGCGGGGTGACCTGGTCGGGCTGGATCATGGTCGACGCGGGTTATGGCCCTCCGTCGTCCAACAACCCCGAGGCGACCGCGAACGCGTTCGGCGGTTGGAACGTCGCCGCGACGAACTTCCCTGCCGGTGCTCGTGTCGGACCGCTACGGGTCTGCTCGTCCTCGTTGTGACCGTGAAACCGCCGCCGGGCACCGTTCCCGGCGGCGGGTTCGTGGCCTCACTTCTCCCTCAGCCACTGGTCCGCCCTTCGCCAGATGGCCCGCGAATCGAGGTCGGCGGTGCGCCAGGTGGTGGCGCGGGTGGTACCGAGGTCGCGGTACTTCCGCATGATCGCCACATGGGCGGGCAATCCGACGAACCCACGCAAGCCCTCGTGATCGCGCCACACCGAAACCGATCCCAGCCGCCGGCGCAACGGTTCCGCCCACAGCCATTGGCCGACCGCGCCGGGCAGCCGGGGCCACTCGCGGCTGAGCACGTAGCCCGCCTGATAAGCACCCGGTGTGCTCCGGAAGTCGTCCAGCGTCAACGCGGTGACGCTGACCAGCACGTCTCCGGAGAAGTCCGCGGCATGGCCGGGCATCCACTTACCTCTGATCATGCTCGCTCCTCACGTCGCTTCAGCCCGAAATGGCTGCACTACGCTTATGATACGCATATGCTTATCATCGGCGAGGCCGGCGGCAGTGACGGTCTCAGTCCCGCCTTCGGGTCGTGAGTGTTTTGGGTCGTTAGGGCCAAGGGTGTCTTAGGTACCTACGGTCGGGCGGTTTCGCGTGACCGGTTGGACGACATCCGTGTCTGGCCGGACGACGCTCGGCAGGGCTCGGCCGTCGCCGAGGGGTTGCGAACGCCACTTTCGCAACGTTGAAGGTTGCGAAAGTGGCTTCCGCGCCACACCTCCAGCACCTTCACAGACCGTGAGCCTGAGACCGGCAACAGGTAGGTAGCCAAGACACCTTGACTAGAACGACCCGAACACTCACGACCACCCCACCCTACGTGCCGCCTAGTGCCATCCTGTGACCAAAGGACGGCACAGGGGGTGGCTGATTGTCGAAGCGGCGATACGTGGCAAGAGGAGTGCCTGGCGGATACCGGATCTGGGACAACAAGGGGCGGCGATGGTGGGGCGACCATTACGAGTTGTGCCCCGACGACCTGCTCACCGAGTTGAACGACGACGCCGACCCAGTGCGGATCACCGCCTTGCTCAAGCGCTATCGAGCGCTCCGGCGCTGACCTCGCCGGGCGTTGCGCCTACGCTGGCGATCACCGGGCCACGCGGGGAGGCAGCGATGCGCAACGAAGCCATGGAGCGGCTGGACGTCCTGGTCGGATCGTGGCGGACGACGCTGAGCGACGCGTGGTTCCTGGAACCGGCCGATCGAAAGGTGCCGGGTTCGGCGACGATCGAGTGGCTCGGTGAGGCGTTCGTGGTCCTTCGCTGGACGATGGACGGCGAGGACGGGCAAGCCGCGAGCGAGATGGTCCTGGTTCTCGGCCGCAGCGACACCCGCGACGCGTATACGGCCCTGTATCACGATGAACGAGGTGTGTGCCGGGTCTTCGCCATGACCTTCGACGGAACGAACTGGAGCCTGAGCCGGGAAGACCCCGACATGTTCCAACGGTTCGTCGCGGAGGTCGAGCCGGATCGGATCACGGGCCGCTGGGAGGCGTCCGAGGATCAGGGATCCACCTGGCGCAAGGATTTCGACCTCGTTTTCGAGAAGTAGGCGTCAGGTCTTCCGGACAGCGCCGGTGAAACCCGCGATGAACAGGGTGGCCGACGCCCACGCCGCCAGCTGCAGGGCCCAGCCCGCGACGGTGAGGGCCTGCCCGGTGGCGGTACCGGTGGGGGCGCACAGCTCCCGCGCTCCCGTCTTGACCAGTGGCAGCCCGAGATCCAGCCCCACCCCGATCCGTTCCACGACAGCGCATGGCGTCGCCGGTGCGCTCGCGCGCGGTGTGCGCCAGGCCGCCCTGCCCGCCGAGGACGAGGGCCGGCATGACCGAACCGGCGAGGACGGTGAGCAACAGCAGCAGCGCTCGCCACGGTTGATAGCCGAAGCCGAGGGCCAGCCCGGTGAACCGGGCCCACATCCGGTCGTGCCACCGAAGCCCGCCGCGGCGGATCTGATCACGCCGTTGCGCCATCAGGATGTCCCGCACTTCGGCGTCGTGGCCGGCCGCCCGGTGGACGGCGGCCAACTGCTGATAGGGCTGGGCGGCGTAGCCGGGCGTACGGGCACGCAACAGCTCCAGCCACCGGGACAAACCGATCTGCTCCGGAAGGTCTCCGTAGGTCGTCTCGGCGATATCGATCAGAGCCCCCGACGCCTGATCCGACCGGGTCACCTCACTGGTGTCCAACCACAGCGAGCCCTCGATCGACGCCCCGTTCAACCGGATCACGGCGGGTTCGGTGCCGGTGGCCCGGAACCCGGCGCGCAGGAACACGGCCCGGTCGACCTTCAGACCGTCGGCGTACAAGGCAGGCCCGGCCGGGTTCTCCAGCCACGCACCGCCGCAATCCAGCAAGCCGACGTGGGCGTCGACCAGTTGGACCGCGCCGGTGGCCCGGAATCCGGCGCGCAGGAACACGCCGTGATCGACGTGCAGCCGGTCGGCCTGCAGGGCGGGCCCGGACGTGTTCTCCAGCCGCGCCCCGTCGCATTCCAGCACCCCGAGATGGGCCCCGCGCAACCGGACCGCACCGGCCGGAGTGCGGGCGTTCACGACCACGCCCTTCATCGTCATCGCCGAAGTGGTGAACCTTTCGGCGTCCACCGGCGGATCCTGCGCGGAATGCCCGAAGCGGGAACGGTCCAGCACCAGGCCCGGCAGGCGGCCGTCGCGCAGGTCCAGGCCGTCGGGCAGGAAGCAGTCGACCA
This sequence comes from Amycolatopsis sp. w19, assembly GCF_051373225.1. Lineage (NCBI taxonomy): Bacteria > Bacillati > Actinomycetota > Actinomycetes > Pseudonocardiales > Pseudonocardiaceae > Amycolatopsis > Amycolatopsis sp. w19. The sequence continues at coordinate 246,208 of NZ_JBPQFM010000011.1, read as the reverse complement.
GCTCGACCCGCCTCTCGCCGGCGATGTTCGCCAGATCGAGGCGGCCGGTGATCCGCGCCCCGCGCAGCCGCAGGCCGTGTGGATCCACCTCGACGTCCCGGCGGCCGCGGACCAGGTCACGGATCAGCGCCGCGGAGACGGTGCGGCTGCTTCCCCACGACGGCATCTCGGCCGGATCGACCCTTCTGCCACCGGTCAGGTCGAGCACCTCGCCGTCGCGGACCGCGTCGAGCAGGCGCTGCTCCATCCCCTCGTCTGACACCCGATCATGCTGGCCCGCCCACGGCACGACGGCAAGCGCGAAACTCGAGTGCGATCGGCCTGATCCGCCACTACGGTCCCGACCATGCCCGCGGATGCTTTCGTACCAGCCGGTTTCGTCCCGCCGACCGCGCTCGTCACCGACGAGTTCCGCCTCGAACCCTTGGGACCGGAACACAATTCGGCCGACCATGCCGCCTGGATGTCGAGTATCGAGCACATCCGCTCCACACCCGGCTATCCCGACGGCGACTGGCCGCCGCGCGACGGCATGACCCTCGACGAGAACATCGCCGACCTGCGCCGCCACGCCGAAGACTTCGCGCGACACAAAGGCTTCACGTTCACCGTCCTCAGCCCGGCCGACGGCGACGTCATCGGTTGCGTCTACCTGTATCCCACGGCCTCCGAGGACTGGGACGTCACGGTGCAGTCCTGGGTCCGGGCCGACAAAGCGGAGCTGGATGCCGTGCTCGCCGACGCCGTCGCACGCTGGCTCGTCTCGGATTGGCCGTGGGAACGCGTGGATCGCTGCGGTCGCTGAGGTGACGGCTGTACGCGAAGGCCCCCTTCCTTGCGCTAGACGCCAGGGTCCCGGCAAAGTCGCATAAGTGCTGGCCGGTACCACTCTCGGCGTACGGCGGATGACAGGAGGTTCACCTGTTTCCGTCCACAAAGGACGCCGGCAGTCGAGTAAATGTCCGTTTGAGTCTTATTTGTACGGTTTTCGAGCGGGGTCGTGAGTGGCGATTGTCGTTAGAACGACCGAAAACACTCACGACCACCCCGGAAAACGCCCAAACCGGGCATGACTGCCTTGGCAGTGTCCCCTGTGGACGGTCGAGCAATGTGGAGGATCAGCGAGACGAGCCCCCTTGGTCGCCGCTTGACCAGCGCTTATGCGACTGCGCTGGGGCCCTGGCGCTAGACGCAGTGAAGGGGGGCCTTCACGGACCTGATCGTCAACGTCCGGCGACCCGAAAACGCAGGTGAGTGGCGACCCCCGCGACAGGTTCACCCTCCGGCACCAACTCGCCCCCGCGCCCGCCGAACAACCCGGTCCCCTGCCCCAGCAGCACCGGGGCGAGGTGGAGATGCACCTCGTCGAGCAGACCCGCACCGAGCAGTTGCCCGGCGACGTCCGCGCCCATCACCAGGACGTCCTTGTCTCCCGCCGCTTCCTTGGCACGCCGGACCGCGGCCTCCAATCCGTCGAAGGAGAACGTCCCGCCGTTGTCGCCGCGGAAGTCCTCCCTGATCCGGTGAGTCACCACGAAACTCGGCACGCCGGGCCACGGCGTACCGCCCCACGGCCGCAGGCCGAGGTCGAAGGTGCGCCGCCCGATGACGGTGGCCCCGACGATCGCGTTCACCTCCTCGACGGCACGGGCGTCGGTTCCCTCCCCCGCCATCCACTCGTGCAGCCGTTCGCCGCCGTCCCCCATCGGCTCGTCGGCCCGCACGTTCGGCCCGGCGGTGAAACCGTCCAGCGACATCGACACATCCAAGACCACCTTGCTCATCGCAAAGCCTCCTTCGTCTCCGTGGCGCCGCGATCCGGGCGCGTTCATCGAAGAGTCGGAGCCGGCCCGGCCATCTCGACATCGGCGATTGCGCGATCCAGCCGACGCGGTCTATGTTCCTACGTGTCCGGATAGCGTCTCAGACTGTCCGATTATCGGACGCCTCGCCGGAATCGGCCGAAGACGAGGAGCGAAAGTGACGAACGTGCCCGCCTCGAGCGCGACGACCGATTCGAGTGTCAGCCGGTCGGCGTTCCGGCGGGTCCTGGCGGGCAGTACCGCGGGCGCCGTGCTCGAGTGGTACGACTTCGCGCTCTACGGGATCTTGGCGGCCACCGTGCTCGGCCCGCTGTTCTTCCCCGGTGGCAACGGATTCGCCCAGTTGCTGCTCGCGCTGGCGACGCAGGGGCTCGGCTTCGTCGCCCGCCCGATCGGCGGCATCGTCTTCGGGCATCTCGGCGATCGCCTCGGGCGCAAACCCATGCTGGTGACCACTTTCCTGCTACTCGGGCTGTCGACCTCCGCGATCGGGCTGCTCCCCACCTATTCGCAGGTCGGGATCGGGGCGACGATCTCGCTCGTCGTACTGCGGCTGATCCAGGGATTCGCCCTCGGCGGCGAGTTCGGCGCGGCGGTGCTGATGGTCAGCGAATACGGGAGCCCGAAACGGCGTGGGTTCTGGTCGGCGTGGCCGCAGGCGGGAGCGCCTCTGGGCACGGTGCTGGCCACGGCCGTGGTCGGCGGGATCGCCTTGATCCTCCCCGACAACGCCTTCGACCAGTGGGGCTGGCGAGTCGGGTTCCTGTTCGCGATCCCGCTCCTGGTCATCGGCTTCTGGATCCGGCGGCGCATCGACGAATCCCCGGTGTTCCAGGAAGCCCAGGCGCGAGCCGAGGCTTCCGCGGAGACCGTCCGCGAGCGGTCGAGCATCCTCGAAACGCTCGCCCACCCCGGCCCCGTCCTGCGCGGTCTCGGCGTGCGGCTGGGCGAAAACGTGGCCTTCTACGTCTACACCGTCTTCGTGGTCGCTTACGCCACAAAGACTTTCGGCTACGACAAAGCCGACGTGCTCCTCGCCGTCGCCATCGGGTCGCTGCTGCAATTCGCGGGGATGCTCGCCGGTGGCCATTGGTCCGACCGCGTCGGGCGGCGCACCGCGATGCTGGTCCCCGCGCTCGGCCTCGCGGTCTGGGCGCCGGTCTTCTTCGCGATCGTCCAGGCCGACGCGCTGCCTCTGCTGTATCTCGGTGTCGGCGTCGGCGCCGCGCTGCACGGGCTCCTCGCCGGGCCGGAAGCGGCTTGGATCGCCGAACTCTTCCCGACGCGCCGCCGTTTCGCCGGCGCTTCCCTGGTCTTCCAAGGATCTTCGATCATCGCCGGTGCGCCGGCACCGCTCATCGCGGTGTGGCTGGCCGAAAAGCAGGGCCCCACGGCGGTCGTGCTGTACCTCGTGGGGACGATCGCCGTCACCGTCGTCGCCCTGCTCCTCAGCGCCGAAACCCGTGGAGCCGACCTGAACTAGGCGTCGATGGGCACGAGTAACCCGAACACCCGCGTCGCGACCCGCCCCTCGGCGACCAGCGCCGGGTGATCCGCCACCACCGCTTCGCCGCGCGACCACGGTCGGCTGTCCAGCAGGACTTCGTTGTTCAGCAACGCGCCCTCGTTGTGCGCGACGAACAACCGGAGCCCGTGCACCTTCCGGCTGAGCTTCTCCGCGCGCAACGCTTCCAGCAACCGGTCGAGCAACGGTTCGACGGAAGGCACGTTCTCGGCGAACAGGGTGATCTGCGCGCCCAGCACCAGTTCGAACGCACCGTCCGGATGGTCGTACCGCTCGCGGTCGACCTGATCGGCCGCGGCGCCGGGCGACAGCAACCCGTCGACGATCGGATGCAACGCCCCGTGGCGGAAACCGTCCACCGCACGGCCGATCGCCTCACGCCAAGTGGTGCCGTGCCCGGCGAAGCTCTCGACGAGCCAGGGCTCGGCCAGCGCGGGATGCGACACGGCGAAGTCGACCTGAGCCATCACCATGCCTGCCGGGGCGGGATGCACGATGAGTTTCGTATCGACACGAGTGTCATCGCCCAGCAGGACGCCGTGCTCGCTGAGCAAGGACTCGAACACCGCTTGCGGTGAAGGCACACCGCCGTCGCCCTCGACGACCGGTTCCAGATCCTTGAACAACACGGGTTCGCCGAGTTCCAGGTCCGCGAGCTGCGATCCGGCGTTCAGCGCCTCGTTGATCACGGCGAACGTGCTGCTGCGGAACGCGATCCGCTCGAATTCCGCACGGGTCGCGTACTGGGCACGCTCGTACGCCGCCACGAAGACCGGCTCCTGCGCGAGGAAGACCTGCCCGCGGGAGTCGCGCACGGTGTCCGGATACGTGACGTCCGGCAGCAATCGCCGGACGTAGGCCATCGGCGAAAAGACGAGCAGCCGCTCGGCCAGCCACGGCTCCACTCCCGCGCCGGTCAGCCGTTCCCAGAACACGTCGTCGCTCGGCGGTTCTTCGCCCGCGCAGAACGCGGCGATCCCGATTTCGAGCGCGCCGTCGAGCCCCCATGATGCGATCACCGCCGAAGTCTAGGGGAGGCACGCGGGACCCGGTGCACTCCAGCCCTCGACGATGGCCGCGATGGTCTTGGTGGTCGCCTCCCCCGCGTCCGCGCTGACGACGTGCCCGGCGCCGGGGATGACGTGTTCGGCCACGCCTTCGGCCTTCGCCCAGCGGGGCATCGCGGTCGCGATGTTGCCGGTGCGGTCGTCTTCACCGCGAACGAGGGCGAGCGGAACGGGCGTGCGATAGCCCGGATCCGGGTCGACGAGCGACACGGTGGCCCGCCAGACGTCGAGGAAGACGCGTTTGGGCATCCGCGCGAACGTCGCCTCGCATTCGGCGATCCCCGCCGGGGTCACGGCGGACGCGCGGGCCATGAGTCCCGGCAAACGCCCGGCGGGGATGAGCGCCAGTGAGGGCGCGGCGAGTTTCAGCAGAAGCCGTTCGGCGGCGGTCAGCGGGCCTTCGTTCCACGTCGAATCCACGACGATGAGGCCCGAAGCGCGGTCCGGGAAACGGCGGACGAGCGCTTGGGAGAGATTCCCGCCGAGTGAGTGTCCGATCAGGACCGGGCGTTCGAGCCCGAGGTGGTCGAGGAGCGAGCGGAGGGAGTCGAGCGCGAGAGCCGCGCTGAACCGCGTGCCCGGCAGGAGGCTCGACTCCCCATGAGCGGGTTGATCCCAGCTGATCACCCGATGACCGGCGTCGTACAGGGCGTGCGCCTGCGCGTCGAACATCCGGTGATCCATCCCGGCGCCGTGGGTGAAGACGACAGGCCGCCGCTCCCCCGCGAGATCGCCGTACCGCAGCTCGTAGCCGTCCTTTCGGAGCGCCTCGCTCATTTTCACCATGTTCTGAACCTACTGTAAGTAGGTCAGGAGCCGGTTTCGAGCCACTCCTGGAAGGTGGGGCCAGCCAGCTTGGCGTGCGGGCCGGGCAGGAACCCGCCCTTGGCGGCGATCTCGCCGTCGGGCACGTTCGCCCCGTCGATGCCGACGACCTTGATCCCCCGGGCGTCACCGGCGAGCCGGGCCGCCTCCGCCATGATCTCCTCGCGTGGCCCGGCGATCTCGGGGATCGGAGTTCCGGGTGCGGCCGGAGCGGCCGCCAGATCGGCCAGCTCCTCGGCCACGGCGCGGCAAGCCACGAGCTGAGTGGGCACAGCCGGCACATAAGCGACGTCGTCCCGCCGCCAGTCGAGCAGCTGAAGCACGAACTCGTGGAACTGAGCCGCTCGCAGAAGACGGACCGGGAGCGGCCCCGCCGAGAGGAACTCCTCGTGTTCCTTCTTGGCGGCGAGGAAACCGGTGGTGGCGTTGTCCACGCCGATGATGGACGCCGCGGCGATCAGGCCGACTCCGGCCCGCCTGCCTTCCTCGTGCAGATTGCGGGCCGAGGTACGGAAGAACTCCGTCGCCGCCTCCTGGTCGGAAGCGTGCCAAGAAGCGACGTCGATGATGACGTCCACCCCGGTGAGCGCCTCGGCGAGCCCTTCACCGGTGATGATGTCCACGCCGGTGGCCCGGGACATCGGGACGACTTCGTGCGCGCGTTCGGTGAGGACGTCGACGACGTGGCGTCCCAGCCGCCCGGTCGCTCCCGCCACTGCGAACTTGCTCATTTTTCAGGCCTTTCGTGGAGTTGGAAGGGTCAGTCGGTGTAGTTGCGGCCGGGCGGCATCCCCGGGATCGGCTTCGCGATGAGCGCGGCGGGGGCGAAGAACCCGATGTGGGCGATGACCATGACGAGCGTCCAGAGCGCCTTGTCGTCGTAGTGCGCGGACACCTTGGCGTACAGCTCGTCGGGAACGCGCTCCCCCGACGGGTTGGCGGTGAACACGGCTTCCCCCAGCTCCAGCGCGACCCGTTCGGCATCGGTGAAGCAGGTGGCGTCGCGCCAGGTGACCACGGAGGTGATCCGCTCCTCGGATTCACCGAGCTCTCGCAGAACGCGCGTTTCACGGACGACGAAATACGTGCTGCCGAGCAGCTGCCCGGCACGTAGTTGCACCAGGCTGACCGTGGTCGCGGGAATGGTGCCGTTCTTGATGACCTTGTGCAGGCCCGCGCCGACTTCCGCCAGCTCGGGCACGAACGGGAGCGGATTGGGCATCCGCGACCGCGGGCCCGTTGTTGTGGACATGATCGGACTTCCTCACTCGTGTCGTCGCTTCGTGACGACCAAGAGATCCCGGCGACCGGCCCCGTGTGACAAACCCGCCGTGTGGCGCAGGCCACCACTCCCGGGTGTCACGAACCGGCGGCGGCCGGGATCGTAGGGACAAACACGAACGAGGGAAACCAGCGATGAGCGAGCAGCACGAGACACCCGGCGCCCTGGATCCGGCGACCGAAACGTTCGTGGCCCATCGCAATCTGCTGTTCACCGTGGCCTACGAGATGCTCGGTTCGGCCACCGACGCCGAGGACGTCCTGCAGGAGACCTGGCTGCGCTGGTCGGGCGTCGAACTCGACACGGTGCTGGACCGGCGCGCGTTCCTGGTCCGGATCACGACGCGGCAGGCACTCAAACGTCTGCGGACGCTCGGCCGCCGCAAGGAGTCCTACGTCGGGCCGTGGCTGCCAGAACCGCTGCTGACCGCACCGGACGTGGCCGAGGACGTCGAACTGGCCGCGAGCGTTTCGATGGCGATGCTGCTCGTGCTGGAGACACTCGCGCCGACCGAGCGGGCGGTCTTCGTGCTACGGGAGGTTTTCGCCGTCGACTACGACGAAATCGCCCAGGCCGTCGACAAGACTCCCGCCGCCGTCCGGCAGATCGCTCATCGGGCGCGGGCCCACGTCGCCGCGCGCAAGCCGCGCGGCACCGGCTCCCCGGCCGAGCACCGGGCCGCGCTCCAGGCGTTCCAGGCCGCGGTGGAAACCGGTGATCTGCAGGGGCTGCTCGACATCCTCGCGCCGGACGTCGTCGCCCTCAGCGACGGTGGCGGGATCAAGCACGCCCTGCCGCGGCCGGTCGTCGGCGCGGACGAGGTGGCGCGGCTGCTGGCCGTCGGCTGGTGGAAACGCGGGGCGGAACGGACCGTCGAACCGGTCCAGGTCAACGGCGGACCCGGTCTGCTCATCCGGATCGGCGGCGAGATCGACGGTGTGCTGGCGGTGCGGGTCGAAAACGGTTATGTCACCGGCGCCTACCACGTCCGTAATCCCGAGAAACTCTCAAGTGTGGCAAGGGAAATCACCGTGAGCCGATGACAAAGCGTCCTTCGCCGCATCAGACGCGGCGAAGGACGCTTTCAGCCCGTCCAGGGTCACTCCCGGACGGTGGCCGGGGCACGCTGGGGTTCGTCCGGGACGGGATCGACGGGCGCGGCCGGAACCGCCGGCTTGCCGCGCCGCCTGCGGATTTCGAACCCGACGAGGATCAGCGCGAGCGTCACGGCACTGAGCCAGAACTGCGAGCGGGTCGACGGCAGCAGCGCCATCGCCAGGATCACGCCGCCCATCAGCGCGATGGTCGCGTAGCTCAGCCACGGGAACAGCCACATCTTGAGCGTGAGCTTGTCCGGATCCTCCCGCTCCAGCCGACGGCGGAGCCGCACCTGCGCGAGCGCGATCGAGAGGTACACGAACAGCGCGACGGCGCCGTAGGAGTTGACCAGGAACTGGAAGATCAGGTCCGGCGAGGTGTAGGCGGCGATGACGGAGACGTATCCGATGACCGTCCCGGCCAGGATCGCGCGCCTCGGCACGCCGCTGCCGGAAAGGCGGGTGAACGCCTTCGGCGCGTCGCCGTTGCTGGTCAGCGCGAACAACATCCGCGACGAGGTGTACAGGGCCGAGTTCAGGCACGAGAGCACCGCGGTCAGGACGATCGCGTTCATGATCGTCGCCACGGCCGGGATGCCGAGCACCTCCAGCACCGCCGCGTACGGGCTGACCGCCGTCGCCGGATCGTCCCAGGACTTGATCGCGACGACGAGGAACACGGAACCGACGTAGAACAGCACCACGCGGAAGATGATCGAGCGCATGGCCTTCGCGACCGCCTTCTGCGGCTCCGCGGATTCGGCGGCGGCGATGGTGACGATCTCCGCGCCGGTGTAGAACCCGATGCACGGCACCACCGCCGCGAGTACCGCGCCGATCCCGAGTGGCGCGAACCCGCCGTGGGACACCAGGTTCGTCAGGCCGCCGTTGGCACCCGGCCAGAAACCGAACAGGTACAGGGCGCCGACGACCAGGAACACGACGATCGCGACGACCTTGATCGACGAGAACCAGTACTCGAACTCCCCGTAGGACCGCGCCGAGACCATATTGGTACCGGTGAGGATCAGCAGCAGGCCGAGACTGAGCACCCACAGTGGCACGTCGGGTACCCACAGCTGCAGGATCCGGCCGCCCGCGACGGCTTCGACCGCCACGACGATGACGAAGAAGTACCAGTACATCCAGCCGACGGCGAAGCCCGCGCGGTTGCCGAGCGCCTCCCTGGCGTAGACGTAGAACGACCCGAGCGCGGGTTTGGCGATCGTCATCTCCGCGAGCATGCGCATGATGAGCACGGTGATCAGACCGGCGATGAGGAACGAGACCACCGCCGCCGGGCCCGCCGATTGGATGACCACGCCACTGCCGACGAACAGCCCGGCGCCGATGACGCCGCCGAGGGCGATCAGGTTCATATGTCGCTGTTTGAGCCCTGGTTTCAGGCCGCTGCTCTGTGCCGGACCGGACGTTGAAGTCACGTCTCCTCCTTCTCGCACGCACCGCCGGAGCGGTGGCGCTGGGAGCTCCATTGTGGTTCCGGTCACCGTAGGAACAAGTCGGGCCAGGGGCGAGTGCCAGTTACGATGTGGGAAAGGGGTCCAGATCACTCTCGGGACGAGCGTCGCCCGGCCAAGGCCAGCAGTTCCGCCGCCGGACCGGTGAGGCGCCGTCCCTCCGGCCAGACCGCGTGCAGCACCCGTCCGAAGTCGACACCGTCCACCGCGACGGGCACGAGATCGTGGTCCGCGACGTCCAGGGCGCTGATCACCGCGGGACCAGCGCCCGCCACCACGGCGCTGCGGACGGCGGAGGCGGAACCCAGTTCCAGCAACGGTTTCACCGACCCCACGCCGGCCACGCGCAACGCGAGGTCGACGGTCTCCCTGGTTCCGGAGCCGCGTTCCCGCACCACGAGCGGCGTGGCCGCCAGCTCCGCCGGGGTCAGGGGACGGAGTTCGCGCGCCCAAGGATGGGTGCGGTCGACCACGACCACGAGATGGTCCACGGCGACCTTCCGCGACGTGAGCCCGGTGAAGGGGCCGGGTGATTCGACGAAGCCGATGTCGGCCTTGCCTTCGCGGGCCGATCCGGCGACCCGATCCGAATTCGTGACCTCCAGGCCGACGTGGAGCCCGGGGTGCGCGCGGTTGAGTTCGCCGATCCAGCGTGGGACCAGATGCTCGGCCGGCGTCATGCTCGCCGCGATCCGGAGCCCGTTCTCGTGCCGGTTCCGCAGGGCTTCGGCGCCATCGAGCAGTCCGTCGAGTTCGGCGAGCACGCGCCGCGCCCAGCTCGCGATCACCCGGCCGTCCGGGGTGAGCGCGGAACCGCGACGGGTCCGGTCCACCAGCACCAGACCCAGCCTTCGTTCCACAAAGGACAGTCGTTTGCCCGCCGACGGCCGCGTCATCCCGAGTGCGACGGCGGCCTGACCGATACTGCCCAATTCGCCGACGAGGACCAGCAGGCGCAAGGAGTCCAGCTCCGGGGCTGTCATAGCCAAAGTGCATGACCTATCCGTCGTTCTCCCGGCTACCGGCGCTGTCCTTTCCGGACGACGCTCGTCGGTATGAGCACCACGTCTGCGCGGCGAACGAAGCCGCACCTCACCGGTCTGGCCGTCACCGCCCTCGGTGTGGTCGTCGCGTACCTGCTGAGCACCGCCGTTCCCGTGCTGAGCGCGCTCACCCTCGCGGTCGTGCTCGGGGTGCTCGCCGGCTCGCTGCCGGTGCTCTCGGACGGCACCCGGCAAGCGATCGCGAAGGTGACGAAGAAGCTCCTGCGTTCCGGTGTCGTCCTTCTCGGTCTGCAACTCGCGCTCCCTTCGGTGCTTTCCCTCGGCCCCGGCACGCTGCTCGCGGTGGTGCTGACGGTCGGCCTCACGTTCCTCGGCACGATCGGGCTCGGCAGGCTGATCGGTGTCCCGCGGGGACTCGCGATGCTGGTCGCGACCGGTTTCTCGATCTGTGGCGCGTCGGCGATCGCGGCGATGGAAGGGGTCGTCGAACGCGAGGACTCCGACGTCGCGACCGCGGTCGCACTGGTCACCTTCTACGGCGGCCTGGCGATCGCGGCGGTCCCGCTCATCGGCGGATGGCTGGGGATGGACGCGCTGCGGATCGGCGGCTGGGCCGGATTGGGCGTGCACGAGGTCGCCCAGGTCGTCGCGGCCGCCACCCCGGCCGGGACCGCCGCCGTCGCGGTCGCCGTGGTGGTGAAGCTGAGCCGTGTCGTCCTGCTGGCGCCGATGGTCGCCGCGGTCAGCGTGCACGAACGGCGGCGCCGCCCGTCCGCAGCAGGGAAGCGCGCCCCGCTGGTCCCGCTGTTCGTCCTCGGTTTCCTGGCGATGGTGGCGGTGCGGAGCACCGGGATCCTGCCCGGCGTGGCGCTCGACGTCGCCAAGGTCGTCTGCACGCTGCTGCTGGCCGGAGCGCTCTTCGGGCTGGGCTGCGCGGTCCGGATCGGCACCCTGGTCCGCACCGGTGGCCGGGCGCTGCTGCTCGGCCTGCTCTCCACGCTGCTCGTCGGCGCCATCGCCTACGTCACCCTCGCGCTGCTCGGCTAGCTTGGACCGCGGTCAAGAGGGCGAGTGTCTCGATGTCGGACGCCGAGCAGCCGCGCGAAAGGTCGTTGAGCGGCGCCGCGAGGCCCTGGAGGATCGGGCCGAGCGCGACGGCGCCGCCGAGCCGTTCGGCGATCTTGTAGCCGATGTTGCCCGCGTCCAGATTAGGGAACACGAGGACGTTCGCGCGGCCGGCGACCGCGGAACCGGGCGCCTTGGCCGCGGCGATCGACGCCACGAGCGCGGCGTCGAACTGCAGCTCACCGTCCACCGGGAGACCGGGTTCCCGCTGCCGCACCAGCGAAGTCGCCTCGCGGACGACCTCGACCCGCTGATGGTCGGCACTCCCCTGCGTGCTGAACGACAGCATGGCGACGACGGGGTCCTCCCCGGTCAGACCGCGGTGGGTCGCCGCGGCGGCGAGGGCGATGTCCGCCAGCTGCGCCGCGCCCGGCTCGGGCACCACCGCGCAGTCCGAGAAGGTCAGCCGTCGTCCGTCCGGGAGCAGCAACAGGAAGCAACTGCTCAAAGTGGACACACCCGGGGCGAGCCCCACGACCCGCAAACCCGCGCGCAGGACGTCGGCGGTCGGCCGTGTCGCCCCGGCGACGCAAGCGTCCACCTTGCCTGCTCGCAGGGCGGCGGCCGCCACGAACACCGGATCGCGCCGGGCGGCGGCGAGCTTTTCCGGGTGCCGCGCGAATCCCGCCGCCAGCGCGGCCTCGGTCCGGTCGTCGGCAAGGGCTTCCGCGACGTCCACGATCAAGTCGTCCGTGGCTCCTGCCGCGAGCAGGCGCGCCCCGTCGCCGAACAGCAACGGCCTTACGACACCTTCGTCCCGGAGCGCCAGCGCGGCACGGACGGCGCGGTCGTCGTCGCCGTCCGGCAAGGCGACGCGGAGATTCCGGCCGCGCAAGGACTTCCGCCATCCGTCGAGCGTCGCGTCCGGCGTGACCTCGGTGGTCAGGCTCATCGAAGTACCTCCACGTACGAAGCGGGGGCCGCCGCAGGACGGCGACCCCCACCGGGCGAAAGGGCTGGTTCAGGGCTGGACGGCCTTCTCGACGTCGTTGAGCATCGCGTCGACGCCGTGCAGCAGTTCGGTGAGCACCTCGCGGTCGGCGACCAGTGGCGGGGAGATCATCAGCATCGTCGCGCCGCGATCGTCGCCGCGGAGGATGACGCCCGTGCGCCGGAACGCCTCCGGGAGCACCTCGCGAAGCACCTTCAGCGATTCGGCCTCGGTCAGCTCCCGGCCGCTGTCACGGTCGGCCATCAGCTCGATGGCGTAGAAGAACCCGGTGCCGCGGACGTCCTTGACGCAGCGGTGCGCGGACTTGAGGGAGTTCAGCGCGGCGAACAGTTCCGGGCCCTCGGTGAGGACGTTGCCGAGCACGTTCTCGTCCCGCATCGCGGTGAGGTTCGCGACCGCGACGGCGGTGGCGACGGGATGCCCGCCCCAGGTGGCGCCGTGGGTGAAGACGCCGCCCTTCGGCGAGTCGTACAGCTCAGTGACCAGCTTCTCGCGCACGATCACCCCGCCGAGCGGCGCGTACCCCGACGTCGATCCCTTGGCGAAGGTGATCAGATCCGGCACGACGCCGGTGATCCCGTGCCCGAACCAGTGCCCGAGCCTGCCGAACGAGCAGATGACCTCGTCCGAGACGAGCAGGATGCCGTACTTGTCGCACAGCGCGCGCAAAGCGAGCCAGTATCCCTCCGGCGGGACCAGCGCACCACGACCGTTCTGCACCGGCTCGGCGAACAGCGCCGCGATCGTCTCCGGCCCTTCTTCGAGGATGACCCGCTCGATCGCCGCGACACAGTCCAATTCGGACGCTGGACCGCAGTCTCCCAGCAGCCCCAACGTGTTCGGCACGTGGCGGACGCCGGGCATGAGCGGGCCGAACGGTTCCTTGATCTTCGCGAGCCCGGTCACCGAGAGGGCGCCGATGGTGGTGCCGTGATAGGCCATGTCGCGGCTGATGATCTTCGTCCGCTCGGGCTGTCCCTGGCTGCGGTGATACTGCCGGGCGAATTTGAGCGCGGTTTCCACCGCCTCCGAACCGGAGTTGACGAAGAACGTCGTCCCGAGGTCGCCCGGCGCCAGTTCGGCCAGCAACGTGGCGGCCTCGATCGCGGGCGTATGCGCCGAGCCCCAGTTGCTCGCGTAGGCCAGGGTGCCGACCTGCTCGGCGGCGGCCGCGGCGATGTCGGCCCGCCCGTGGCCCATGTTGACGCAGAAGAGCCCGGCGAGCCCGTCGAGATGACGGCGTCCTTCGGTGTCGATCAGGTAGCTTCCCTCGCCGCGTACGAACACCGGGAAATCCGAGGCCCAGGTGTCCTTGCGGGTGAAGTGCGGGCCGAGATGCCGTCGAGCCTGCGCTCGCAGCTGGGTGACGTCCACCGGAGACCTCCTTCGAGACACGAGTCTGTGCTTTGACTTTCGCAACCCGGCTGGCACCGGCCCAGCACCAGAGCGGCGACGTTCGATGGGTCCAGTTGGTCGTGCGAGTTCGGGTACGGCGCTGGCGCCGACGTTGCGAAAGCCACTTTCGCAACGTTGAAGGTTGCGAAAGTGGCTTTCGCAACGCGCCACTGCCCTCGCCCGCACCACCAGCGCGTGAAGGCCTCCTTGAGGGACCCTGGGTCCCTCAAGGAGGCCTTCACGGACGAGGGACGCGGCGCCGCACTCACGTGATCGAAGGCGGAACTCGCGTGATCAGCGACGGAACACCCCGAGTGCGGCCTCCAATCACGCGAGTCACGTCCCTGATCACGCGCGTCACGCCCTTGCTCACGCCGCGCCTGTGTTCCCCTACGCGCGTGAAAGCCCCCTTCCCCCGGCTCAGCCGAGGAAAGGGGGCCTTCACGCGCAAAACGAGCCCTACACGTAGTCCTTGTACTTCTCCAGGAACCGCACCGGCTTCGACAGCGCGTCGCGGCGGAACGGGTCGCCCAGCTCGCGGGTGCACATGATCTCGACGACGGTGGTCTTGCCCTCGTTCATCTGCGCCTCGATGGCGCGTTGCAACGCGGGGCCGACCTCGTCGAGCTTCTCCACGACGATGCCTTCCGCGCCCATCGCCTTGGCGATCCCCGCGAAGCTCTCGCTCTCCAGCTCGCCCGCGACGAACCGGCGGTTGTAGAAGTCGACCTGGTTCTTCTTCTCCGCGCCCCACTGCCGGTTGTGGAACACCACCGCGGTGACCGGGATGTCGTGGCGGACCGCGGTCATGATCTCGCCCATGCTCATCCCCCACGCGCCGTCGCCGGCGTAGGAGATCGCGGGCCGGTCGGGTGCCGCGGCCTTGGCGCCGATGATGGTCGGCAGCGCGTACCCGCAGTTGCCGAAGCTCATCGGCGCGAAGAAGGAGCGCGGCTCCTCGAAACGCAGATAGCTGTTCGCGACGGAGTTGATGTTGCCGATGTCGGTCGACACCATCGCCCGCGGCGGCATGGCCTTCTCCAGTTCCCGCAACACTTCCCGCGGGTGCAGCCAGTTGCCCTCCTCGCCGTCCTGCTCCGCGATCATGTCGAGGCTGAACGGGTCGGTCTCGTGGGTCCAGGCGTCGAGTTCGGCCTCCCACGCGTCCTTCTCCGCCTTGATCTTCGCCGCGCGAGCGTCCTTTGTGGAGTCACAGGCCAGCGTCCGGTCCGCCAGCCGCTCGGTCAGCGCGACCGCCGCGTCCTTGGCGTCACCGCAGATGCCGACGGTGATCTTCTTGACCAGGCCGAGCATCTTGTGGTCCGCGTCGATCTGGATGATCTTCGCGTCCTTGGGCCAGTAGTCCATGCCGTGCTGCGGCAGGGTGCCGAACGGGCCGAGCCGCGAACCGAGCGCGATCACGACGTCCGCCTGCGAAATGAGCTTCATCGCGGCCTTGGAACCCTGATATCCCAACGGCCCGCACCACTGCGGGTGGCTCGCCGGGAACGAGTCGTTGTGCAGGTAGCTGTTCACCACCGGCGCGCCGAGGCGTTCGGCGAGCGCCTTGCACTCCTCGACGCCGTCGGCCATCACGACGCCGCCGCCGGAGATGATCACCGGGAACTCCGCCGTGGCCAGCAGCGCGGCGGCCTCGTCGAGGCTCCGTTCGCCGCCGGGGCCGCGGTCGAGCCGGGCGGGTTCCGGGATCTCGGCCTCGATCTCGCCGTAGAAGAAGTCGCGCGGGATGTTGAGCTGCGTCGGGCCGAGTTCCGAATGGGCGCGGTCGAAGCAGCGGCCGGTGTACTCGGCCATCCGCTTCGGGTTGTTGACATGCCCCTGGTACTTGGTGAACTCCTGGAACATCGGCAGCTGGTTGGCCTCCTGGAAGCCACCGAGGCCGGTGCCCATGGTGCCCGCTTCCGGCGTCACGATGACGACCGGGCTGTGCGCCCAGTACGCGGCCGCGATCGCGGTCACGCAGTTGCTGATACCCGGGCCGTTCTGCCCGATGACGACGCCGTGCCTGCCGCTCACCCGGGCGTAACCGTCGGCCATGTGCCCGGCGCCCTGCTCGTGCACCACCGGTACCAGCCGGATGCCCGCCGGCGCGAAGATGTCCATCGCGTCCATGAACGCCGACCCCATGATGCCGAAGATGTCGGTGACGCCGTTCGCCACGAGCGTCTCAACGAAGGCCTCGGACGGGGTCATCTTCTTCCGGCCGCTGACGACCACGCGGCCGTCACCCGTCTTCCGTTCCGTCATGTTCCGCTCCTTCGACAGGCGAGATTTACACAAATCGGTACGTGGCGTTCCTGAAATCAGGATGCGACCGACGATAGGACGCCGACGCCCCAGCGTCAACGCCAGATTCTGGAAACCGAGACGTCTTGTGCTACTTTTCGGAACATGGAGCTGCTTCGCGAACCGGATCCGATCAACGGGGACACGCCGACCATGCGGCTGTTCTCCCTGCTCGAACTGATCGCCGCCAAGGACCAGCTGGTCTCCCTGCAGGGTCTCGTCGAGGAGACCGGCCTGCCGAAACCGACCCTGCACCGCATGCTGCAGCAGCTGGAAGGAGCCGGCTTGCTGATCCGGCAGGCCGACGGACGCCACTACGGCACCGGTCACCGGCTGCGGCGGCTCGCGGAGAACCTGCTCCTCAACGCCACCCATCACGGCGCCCGGCACGCCGTCCTGCGTCACCTCGTCGACGAACTCGGCGAAAGCTGCAACGTGACCACCTTGTCCGGCAACGAAATCGTGTACCTCGACCGGGTCGAAACCCCGGAGCCGCTGCGGTTCTACCTCCGGCCGGGCTCGCGGGTGCCGATCCACTGTTCCGCCAGCGGCAAGATGATCCTCGCGCAGATGAGCCCGTCGCAGCGGCGGAAACTGCTCGCGCACGCGCCGCTCAAGCGGTACACCGACAAGACCATCACCGACCTCGACGCGCTCGAGGCCGAGTTCACCCGCATCCGCCGGGACGGGTTCGCCCTCGACGACGAGGAGTTCCTGCCCGGTCTGGTGTGCGTCGCGGTCCTAGTGCCGGGGCGCGCCAACCTCTGCGCCGCCGTGCAGGCGCCGGTCATGCGCCTGACGCCGGACAAGGCCCTGCAGACGCTCCCGGCACTGCAGCGCGCGGCCGAGGCGATCAGCCGCGTCGACGCCGAGGGCGGTTCCGAACCGGAAAGTGTTCCGTCGTAAGGAGTTCTCATGATCCCCGAGCTTCGGCTCCCGGTACGTGGCGTCTTCGGCATCGATTCGGATCTCGTCGTCGGCGCGTTCCGCGAACGCACCGAGCACGTCCCCGAGGTCGACGAGGCGTACCGCTTCAACCCGGACGTGACGCTGGCGCTGCTCGCCGGGTTCACCCGCGACCGCCGCGTGCTGGTGCAGGGGCTGCACGGCACCGGGAAGTCGACCCATATCGAACAGGTCGCCGCGCGGCTCAATTGGCCGTGTGTGCGGGTCAACCTGGACGGCCACCTCAACCGCCTCGACCTCGTCGGCCGCGACGCGGTCGTGCTGCGCGAGGGCAAGCAGGTCACCGAGTTCCAGGAGGGCATCCTCCCGTGGGCGTTGCAGCGGCCGGTCGCGCTGGTGCTCGACGAGTACGACGCGGGCCGCCCGGACGTGATGTTCGTGCTGCAACGGGTCCTCGAACGCGACGGCAAGTTCACCCTCACCGATCAGAACCGGGTGCTGCGGCCGCATCCGTCGTTCCGGCTGTTCGCCACCGCCAACACGGTCGGGCTGGGCAACCTCAACGGGCTCTACCACGGCGCGCAGCGGCTGAACCACGCGCAGATCGACCGCTGGAACATCGTGGCGTCGCTGAACTACCTGCCCGCCGCCGAGGAGATCGCGATCGTACGGGCCAGGGTGCCCGGCATCCCGGAAACCCTGGCGGCGTCCCTGGTCGCGGTGGCCGCTTTGACCCGCAAGGGTTTCCAGGCCGGTGATCTGTCCACTTTGATGTCCCCGCGCACGGTGATCACCTGGGCGGAGAACATCGAGATCTTCGGTGATCCGGCGACGGCCTTCCGGTTGTCCTTCGTGAACAAATGCGACGAAGCCGAGCGCGACCTGGTGGCGGAGTACTTCCAGCGCTGCTTCGACGACGAACTCCACCTGCTCTCGGCATGACCGCCGGCCAGGCGGAAACCCGGCGCCGCAACCAGGCCGAGGAACTGTGCGCGGCCGCGGTCCGGGCGCTCAGCGGCGATCCGGCCCTGCATTTCCGGGCGCGGCGGCTGCATCGGGGACGCGAGCCGCTCCCCCTGCACGCGCCGCATCTGCGTCAGTCCGCCGACGACGATCTAGTGTCGTCCCGCGGGATCGCGGACGGGATGGCCTTGCGTCTCACCGTCTCGGACGCCGCGCTGCACCGTGGCCTGAGCCCGAGCGATCCGGCCGAGCGCGGGATTTTCGAGCTGCTGGAACAGTTCCGCGCCGAGTCGATCCCGCCCGCGGACATGCCGGGAATGCGACGGAACCTGCGACTGCGTCATCTGCGCTGGTCGCTGGAGTTCCACCGGTCCGGGCTGACCGAGACCGCGCGCGGACTGCTCCTGTACACCGTCGCGCAGATCTGCCGGTCGCGGATCACCGGCGAACCGGTGGTCGAGGAGACCGAGGATCTCATCGAGGCGACCAGATTCGCGCTGGCGCCTTCACTCGGTCACGACCTCGCCGGGCTTCGACGGCACCGGACGGATCAGAAGGCGTTCGCCGAACACGCGCTGGCGATCGCCCGGACGACCGGCGGCCTGCTCGCCGGAACCGAGCAGGCCGCCGAAAACGAGGGTGATCCCACCGACCCGCGGTTCAGCCTCGTGATCGACTTCGACAAGAGCCACGGCGAACAGACTCCCATCGCGACCGCGGGCACCAGCCGGACGTTGGGTGAATCCGGTGCGGCGTACCGGATTCACACCACCGCGTACGACCGTGAACAACGGGCGTCGGACCTGGTGCGCCCCGCGATGCTCGCCGAACTCCGCGAGCGGCTCGACCGGCGCGTCGGCAGGCAGGGCGTCAGGCCGGGACGGCTGGCACGCGACCTCAAGGCGGTGCTCGCCGAACCGGCGCGCGACGGCTGGGACGGCGCGCAGGAGGAAGGCCTCCTCGACGGCCGGACCCTGGCGCAGCTGATCAGTTCCCCCACGGAGCGGAGGATCTTCCGCACCGAGCGGATCGAACCGGTGGCGGACACGCTCGTGACGTTCCTGATCGACTGCTCGGGTTCGATGACCGCGCACGCGGAACCCGTCGCCGCGCTGGTCGACCTCTTCGCGCGCTCGATCGAACTCGCCGGGGCGACCTGCGAAGTGCTCGGGTTCACCACCGGCGGCTGGAACGGGGGCAGGCCACGGCGGGACTGGATCCGGGCCGGACGGCCACGGCATCCCGGCAGGCTCAACGAACGACTCCACCTCGTGTTCAAGGCCGCCGAGACGCCATGGCGCCGGGCACGCCCCGATCTCGCCGCGCTGCTGAAAGCCGATCTGTTCCGCGAAGGGATCGACGGCGAGGCGGTGGCCTGGGCCTGCGCCCGGATGCGCGCGCGACCCGAAGCACGCCGGATCCTGCTCGTCCTCTCCGACGGCAGCCCCATGGACAGCGCGACGAGCCTGGCGAACGATCCGCATTACCTGGACGAGCATCTGCGGGAAACGGTGCTGCGGGAGGAAAGCACCGTCGAGATCCGTGGGGTCGGCGTCGGCCTCGACCTCAGCCCCTTCTACCGACGCTCGCGAGTGCTCGACACTTCGGTCACGTCCGGGTACGCGCCGTTCCGGGACGTCCTCGGATTACTGGCCCTGCGGTGAATCCTGCTGGCCTTCGTTCTGCTGCTCGCCGCCGGACTCACCGAGGTAGTCCTTCGCCTTGTCTGCGGCCGAGTCGATCTTGTCGGAGTGTTCACCGAAGCGGGACTTCGCGAAGTCGGCGGCCTTGTCGACGTGCTCCCCGCTCACCTTGTCCTTCATGCCTTCGAAGTCGATACCCATGAGAGCTCCTCACTTTTTCGGTACGCCGTCGATCCGGCGCCTGTCTTCCATCAAAGTGCATTCGCGTCGAGGGGCAACCCGGGGGCGACGGGTGGGTGAGTCCGGCACGATTTCCTTCGACCAGGTAAGGAAAAGTGCTTCGACCACGAGGAGACGACACTCACGGTCGCTCACTCGGGTGGACTTGCCGATCTCTTCACCGGTCCATGACTGTAACGAGTTTCCTGGTCGAAGCGATTTATCCGGACTTCGGCCACGGATGGCGACTGAGGGCCGCCCTCGCTCGCGGTTGGCGCTTTTAGTCCTTTCGTGTTCGTATCCCTGGCGTCAGCCAATGCGGAGACGGCCAAAGGGAGTTCGAACTTCATGCGCAGGACAATTGCCCGAACGGTAACGGGCGTGGCGATCGTGGCCGGCCTCGTGGCCGCGTGCGGCTCCGAAGGCGAAAACGGTGCGGCTGGATCTTCTGGCACGAATGGAACCGCTTCAAGTGCGGCGGGCGCGCCGTCTTCCGGCGCCGACGCTTCGGCCTCGTCGGGAGCGGGAACCGGCGACGCGGGCCAGGCCGGCGGCGAGGCGGCCCAGAAGGTGACCGCCGCGATCCAGCAGGCGCTTCAGCAGTCACCGATCACCTTTACCACCGAAAGTGCGGAACTGTCCGAAAAGAGTAAATCGGCCCTCGGCGAAATCGCCAAGGCCATGCAGGGCAACGACGTCAAGATCGCCGTCGCCACGCACGCGGGTTACCCCGACGCGGAAAAGTCCAAGACCCTGTCCGAAAAGCGGGCGGAAGCGATCGCCGCCGCGCTCGAAGGAGCGGGCGTGGCCAAGGATCGCGTCAAGACCGAGGCGACCGGCAACGAAAAGGCGCAGGGCGACAAGGCGTTGGACACGCAGATCACCGTCGCGCAGTGACCTTCGACGGAAGCGCGGGCGGGGGAAGCGAATCCCCCGCCCGCGCGCCGCGTCCCCGCCGTTGTCACTACCTGATCGGCCCGAGCGGTTTTCCGAATTTCGGCGACGAGCTGATCGCGGCGACGTGGCTTCGCTATCTGGCGCGGACCGAGCCGGAGGCGGACGTCTGGCTTGACACCCACTCACCGGGGCCCGCGCAACTGCTGCTGAACGATCTGCACCCGCGCCTCCGGTGTACGGACACCTTGTGGCGGCTGTGCGGCGAGGCGCCGTCGGACGATCCGTGGGACGTCGCGAACTGGGTGCAGTCGGCGGTGAACGACCCCGGGCTCGCGCCACGCTGGGACGCGGGCATCGACCTGCTCGGCCGGACCGACGTGCTGCACCTGATCGGCGGCGGCTACCTCAACGCGCTGTGGCCGCGGCACATCGGGCTGCTCGCGGGCGCCGCGGCCGCCGCCCGGCGATCGGGGGCCCGCACCGCCATGACCGGGCAGGGACTGACGCCGTTCCCGCCCGGCGCCACCGATCTCCTCCGCTCGCTCGCCGACCGTTTCGACGTCGTCGACGTCCGCGACGGTCCGTCGGCCGAACTGCTGCCCGGGGTCGTCCGCACGTGCGACGACGTCTTCCTGGAACCACCCGAGCAGAGACCCACCGCGCAGGCGCGCGAATTCGTGCTGTGCGTCCAATCCGACATCGGCGCCTTCGAGCCGTCCGTGCTGGCCGCCCAGGTACTGGGTTTGTTGCGGGCTTGGGAAGTCCACCCGGAGCATCTCGCCGTCGTCGAAGGGATTCCCCGCGTCGACCGCGCTGTTCCGGCGCTGCTGGAACACGAACTCGCCGGTGCCGAGTTCCACCCGTTCCGCGACATCTGGCGTCACGGCCTGCCGCTGGCGCCCGGGCAGACTTGGATTTCCAGCCGCTACCACCTGCATCTCGTCGCCGCCGCGGCCGGCGCGAGCGGTCTCGCGTTCAGCGTGTCGCGCGGGTATTACACGACCAAGCACCGCAGCCTCATCGACCTCGGCTCAGGTTGGACGTCGTTCGACGCCGAGGAGGGCGGAACTCCGGACCGGCCGACCGGTACCGGGTTCCCGCCCCACGTCCTCAGGCGGTGCCGCGACCTGAAACGCTCGGTCGCGACGGCGGTGTACGGGAGTCAAGTGATCGAGGAGGTCCGGCCCGCGACGCGGCGCCTCGCCCTGCGCTCATGGCGAACCCGGTCAAGCTAGCCGGATCTCGCGTGCTTGGCGCCGGATCTCACGTGATTCCGGGCGGATCACCCGCGAGTTCCGTCTCCAATCACGCGAGTTCCGTCCTCGATCACGCGAGTTCGGTCTCTGGTCACGTGCTGAGGGAGGGGACCGCCTCGGCGGCCGGGGCACTCTCGGCCGATCGCGCCACCGGTGTCCGCGCCACGTCCGGTTTCACCAAGCTCCAGGCCACCACCACGGCCAGGTTCACCCCGAGCGACACCAGACCCGCGTTGAAGCCGCCGAACGTCGCGCCGGTGACGTACAGGGCGATCGCGGTCAACACTCCGGCGATCATCCCGGCGGCGACCGCGGCCGTCCGCACCCGGCGCACGAAGAGGATCGCGAGCCAGCCGGGGACGACCTGGGCCAGCAGGTTGTAGGTCAGGTTCAGGATCGTGAGCATCAACGTCGACGCGACGAGGGTCAGGACCGCCGCCAGCACCAGGAAGCTCGCCACCGCGACGACCGTCCACCGCCGTTGCGCCGCCGCCGGGACGTTCGGCGCGAGGTTGCGGCAGACCATGCCGCCGATGGTGAGCGCGGTCGCCGCGAGCACGAGCACACCGGAGAGCGCGGCGCCGGCGGCGACGAGTCCGAGCAGCCAGTCGGGCAGCAAACCCTTGGCTGTCACCATGAACACCGTGTTCGGGTTCTTCAGGTCCGGGTGCGCGCGCACGCCGTAGTACGCGGCCAGCACCAGGAACGGGTAGATCAGCATGTACATCGGCATCCACACGGTCGAACTCTTCACGGCACGTTCGGAGCGGGCCGGGAACACGTACGCGCCACCGAAGCCGAGATAGAACACGATGCTCTGGAACAGGATCGTCGTCATCGCGAACGTCAGTTCCGAGCCGCCCATCGTGGTCTGAGCCGCGCTGAGCACCTCGGGTCCGCTGACCTTCGCGGTACCGCCGGCGGCGATCACGACCGCCACCCCGACGAGCACGACGCCGAGCAGCATGAAGAAATCCTTGAGGATCGAGACGAACGCGGGCGACCGCACACCGGAGACGGCGATGTAGATGAACGCCACGATGCCCGCCAGCACCACGCTTTGCACCGGATCCAGCCGCAGCCCCAGGTTGCTCAGCACCACCTGGAGCCCGATGAACTGGTACTGCCCCCACGGGACCAGGGCGATCAGCATCGTCACGCAGGTGATCAGCTCGAGCCGCCTGCTGCCGAAATGCCGTCCGAACACGTCGGGCACGGTCATCGCGTCGTACCGTTTCGCCGCCCGCCACACCAGCGGGGCCAGGAAGTAGCCCAGCGAGTACGCGAGCAGGATGTAGCCGAGGAACCAGATCCCGTAGCTCGCGCCGTGCGCGTAGATCCCGCTCGGGAACCCGATCATCGTCCCGATGCTGTACACCTCGCCCACCGCGAGGAAGTACACCAGCCACGCCGGGAAAGACCGGCCGCCGACGAGGAATTCCGAGATCCCGCCGCCGCGCGTGGACCGTCCGGCCCACACCGCGAGCCCGATCGAGCCCGCCATCACCACCGCCACGATCGCGATCAGCATCAGTCGTCCTCCGGGTAGTGGGCGCGGTCGAAGAAACGCCAGCTGATCCACAGGCACAGGGTGGTCAGCGGGCAGCAGCAGAACACCCAGAAGAACAGCACCGGGATGCCCAGCACCGACGCCGTCGATCCGGACAGGAGCAGAATTCCCGCCAGCAGGGCGAAAGCGGGGACGAATAGTCCTATGAGGACACTCGGCCAGCTGCGGATCATCGTCGTGCTCCCGTCGTCTCGCGCCGCCAGACGATCTCGCCGCCGCTGACGGTGGCGTCCACGGTCAGCTCGCGGATCCGGTCGGGGGCGACCGTGGTGGGATCGCCGGACAGCACCGCGAGATCGGCGAGTTTCCCGATCTCCAGGCTGCCTTTGATGTCTTCCTCTCCCGCGAGGTAGGCGGCGTCGATCGTGTAGCCGCGCAACGCGGCGTCGACGTCCACTGCCTGTTCGGGGCCGAGTACCTTGCCCTGCCTGGTGATCCGGCGAACCGCGCACCAGATCCCCTCCAGCGGCGGCACAGGTGTCACTGGGGTGTCCGAATGCAGTCCGAAATGGATTCCACGCGAGCGAGCCGAGACCAGCGGGCTGATCCGTCGCGCCCGCTCGGGCCCGAGGAAGACGTCGCGATGCCGGTCTCCCCAGTAGTAGACGTGCTTGATGAAGAACGACGCGAGGACGTCGTGGGCGGCCATCCGGTCCAGCTGGTCTTCGCGCACCGTCTGGCAATGCTCGATCCGGTGCCGCCTGCCGGTCCCTCGGGGCGAGCCCAGCCGTGAGTAGCCGTCGATGATCGCGTCGATCGCCGCGTCCCCGTTGCCGTGCACGGCGACCTGCCAGCCCGCCGCGTCGAGCGCGGCGATCCGGCGGCCGAGGTCGGCGGGTTCGAGCAGCATCATGCCGTGCTCGTCCGGGGCGCAGGTGTAACCCTCCGCGAGACAGCCGGTCTTGCCCTGGATCGAGCCGTCCGCGACGATCTTCACCCCCGTCATCGCGAACTTGTCGTCCACCTGGGCTTCCGGCGCTTCCGGCCGGCCTTCGTCGAGGCCGGGCAGCAGACCGTCGAACAGGTAGCCGCGCACCCGGACACGCAGCTTCCCGGCGCGCCTCAGCAGCGCGTACGCCTCCAGTTCCGCCGCTCCGCCGATGAGCCCGATCCCGGTGTCGTGCACGGAGGTCACGCCGTTGGCGAGATACTCCTCGTCCGCCAGGAGGAGGGCGTCGGCCAGTTCGCCCGCGCTCTGCCCGGGCAGCCGGGACGTGACGAGGAAGGCCGCCGTCTCCACGAGCACACCGGTCGGCTCCCCACGGGCGTCGCGCATGATGAGCCCGCCGGGCGGGTCCGGGGTCTCGGCGGTGATCCCGACCTCGCGCAGGGCGAGCGAGTTCGCGGTGCAGAAATGACCGGAAACATGGGTCAGCACCACGGGATTGCGGCCGGAGACGGGGTCGAGGTCCGCGCGGGTCGGATGACGGCCGTCCGCGAGCAGCGTGTCGTCGTACCGGAAACCCCGGATCCACTCCCCCGGGCCCAGCTCCTTCGCCGCTTGCGCGACCCGGCCCACGATGTCGGCGATGGTGTCGTTGGGCGGGCTGCCGGCGTCGACCGGCGCGGCCAGCGTCATCCCGAAGAACGCCGGATGGTTGTGGGATTCGACGAAACCGGGGATCACCGTGCGTCCGGCCAGGTCGAGCACGGTGGTCTCCGGGCCGATCAGCCGGGAGATGTCCCGTTCGGAACCCAGCGCGGTGATCCGGCCGCCGCTCGCGGCCAGTGCGCGCACCCGTCTCCCCGCCGCGTCCAGGGTGAGGACGGTGCCACCGAGCGCGACGAAATCGGCTTCTCGAACGAACTCCACCACACGGACCTCCTGGCGACGTGTCCTGGCTCACGAGCGATCCCCAGACACTGCGGCACGTCTGGCCGCCAGAACAGGTCCAGAACGGTCCGGCGCGGTGGTACCAGTTACGCGATCAGGTCGCGGCAGGCCTCACCGAGCAGACGGATGCCGGGGTCGATGTCGCGCAAGGGGACGGCCGCGAACCCGATCCGGAAATGGTTCTTCGACGGGTCGTCCCCGACGAAGAAGATGTCGCCGGGCTCGATCAGGACGCCGTCGCGCTCGGCTCGCTCCATCAGCGCCCGGCAGTCCAGTTCGGACGGTCCGGTCATCCAGAGGCTGACCCCGCCCGGCGGATACGCCGTCTGCGTCCACGGCAGGTGTTCGGTGACCGCGGCGCAGGTCGCCTCCCATTTCCGCATCAGTTTCGTGCGATACCGGCGGAGGGAACGGTGGTACTCGCCGCTGTCGATCAGCAACGCCAGCGCCCGCTGGAGGTGACCGGGCGGATGCCGCAGCACGTATCGCCGGATCTCCCGCAGCTCCCGCACCAGTTCGCGCGGGCCGACCAGGTATCCCAGCCGCAGGCCGGGCGAGAGGAATTTGGAGAAGGTGCCGAGGTAGATCGCGTCACCGGTGCCGTCGAGCGCCTTGAGCGCGGGCGTGGGGCTGCCGTGGTACCGGAATTCGCTGTCGTAGTCGTCCTCGACGAGCACCGTGCCCGCACTCGCGGCGAGGCTGAGCAGCCTTCGGCGGCGGCCGATGCTCAACGTCGCGTTCGTCGGGTGATGGTGGCTCGGGGTGAGGTAGAGCAGGTCGACGCCGTCGAGCGTGTCCGGCGGGCGCAGGCCGCTCTGATCGACGTCGACGCCGCGCAGCCCGGCGCCGGTGCGCAGGAAGATGTGCCGTGCGTCGAGATAGCCCGGGTTCTCCATCGCCACGACGCTGTCCGGCCCGAGCAGCGCGCGGCCGAGCAGGTCGAGCCCCTGCTGCGAGCCGACGGTGATCAGGACCTCGGACGGGTCGGCCTCGATCCCCCGCGCGGTGAGCAGCTGACGGCAGATCAGGTCGACCAGCATCGGGTCGTCGGAGCCGACGCTGTCCTGCAGGCTCGGGAACACGTGCGGCCGGTACAGCGCGTCACGCAGGCAGCGGGTCCACGACCGCGCGGGAAAGGCGGTGACGTCCACCTGACCGGCGAGGAACGGGTACGGATAGGTGTGCCAGTCCGGGCGTTTCTCGATATGCGGCACACCGGCGTCCGGATACCGGCGCACCCGCGCGCTCCAGTCGATGGCCGGGCTGGTGCCGCGCTCCTGCACCGCGCAGTGCGGCCGCATCTCCGCGTTGATGAACAGCCCGCTGCGCTCGCGGCTTTCCACGAACCCCTCGGCGACCAGCTCCTGGTAGGCGAGGTTGATGGTGTTGCGGGAAACGCTGAGTTCGGCGGCCAGCTCACGCGAACTCGGCAGCCGGTGCGCCGGATCGAACGTGCCGATCGCGATGCCGTGCTCGATGGCGCGCCGCACCTGCCGGTAGAGCGGCTCGGCGGACGTCCGGTCGATTTCGATCAACGTTCGCGGCAACGGCACCTCCCTTTCGGCGACGGGCCGGGATCTGAACCTAACTCCGGATCCCGGCCCGCACCACCTAGCCGAGCACGTCGTCGAGCGAAACGGAGCCGATTCCGAGCGCCTCGCCGACCGGCGCGGACGTCAGCCTGCCGTCGACCGTGCTGACCCCGCCGCGCAGCTCCGGGCACCGCGCGACGGCGCCGGACAGACCGTGGTTCGCCAGCTCCAGCGCGTACGGCAGCGTGACGTTCGTCAGCGCGTACGTCGAGGTGTGCGGGACGGCGCCGGGCATGTTGGCGACGCAGTAGAACACCGAGTTGTGCACCTGGAAGGTCGGCTCCGCGTGCGTCGTCGGCCGCGTGTCCTCGAAGCAGCCGCCCTGGTCGACCGAGATGTCGACGAGCACGCTGCCCGGCTTCATGCGGGACACGAGATCGTTCGACACGAGGCTCGGCGCCTTGGCACCGGGCACGAGCACCGCGCCGATCACGAGATCGGCTTCGAGCACCGCCTCTTCGATCGAGTACGCGTTGGCCGCGGCGGTGCGGATCCGGCCCTGGTACATCCGATCGGCGGCGCGTAGCTTGTCGACGTTCTTGTCGAACAGGACGACGTCGGCCCAGGTCCCGGCCGCGCCGGCGACCGCGTTCATCCCCGCGACACCGGCGCCGAGTACGACCACCCGCGCCGGGGCCACCCCGGAGACACCGCCGATGAGTACCCCGCGCCCGCCGTTGGCGCGCATGAGCGTCTGCGCGCCGACCTGAGGGGCCAGCCGTCCGGCGACCTCGCTCATCGGGAACAGCAGGGGCAGCGACCCGTTCGGCAGCTGCACCGTCTCGTACGCCACCGACGTCGTGCCCGCGTCCAGCAGCGCCCGCGTGCACGGCTCGCTCGCGGCGAGGTGCAGGTAGGTGAACAGCAGCTGATCGCGGCGCAGGCGGTGGTACTCCTCGGCGATCGGCTCCTTGACCTTGAGCACGAGGTCTCCGGTCGCCCAGACGTCGTCGGCGTTGTCGAGCACCTTCGCGCCGGCGGCGGCGTAGTCCTCGTCGCGCACGGAGGATCCTTCGCCCGCTCCGCGCTCGACGAACACCTCGTGCCCGGCCGAAGTGAACTCGTGCACGCCCGCGGGCGTCACCGCGACCCGGTACTCGTGGTTCTTGACTTCACGAGGGACACCGATCTTCATCTCACGCTCCCGTCTGTTCCAAAGCAGTGACGCTGAGCGTGCGGCACGGCTGGAACGGCCAGAAGTGCCAGAACCCGCGTGTTCGACGGGTCCAGTTCACCAGGCGGTGGTCCGTGAAGGTCTCACCACGTGCCGTCGTAGATCATGAACCTGCTCGCGGTCATAGCGTGTCGCGAACCCTCAGAGCCCGGGCCGAAGGGGACTTTCCCCACATCCGACGCGACGAAAGCCACCTTCACAACACCCGACCTCCTTCGCCGCTCATAGCGCTGGGCTATGACGTCTTCACCAGGCGACGGCTACCGGCACCCAGCGCCCGGCTCCACAATGGACTCGTGGGAACCCTGGCCATGACCTCGCTCGCGGCGGCGGCCGGGGTCGTCGCCCAGCGCCTTTCCGGGATGGGGCTTTCCCTGCTGTGCGTACCGTTCCTGGCGTTGGCGCTGGGCCCGCTCGACGCCGTCCGGCTCACCCTGCTGCTCGGCTTCCCGGTCTATCTCGCGGTCGCGATCACCCATTGGCGGGCGATCAGGTGGACGCAGGTCGCGTGGCTGACGGTGCCCGCGGTGGTGTTCACCCCGGTCGTCGCGCTCGCGGTCCGCGATGTCCCGGCACGGCCGCTGCTGCTCGCCGCGGGCGGCTGCTGTGTCCTCGCCGTCGGTGTGCTGGCGAGCGGTGTCACCAGCAGACGGCTGGCGGGCAGAACGGCGGCCGTCGGCGCGGGCGTGCTGAGCGCGGCGATGAACTCCGTCGCCGGGCTTTCCGGTCCCGCCGTGGCGGTGTACGGGGCGAGCGCGGGCTGGGGCGCGGACGAGACCCGCGGGACGCTGTCGATCTACTTCTTCCTGCTCGGCCTGGTCGCGTTGCCGAGCCTCGGCTGGGTGGAGGTGCCCGTGAGCGTGCTCCTCGCGGTCGCGGTCGCCGCACTCGCGGGCGATCTGCTGGGGCGAGCGCTGAGCCGCCGGGTCGGTGAACGGTCCGTCCGCTGGTCCGTCCTGCTGCTTTCGGCGGCGGGTGGCGCGCTGACGCTGGCGCACGCGGCCTGAGCACCGCCGGTAATACGATGGCCGGTGATGACACCGCCGGACCGCCCCGAATGGCGATCGCGTGCGTGGCTGGTCGCCTCCGCGGTGCTGGTCGTGGCCGCGGTCGCGCTGCTGGCCGTCGGCGCGAACGGGCCTGGCGCGGTCGTCGTGCCGATTCTCGTCGTGGCCACGGCCATCGGCGTGACGACGTGGACGGTGGTCCGCGCGCGCAAGCGGCGCCTCGACTACGAAGCACGCCTCACCGGTTGGGCGGCCGAGCACGCCACGCAGCATGAGCGGCTCCGGATCGCCCGGGAGCTCCATGACATCGTTTCCCACGGTCTCGGCGTGATCACGTTGCGAGCCAGCGCGGCACGGCGGGTTCAAGGCGAAGTCCGGGAAGCGGAGCGCGAACAGGCGCTCGTCGACATCGAGCGGACGAGCCGGGACGCGGTCACCGAACTCCGGCGCATGCTGGCCGTGCTTCGCGACCCTGACGAGCGCGGCGCGCCGTTGCGGCCCGTGCTGAACCTGTCGGATCTTCCCGCCATCGTCGAGGCCGTCCGCCCGCTGGGCCTCGAACCACGACTGGACGTCGGCGAACTCGGGGACGTTTCCCCTGGGGTACAAGCGACTGTCTGCGAAATCGTCCGTGAAGCCGTCGCGAACACCGCGCGCTACGCCGGACCGACGACCGCTCGCGTCGGGTTGAGGCGCGACGGCGACACGATCGTCGTGACCGTCGAGGACGACGGGCCGCGAAGCACCTGGTCCCCCGCCACCGGCGCCGGCCACGGCCTGGCCGGACTTCGGGAACGTGCCGAGATCCTCGGCGGCGATCTGCACGCGGCGCCGGCCGGAACCGGATTCCGCCTCACCGCACGACTTCCGGACGGAGCACGCCGGTGACCGAACAGCCACCGATCCGGGTCCTGCTCGCCGACGACCAGCGGCTGTTGCGGCACAGCCTGGCGATCATCATCGACGCCACACCGGACATGGTCGTCGTCGGACAGGCCGAGGACGGGCTCCAAGCGGTGGAAATGGCGCGGCGGCTGAGCCCGGACGTCGTGCTGATGGACATCCGCATGCCCGGCCAGGACGGGATCGTGGCCACCCAGGAGATCGGCGCCTGCCCCGGCCTGGCCGGGACCAGGATCCTCGTGCTGAGCATGTTCGAACTGGACGAGTACGTCTACGGCGCGCTCCGCGCCGGAGCGAGCGGTTTCCTGCTCAAGGACACCGAACCGGACGAGCTTCTCACCGCCGTCCGCCGGACGCACAGCGGCGAGTCCCTGTTCGCGCCCGCCATCCTCACCCGGCTGATAGAGCACTACGTCACGGCGCCGCCGCACCGCAGCCCGCCCCCGCCTGCCGGGCTGACCCAGCGGGAGATCGAGATCCTCACGTTCGTCGGCCGCGGGCTGTCCAACACCGAGATCGCCGAGACGCTGACCATCTCCGTCAAGACGGTCAAGACGCATATCAGCCGGCTCCTGAGCAAACTTTCGGCCCGCGACCGCGCTCAGCTGGTGATCACGGCGTACGACCTGGGCCTCGTGGCCCCGCGCGCGGTCAAGCGTCCCGCCGGTGGAAGGTGATCGCCGAGATCCCCACCGCGACGAGCGCCCAGCCCAGCACGAGGGCCGAGCCGCCGAGTGAGCGCACGTCGTGACTCGCGGCGTCCGGCAGGTAGTCCGCGAAAGCGGCCCGGTCACGGAGAAGCGGGCCCGCGATGAAGTAGTACCCGAGCAGCCCGGCCACCGCCGGGACACTCCACCGCACGACCGTCGCGACGGCGGCGGAGAAGACCGTGGTGAGTGCGAGGTAGGCGCTCGCTCCCACCACGTCGGACCACGGTCCACCGGCCAGCGCGGTCAGGACGGCCGCCGGGACGGCCACGATCAGGAGTGCGGTCATTTTGGCCAGGTGCAAGGTGATCCGGCGGGGCATGGCGGTCAGGGTCCGGTGGATCTGGCCGCCGCCGTACTCCGACGTCGCCGCGACGACGCCGAGAACGAGGAACCCGGCCTGGGTGTAGCCGACGGGTGAGACGCCTTGTCGTGAGAACGCGGTCGCGAGGATCGCCGAAACCCCCAAGGCGGCGAGCAGGGTGAAATACGTCGCCGGCAGGCTGAGCAGTTTGAGGACCTCGGCCCGGATCGCCCGGCCGCCCGTCACGCGTCCCTCCCGCGGAAGACCAGGAAGCCCGCGGCGAGCAGCGCCGCGACCCAGGCCGTCATCACCAGGCCCCCGGTGACCGGCGAGAGCCGGACGGGCAGATCCACTCGCTCGATGAACATCCGGAATCCGGCCAGGTCGGGGAAGAACGCGGCCAGCGGCGTGAGTTTCGTGAGCAGGTAGGTGACCGTGACCACCGACGTGTTCAGGATCAGCACGGTGAGCGGCAGGATTCCGTTGCGCGTCACCAGGGTCAGGCCGGACGCGAGCAGGGCCGTCAGCACCCAGTAGAGGACGACTCCGGGCAGGCGCCCGAAATCACTCACGCCCAGCGTC
Organism: Amycolatopsis sp. w19; assembly: GCF_051373225.1. NCBI lineage: Bacteria > Bacillati > Actinomycetota > Actinomycetes > Pseudonocardiales > Pseudonocardiaceae > Amycolatopsis > Amycolatopsis sp. w19. The sequence continues at coordinate 214,771 of NZ_JBPQFM010000011.1, read as the reverse complement.
TCGACGATGACGAGGGTGATCGTCGAGGAAACCGTCGCCAGTGCGGCGACCACGGTGATCACCGCCGCCAGTTTCGTGATCAGCAATCGCCACCGGGACGGCACGGCCGTGAGGCTCGTGGTGATCTGGCGTCCGCCGCCGGCGTTCTCCCCCTCGGTGGTGTATTCGCTGCTCACCGCGACGACGCCCAGGATGATCGCGCCCACCACGCCGAACGCGAGTTCCTGGAATCCGAGATCCACGTTGCTGCCCGCAGCCCTTGCGTTGAGGAACGTCAGGGCGGCCGGAAGCAGTACGCCGATCGCGACCGCGGCCCAGACCGACGGCAGCGAAGTGAGCTTGCGGAGTTCTCCCCGATAGGCCCTCATCGCGCCGCCCCCGTGGTGAGCGCGAAGAAGGCGTCCTCCAGGCTTCGGTGCCCGCCGACGACTTCCGTGAGTGTTCCCCGCGCGACGATCCTGCCGCGGTCGATGACCACGACGTCGTCGACCGTCTCCGACAGTTCTCCCATGAGATGACTCGAAAGCAGGACGGTCCGCCCGGCCGCGGCCCGCGCACGGAGGAAACCGCGGATCCAGCGGATGCCTTCCGGATCGAGGCCGTTGACCGGTTCGTCGAGCACCAGTACCTCGGGATCGCCCAGCAGCGCCGCCGCCAGGGCCAGCCGACGACCCATCCCCAGCGAGTAGCCGCGGACGCGTTTGCCCGCGGCGGTGGACAGTCCGACCTCCGCGAGGACCTCGTCCACCCTGCCGCGCGGGATGCCGCCCGCCGCGGCGACCCAGTTCAGATGAGCCCGGCCGGTGCGCGAGCGATGCGCCCCAGAGCCGTCGAGTACGGCGCCGACCTTGCGGAGGGGATCCCGCAGCCCGGCGAACGGAACGCCGTCGACCAGCGCGGTCCCCGACGTCGGCCGGTCCAGCCCGAGCAGGATCCGCAGGGTCGACGATTTCCCGGCGCCGTTGGGCCCGAGGAAGCCGGTCACGCGGCCCGGACGCGCTTCGAAACCGACGTCGGAAAGGATCGTCGCCGATCCTCGTCGTTTGGTGAGCCGGTCGAACTGGATCATCAGGTCTTCTTCCTGTCGAGCGTGATCACATCGCTCGCCAGTCCATCCCGACGGGGCATCCGCACGCGTCGGACCGAGGACCGATCCTGCCTGGCGCCAGTCGGCCCTGGGTCCTATGTCATGACCTGAATTGCCTGGTCAGAGATCGGGATCGATTCAGGGATTCTCTGCTAGCCTCGCGGACGTCCCGCTGCTCACCGGGGGCGGCGCGACCAGGCAAGGAGTGCACATGACCGCGATCATCCGCGTCCACGGTCGTCAGATCCTCGACAGCCGGGGCAACCCGACCGTCGAGGTCGACGTCGAACTCGCGGACGGCTCGCTCGGACGGGCCGCCGTGCCGTCGGGCGCCTCCACCGGCACCAAGGAAGCCGTCGAACTGCGCGACGGCGACAAGACCCGTTTCCACGGCAAGGGTGTCCGCAAAGCCGTCGACGCCGTCAACACCGAGATCGCCGAGGCGGTCGTCGGGCTCGACGCCGAAGCCCAGGCCGACGTCGACCGCGCGCTGATCGCTCTCGACGGCACCGCGAACAAGGCGCGGCTCGGCGCCAACGCCACTCTCGGCGTTTCGCTGGCCGTGGCGAAAGCCGCCGCGGCCGCCAAGCGACTTCCGTTGTACCGCTATGTCGGTGGCGTGTTCGCGCATCTGCTTCCGATGCCGATGATGAACATCATCAACGGCGGAGCGCACGCGGACAACCCGATCGACTTCCAGGAGTTCATGATCGGCCCGCTCGGCGCGGAAACCTTCGCCGACGCCGTCCGCATGGGCTCGGAGGTGTTCCACACCCTGCGCGCGTCGCTGCGCGAAGCCGGGCACGGCACCAACGTCGGCGACGAAGGCGGCTTCGCGCCGAACCTCAGCTCCGCGGACGAAGCACTCGAGTTCGTGCTGCGCGCCATCGAGCAGTCCGGCTACACCCCCGGCGAGGACATCGCCCTGCTGCTCGACCCGGCCGCGTCCGAGTTCTACACCGACGGCGTCTACGACTACACCGGCGAGGGACGCAAACGCAGCGTCGAGGAGCACGTGGCCTATCTCGCCGACCTGACGTCGCGCTACCCCATCGTGTCCATTGAGGACGGTGTCGCCCAGGACGACTTCACCGGCTGGAAGCAGCTCACCGACACCATCGGCGATCGTGTCCAGCTCGTCGGCGACGATGTCTTCTGCACCAACGTGAATCTGCTCAACGACGGTATCGAGCGGGGCATCGGGAACTCGATCCTGGTGAAGGTCAACCAGATCGGGACGCTCACCGAAACCCTCACCACGGTCGAGACCGCGCACAAGGCGGGCTACTCCGTGGTGATGTCGCACCGCTCCGGCGAGACCGAGGACACCACCATCGCCGACCTCGCCGTCGCCACCAACTGCGGTCAGATCAAGACCGGCTCGCTGTCGCGCTCCGACCGCACGGCCAAGTACAACCAGCTCATCCGCATCGAAGAGGAACTCGGCACCGAGGCCCGCTACGCCGGTTCCACCACCCTCAGCGGCCGCCGCTGACGAACCGGCCGGGGTGGCGGCACTCGCCGTCACCCCGGAAGCACCTGGCGAGATACATCGTTTTAGATGTATCGTTTCCGATATGAAGGCCGGTGAGCTTTACCTGCTCGGCAAGCACCTGATGGAGCTCGCCTCCCGGGGCATGCGCGACGACGCCGATCCCGAGGTGCCGGAGATCTATCTCGTGCTGATCTCGGTGGTCGTCGAGGCGCCGGGGCTGTCGATCAGCGAGCTGACCGCGCGCACCGGTTTCGCGCAGAGCCATGTCTCCGCCGCCGTCGGAAAGCTGCGTGAGCGGGGCGCCCTGCGCACGCATCCGGATCCGGCCGACCGCCGCCGCACCCTGGTCTCCCCGGTCGACGGCCTGGTCACGGCTGTCGCGCAGCGCCAGCAGCGTGACGCCGAGCAGGTTCTCGCGGCGGCGCTCACCGAACTCGATGCGGACGAGGATTCGGCCGCGGAACGCGCGGCCCGCCTGGTAGAGGCCGCCGACGAGCTGTACCGCCTGCTCACCGCCCGCGCCCTCAAGGTGGGCGGGGACCCCGCCGCGCTGATGCCGCTGCACTCGCTGGCCGAAGAGGTGACCGGCAAACCGAAGAAATAGGGGAAAGCACATGGACTACCCGTTCACGGCGACCGAACTCGAGGAGCCCGTGAGCCGCATGCGTCTCGCGACCGGCGAGGACGCTTGGCTCGTCACCCGCTACGACGACATCCGCGCCCTGCTTACCGATCCACGATTCCGCGTCTGGCTGCCCGGGGTTCCCGAGGCCGGCGCCGACGCTCTGCTCTTCACCATGAACGGCCCCGAACACGCGCGGCTCAGGCGCATCGCGGGGAAGGCACTCACCCCACGCCGGGTGGAGTTCCTGCGGCCGCGCGTCGAAGCGATCGCGGAAGACCTGGTCACGAAGCTGCTCGCACCGGGTCCGCCCGCGGAAGTCCTAGAGGGGTATGCGATCCCGTTCGCCCTCTCGGTGCTGAACGAACTCCTCGGTGTTCCGCCGTCGGCGCGTGACGCGCTGCGGAGCTGGGCGGACGGCATGCTCGCGGTGTTCACCGCGCCGAGCTACGAGGAGATGACGGAGGCTTCCCGGAAGCTGGGTGACCACCTCACGGAACTGGTCGAGGCGAAACGCCGCGCGCCCGGCGAGGACCTCCTGACCGGCCTGTTGCAGGCCAGAGACGATGACGGCGACGCGCTGCGGCCGGACGAGGTCACCCATCTCGCCTTCGCGATCCTTCTCGGCGGATACGTCCCGCCCGCGAACGCCTTGGCCCAGAACGTGCTGCGGCTGGCCGCCGACCCCGAACTTCCCCGCGATCCCGCGCCGGTCGAGGAATTCCTTCGCCAGGACCAAGGTTCGGCCGCCGACCAGGGGCGGGTCGCGGTCGAAGACGCCGACGTCGGCGGGGTGCCGATCCGCGCCGGCGAGTTCGTCCTCGCCTCCCTGCAGGCGGGCAACCACGACCCCCGGCGGTTTCCCGAACCGGACCGGGTCGATCCCCTTCGCACGCAAGGACATCTGACCTTCGGCCACGGACCGCACCACTGCCTCGGCGCGGCACTGGCCCGCCTGCAACTGCGGACCGGCGTCGCAGCGCTGCTGGCCGCCGCACCGGGACTGCGCCTCGCGGTACCGCTCGAAGAAGTCGCCTGGCGGCGAATGTTCCTGACGCTCCGAGGTCCGGTCGCGGTGCCGATCGACTGGTGATCACCTGTACAGCGCCGCCAGCTTCGCCGCGAGTCGTCCGCCTGAACACGCGTGCCGTCCGTCCAGTCACGTGTGTTGTCCGTCCAGTCACCCGAGGTACGGCGGCTACACCAGCTTCCGCAACGCTTCCCGCAGCGCGGAAAGAGCGGCTTCGGGCTCGTCCCAGAAGATCATGTGCCCTGCCTCCGGGATCTCGACGAACTCCGCCGCCGGATTGCGCTCCGCCGCTTCGGCCGCCCCGGCGGCGGTGACGACCGGGCTCGCGCCGCCGTACAGGAAGTACGTCGGAGCGGGCACCTTCGGCCAGTCGTCGAAGAAGTCCTCGGATTCGAACCCGGCATGCGTGGCGACGATCGCGTCGCGGGAGCACGAAGACAGCCAGCGGGCGCGCAATTCCTGTTCCCGGCGCGGCCATCGCGGCCAGGATCGGGCCACCTCGTCGGCGTCGGTCCCCCGGCGGGCCTGGTCGAGTTGACCGAGGAACGCGTCGAGAGTGGTCGGATACGGTGCCCGCCCGGGGCCGCTCAGCGGCGGATCGGCCAGCACCGTGCCCCGAAGCCGCCGGGTGGTGGCGGCACGGGCCGCGATCCGCGCACCCATCGAGTGTCCGAAAAGGATCGGATCGCTCAGTCCGAGTCCGTCCACGACCGCGTCGACGTCCGCGGCGTAGCTCGCCAGGTCGTACTCCGCGCCGTCATCGGACAGCCCGCGGCCGCGGACGTCGAGCACGAGCGGGCGCACGAGATCGGTGAGTTCGCGCGCCACGAAGTCCATCGTGACCGCGGGGCTGGTGATCCCCGGCAGCACGAGCACCGGGACGCCGTCGGCGGGACCGTAGTCGAGCACGTGCAGCCGGACCGAACCCGAAGTCACCCAGCGGCTGGTCGCCGGAACGTCGCCGAGATCCGCCGAGGCGGGTTGACCGAGCGTGCGGCGATCCAGCTCCGCGAGATACGTCAGGGCCTCGTCGAGTTCGACGACGTCCGCGTATTTCGCTTGCAGGTCGAACAAAGCGGCATCGTGGGGCCCGGCGGCACGGTCACCACAGGCGTCCCGGACGACGAGAGTGTCGAAGCCGGACTGGACGGCGTCGACGGCGGTCGCGCGGACACATCCCGAAGTCGTCGCGCCGCACACGACGACGGTGTCCGTGCCCAGGCTCGTGAGGAGCGCGGCCAGCGACGTCCCGTGGAACGCCGACGCGCCCTTCTTCAGGATGAGGTGGTCGCCCTCACGCTGTTCGAGTCGTGGATCGAGGGCGACCGCGTCGCTTCCTTCGCGGAGTGCCCGCATCCCGGGCGCTTTCCGGAGCCACGCGACGGCGTCACCGTCCGCCTCGGCCGGTGTGTAACTGATCGCGGTGTAGATCACCGGCACGCCTCGTCGCCGGGCTTCGGCGACGAGGGCGGCGGTCGCGGTCACCTCGGCGGTGAGATCGGCACCGGACGGGAAACCGGGCTCGGTGAATCCCCGGGTCAGGTCGACCACGACCAGCGCCGGACGCGATCCGCGTGGCACGCTCGCCCCGAAACCGGCCCGGTCGTACACGCTGTCGAGACTTTCATCGACGGCCACGCTGCAACTCCTTGATCAGTTTGTCCTGGGTGCGGATCCGGCCCAGCAGCCAGCCCTGGAACAGCCCGAGCGCCGCGGCGGCCGCGATCACGCCGTAGCGTTTGACGCCCTCCGGAAGCACCATGGCGAGCCCGTCGACGGCTTCCGGCACCGGCGCGGGAGCGGCGCTCGTGGCCGCGACGGGCCCCGCTCGAAGCTGGTCCGCAAGATTGCGGGCGAACTGGTCGAGCAGCCGGGTGGAGACGGCGCCGATCGCGCCCTTTCCGAATTGCGCGAGTTTGCCGCGGATCGACAGATCGGTGCGCAGCTCGATGGTGGCGCCGCCGGGTGCCTCGCGCACGGTCAGCGTCACGTCGGCCTCGGCGTCGCCGTTGCCGTGCGCGTCCGCTCCCCTGGCCACCAGCCGCAGGCTGCGATCGGCCTCGGTGACGTCGGTGAACCGCACGGTGCCCGAGTAGGCGGCGGTGATCGGGCCGACCTTGACCTTGACGCGGCCGAGATAGGCATCGTCCTGCCGCCCGTCGAGGGTCGCGCCGGGCAGGCAGCCCGCCACCCGTTCGACGTCGTTGATCAAGGCGAAGACCTCGTCGGGTCCCGCCGGTACGGACAGCTGGTTCTCCAGGATCACGCTGTCGCCTCCTTCTCCTTGGCGTGGCATCGACGGGTCGCGGTCGCCTCGATCGCGTCCACGATCGTCTGATAACCGGTGCAGCGGCACAGATTCGCCGAGACGGCCTCGCGGATCTCCTCGCGGCCGGCGTCGGGCCGCTGGGCCAGAAATCCTTCGGCCAGCATGAGGAATCCGGGGGTGCAGAAGCCGCACTGCAGGCCGTGGTGCTCGCTGAAAGACCGCTGCAGATCGGAAAGTTCCCCGTCGCGCCCCAATGATTCGACCGTGCGGATCTCGGCCGACTCCGCCTGCACGGCGAACATCAGGCACGCCCGCACCGGTTCGCCGTCGACGAGGACGGTGCACGCGCCGCACACGCCGTGCTCGCAGCCGACGTGGGTGCCGGTGAGCCCGAGGTCGTGCCGCAGCACGTCGAGCAGGGTCTTGCGCGGCTCGACGAGGGCCTCGTGCGTCTCGCCGTTGACGTTCAGGTCGATCAGGTGCCGGTCGCTCATGATGGAACGCTCATTTCCTTGTGGACCCCCGCGTCGAGCGCGGCGAGCACGGTCTGCGGATGCACCGGGGTCACGTCGAGTTCGACTCCCGTGTGGCGCAACGCGTCGTTGATCGCGTTCAGCACCGCGGCGGGCGCGCCGATGGTGCCGCCCTCCCCTGCTCCCTTCGCGCCGTTTTCCGTGAAAGCGCAAGGGGTTTCGAGATGGGTGACGGTGATGTCGGGGATCTCCGTCGCGGTCGGGACCAGGTAGTCGATGAAGCTGGCGGCCGACGGTTCGCCGTTGCCCGCATAGGTGATCTCCTCGAACAACGCGCCGGCGATACCCTGCGCGATCCCGCCGCGGCATTGGCCGTCGACGACCTGCGGGTGGATCACCACCCCGCAGTCCTCGACGCACGCATAGCGCAGGATCTTGATCTGGCCGGTGCCAGGATCGGCCTCGACGACCACGGCGTGTGTGGCGTTCGAGAAGGTGCCGTCACCGGGCACGTCGAAGCTCGCCGTGGCCGTCAGCGTCGGCTCGACGTCCTTGGGCAGCAGGTGACTGCGCAGGTACGCCACGTCGGCGATCTCCTCGAACGACGCGCGGCGCTGCGGATCGTCGATCTGGACGACGCCGCCGTCACCGTCGAGGCGGACGTTGTCCGGACTCGTCTCGAGCAGATGCGCGGCGATCTTGCACAGCAGTTCCCCGAGTTTCCCGGCAGCGAGGGAAACCGCCGAGCCGCCGATCGTCACCGACCGGGAAGCGAACGTCCCCCAGCCGTAGGCGATGCGCTCGGTGTCGCCCTGGCGCAGCTTCACCTGGTCGATATGCAGCCCGAGCCGGTCGGCCACGATCTGCGCCAGTGTCGTCTCGTGCGACTGGCCGTGGTTCATGGTGCCGCTGGTGACCACGACGGAGCCGGTGGTGTCCATCCGGATCTCGGAGATGTCGAAACCGGGGACCACGGCCATCTTCCGTTTGGCGAAGGCGCCCGAGCCGTATCCGGTCCGCTCGGAGAAACAGCAGTAGCCGATGCCGATGTGCCTGCCCTCGGCGGCGGCGCGGTCCCGGATCTCGTACCAGCCCTCGTCCCGGATGGCCGCCTCGGCGAGTTCGAGCGATTCGCGGTAGGTGCCGGGGTCGTAGGTGATGGCGTTGACCCCGGTGTACGGGAACTGCGTGATCAGGTTGCGCCGCCGGATCTCGACCGGATCGAGGCCGAGTTCCCGCGCCGCGCGTTCCATGATCCGTTCGATCGCCATCACGTACTGCGGACGGCTGACCCCGCGATAGGGCGCCGTCGGTGCCTTGTTGCTCGCGATGGCGCGGGCACGGACGCGGTATTCGGGCACCTGGTACACGCTCGGCATCTCGGCCGACGCCATCAGTGGCTCGATCCCCGCCGTGAACGGGTAGCAGGAGTAGGCGCCCATGTCGCAGACGACGTCGACGTCCAGCGCGGTGATCCGCCCGTCCTCGTCGAACGCCGCCAGCGTGCGGTAACGCTGTTCCCTGGCAAGGAATCCGGCCGTGAGCGCCTCGCGCCGGTCTTCGATCCACTTCACCGGCCGGTTCAGCCGCCGGGCCGCCGCCGCGACCGCGATCTCCTCGCGGCCGACGACGCATTTCTGGCCGAAGCCGCCGCCCATGTCCGGGACGGTGACCCGCACGGTGCGTTCGGGGACCCGCAGCGAGCGGGCCATCGCCGTGCGCACCTGATGCGGCACCTGGGTGCACATCTGGACGAGCAGCTGGTCGTCGTGGTCGTCCCAGGACGCCACGACTCCCCGTGTTTCGAGCGGGAGCGCGTTCTGCCGCCCGCTCTTCGTGACGACCTCGACCACGCGGCCGCCGCCCGCGCGGGCCGCCTCGAACGCCGCGTCGACACCGGGCGTGTCGAACATCGACACGTCGACGAGCACGTTGCCGGGCGCCTCGTCGTGCACGAGCGGAGCGCCCTCGGCAAAGGCCGACTCCTCCGACACGATCGCCCCGAGCGGCTCGTAGTCCACCACCGCGGCCTCGACACCGTCTTCGGCGCTGTACGGATCGCGGGCGACGACCAGCGCCACCGGCTCTCCGGTGAACCGCACCTTCTCCCTGGCGAGGATCGGCATCGCGGTCGGCGAGAACTCCTCGGGCGGGCGGTCGAGCAACGCGACGATGTCCCCGAGCCCCAGGTCTTCCGCCGTATACGCGGCGACGACTCCTTCGACCGCCAGAGTGGCCGACAGGTCGATCCCGGCGAGCTTGCCGTGCGCGACCGTCGAACGGACGAAGGCCGCGTGCAGCATTCCCGGCAGCTGGATGTCGTCGACGAACCGGCCGCGGCCGGTGAGCAGGCGAGGATCCTCACGCCGGGGCACGGACGCGCCGACCCAGCGGCCTTGGCGTCCGTCGAACCGTGCGGTCATCGCGTTCCTCCTTTCTCCCACGCCTCGTGCAGCGCCTGGGTGACGAGCGTGCGCGCCAGCCGGCGGCGGTAGACCGCGCTGCCCGCCGCGTCGTCGGGCGGATCGATGGCCGCCGCCGCGGCCGCCCCGCACGCGGCGAACAGCTCCGGCCCGGGAACGCCGCCGTCGAGCAGCGCCTCGGCCTCGGGCACCCGGACGGGCGCGGGGGCGACGCCGCCGAGCACGACGCGGCCCCCGCGCTCCGCGTCGATGCTCACCGCGGCGTCGACGATCGCGAAATCGCCGTGACGGCGGGCGAATTCGGTCAGCGCGGCCCGGGGCGACGGCCGTGTGAAGCGCACCGCGGTCACGACCTCGTCCGGTTCGACGGCGGTGGTGTAGAAGCCGTGGAACATCTCCGCGGCCGGGATCTCCCTGGGGCCGCGCGGGCCCTCGGCGACGATGACCGCGTCGAGCAGCAGGGCCAGCAGGCACCATTCCGCGGTCGCGTCACCGTGGACGACGCTGCCCGCCACCGTGCCGCGGGACCGGATCGGCAGGTGCCCCACCCACCGCATCGCGCGGGAGAGCACGTCGAAATCCGGTCCCAGCTCGGCGAGCTCGACCACCCGATGGGTGACCAGCGCGCCGATGGTGAGGCTGGAACCGTCACGCCGGACGGAGTTCAGCGCCGGGTCCCGGCGCAACGGTCCCAGATCCACCAGCGCCGTCGGGCGGGCGAGCCGGAAGTTCATCATCGGCATCAGGCTCTGGCCGCCGGCGATGAGTTTCGGATCCTCGCCCGCCGCGGCGAGCTCGCCGAGCAGGCCGACGGCGTCGGTGACGTCGTGGGCCCGGTGGTACCGGAACGCGGCGGGCTTCACAGAGCCGTCCTGGTCTCGGCGGGTGCCTCGACCGGGTCGACGATCCGGTCGAGTTCGCGGCCGCGGGTCTCCGGCGCGCCCACCTTCATGAACACGACCGCGGCCACCACGAGCACACCCAGCACGGTGAAGGTGAGCGGCAGCCCGAGCACCGGCCACAGCACGCTTCCGAACAGCAGCGGCGCGAAACCGGTGATCGCCCGGCTCGACGACGACGCCCAGCCGAACCCCGAAGCCCGCAGTTCCGTCGGGTAGAGCTCGGAGACGTAGGCGTACATCACCGGGATGACCACCAGCGCGAACAGGCCGAACGCGCCGATCGCCACCACCGCCGCGGCAGGCGTGTCGAGCAGCAGGGAGAACACGACGAGCGACAGTGCGGTGAGCGGGCCGGCGACCATGATGATCCGCTTGCGGCCGACCTTGTCGACCAGGAGCACGGCCACCGCGACACCGACGATGCCGGTCGCGTTCATGAGCGCGGTCGACGCGAAGGCGGCGATCTCGCCGAATCCCTGCGCCCGCAGGATGGACGGCATCCAGCTGAGCGCGGCGTAGTAGACCAGCATGACGCTGATGAACAGCGACCACGCCACCGCCGTGATCCGCGGGTTGAACGCCCACACCCGGCGCAGCTGATCGAACGCGGCCGCGATCGCACCACCACGGGTGTCCTCGACCACCGCGGGTGGGACCGAGTACGGCTCCGGTGTCGCTCCCGTGCGGCGCACGAGGTCGTCGATCACGGCCCGCGCCTCCGCCTCACGCCCCTTGCGCACCAGGTACAGCGGTGATTCCGGAACGCCACGCCGCACCCAGAACAGCAGCAGCGCGGGCAGGATCATCAAGACCAGCATCCACCGCCAGTTCCCCTGGACCGGGAGCAGCAGCGTCGCGGTGACGGCGGCCAGTGTGGTCCCGATCGGCCACCAGCCGTCCATCGCGGACAAGACCCGGCCGCGATGCTTGCGGGGGGAGAACTCACTGACGATCGCGTAGTCGACCGGGATGCAGCCGCCCAGTCCGATCCCCGCGAGGAAACGCAGCGCCAGGAACGTCTCCACGTTAGGCGCGAGCGCGCCCAGCACGGAGAACAGCGCGAACAGCAGCAGCGTGACACTGAACGCCCGTTTCCGGCCGATCCGGTCCGCGATCGTGCCCCAGACGACCGCGCCGACGGCCATGCCGATCAGGTTCGCGGTGGCCACCAGGCCCTTCCCGCCGGCGGACAAGCCGAATTCCGTCCCGACGAGCGGGGTGAGGAATCCGTTCAGCGCGACGTCCCAGGCATCGAACATGTAGCCCAGCCCGCCGATGAGGAAGATCTTTCCCTGCACGCTCCAACGCCAGGGCAGGTCCTGGACGATCTGATCACCAGTACGCATGAACCACTCCGATGCGATTGCCGGCCAGCGCGCCTCAGCGGGCGAACTGGTAGTGGATGGACTCGGTGTCGGGGTCGGTGAGCGGGCTGCCGTTCCACAGCCAGTCGTAGGACACGTCGGATTCGCCGTCGAAGCGCCGTAGCTTCTCGTCCCGTTCGCGCTGTTCGGGACCGTCGGGCAGGTGGTAGAAGTCCATGTTCTGCAGCGAGGCGTCCTGGACCATGCCCGCGTGCTTGGCGCGCCGGTCCACGTAGCGGACCAGGGCACCGTCGATCCCGTCGCGCGTGACGCGGCCCAGCTCTTCGGCCAGCACCGCGGCGTCTTCCATCGCCTGGGACGCGCCTTGTGCCTGGTACGGCAGCATCGCGTGGCAGGCGTCGCCGAGCAGGGCGACCCGGCCGTCGACCCAGACCGGGTCACGGCGACGGCGGTACATCGCCCACACCGAGACGTCCTCGTCCTTCGCCTTCGCCAGCATCGTCGGAACCCGATCGTCCCAGTCGTGGTACTCCGCGGCGAGTTCGGCGGCGGTCGCCGGACCGCTCCAGTCCTTCTCCACCGTTTCGGTGCACGGCACGATCGCGACCACGTTGAGGTACTCCCCGCCGCGGATCATGTAGTGCACCAGGTGTTTGTTGGGGCCGTACCAGATCGTGGAGTGGTAGCGGTCGGACAGGAAGCGCGTGGCGGGATCCTGCGCGATCAGGTCGCCGGAGATCAGCGCCCGGTACGCCATCTCGCCGGAGAACGCGAGGGTGTCGTCGAAGCCGGCGAGGTCGCGCACCGAAGACCGGATGCCGTCCGCCCCGATCACGAGGTCGCCGGTGAACCGGCGTCCGTCGGCGGCGATCACGGCGGGCCGGTCCGGCACCGTCCGGTCGAGGTCTACCACCCGCGCGCCGGTCGCCACCCGCACCACCGGACCGATCCCGTCGGGATCCAGGCAGGCGTCGAGCAGCACTCCGTGCAGGTCGGCGCGGTGGTAGTGCCAGTAGGGCGCGCCGTACTGGTCGGTCACCCGCCCGCCGAGCTCCAGCTGGGCGATGATGCTCCCGTCGGCCCAGCGACGGCGCACCTGGTCCTGCGGTTCGGTCCGCACCCGCTCCAGCCGGGCACGCAGCCCGAGGCCGATGAGGATCCGGCTGGCGTTCGGCGCGGTCTGGATCCCCGCGCCGATCTCGCCCAGCGCCGGGGCGGCCTCGACCACGGTCACGCGCAAACCCCGCTGCCGCAAGGACAACGCGGCGCAGAGCCCACCGAGCCCGCCTCCGACGACAACGACCTCAAACGACTGACTCGCGGCCATGCCCGCCTCCCGTCTTCGTCAACGCTTCCGCGCCACTGAGCAACCTGCCGGCGCCGGGCACCGTGGGCTCGACGCCGAGTTCCGTCAGGATCCGGAACGTCGTGGCCGTCGCCGCGGACAGGACCGGGATCCCGATCTCGTCCTCCACCGGCTGGATCGCGGGCAGAGATGGCATCTGCACACAGGCGGACAGCACCAGGGTGTCCACATCGGACAGATTCAGCCTGCGGTGATGTTCCCGCAGCCCGGCGGGATCCAGCCGGGCCACGGCGAGGTTGTCCGGCACCTCCAGCGAAAGGGCGTCGGCGACCTCGAATCCGGCGTCCTCGATGTAGTCCGCCACCGCCTTGGTCAGCGGCTTCATGTACGGCGTGATGATCGCGACCTTGCGGGCGCCGAGCGCTTCGAGCCCGGACAGCAGCGCACCGGCGCTGGAGACGACCGGCGCGTCGCAGCCCTCCTCACGCAGCACACGCGTGATGTCGTCTTCGGCGGTGCAGTGGTAGCCGGGCCCCTGCGCCATGATCGCCACGAGGCACGCGGTGGCGACGACGCCGGGTTTGGCGTCGGCGAGTTCGGCCGCCGCCCGTCCGGCCTGGGCGTTCATCGCCCGCAGCTGTTCGGGTTCGACGTGCCGCATCCGGGCCCGCGCGGAGTGGAAGACGAACCGGTCCCCCGGCTCGGCCTCCTCCCTGGCGCGCAGCATCCGCGGCAGCTCGGTCTCCATCGTGAGATTCGAGCTGGGGACGATCATCCCGATGTGGTGGTCGGTCATCGGCGGGCCGCCGGACGCATCTCGGCGACGGTCAGCTCGCCGTTGTCGACGATCAGTTCGTCGTCCAGGTAAAGGGAATTGCCGCGCATCGGGATGTCGAAGTGGCAAGGCGTGTCGTTCGGGCCGCCGAGCTCGTTGTTGGGGCCGATGGAGAACATGACGTTGCCGTAGAAACTCCGCAGCTCCATGCCCATCCCGCCGGGGAACTGGGTCAGGCCGTGCCAGTGCGCGCGCTCGTCGAGGCCCCAGCCGACGTGGCTCATGCCGTAGCCGCGGGGATCGTCGAAACTCTCGATGTAGGAGCGCAGCAGATCCGCGTCGAGCCCGGACGATCCGGCTCCGCCGCGGATGTCCCGGATGAAGCCCTGCTCGATGGTGATTTCGACCGGGGTCTGTACGTAGCTGTTGAACGGCAGCAGAACGTCGCCCGGAGACAGCACGATCTTCCCGTCGACGCCGTCGTCGGCACCGCCGGTGAACACGAACGCCGCCGGCCAGTGGTCCCAGCGGCCGGGCGTGTCGGTGTAGCCGTATTCGGACAGCGTCGGGTACACGCCGAGTTGATACGTGACGTCGGTACCCGCCGGGCTGGTGATGCGCATCGTGCCTGCCTTGGCCAGGAGTTCCGCGCCGATCTCCACGCGCTCGCGCAGTTCCTTCGTCGGCATGAGCCGGGCCAGCAGCTCGGGCGGTTCGACGGCGGTGAGGATCCGGGTGCCCGCGTCCTGGATGGCGAACTGTTCCTTGCTGAACAACAGGAACGTGCAGTCGACCACCATGTCGACGCTCTTGAGCGCCTCGACCGCCAACGGGATGTTCCCGAGCCCCGAGTCGCCCACCGCCCACGCGCCCGCCGCGCTGACCGGCGAGGGCAGCCGCATGTGGTAGGCCGAAGCACCCAGCTGCTGGGCGGCCCACAAGAAGGCGTCGGCGTACTCCGCCCGCTCACCGCCGCGGGTCAGCACCACCACGGTCTCGCCCTCGTGCACCCCCGAGAACGTCAGCTGGCGCAAACAGATGTCGTTGAACAGGTTCCGGTCCATCGCCGACCACCTCCATATTGATCCGAGCACGTACTATCCGGGTACGCAAGACCGGGCTTCATACGAACACGTACTATCCGGATACGCAAGAGGTGACTGCGGACAGATCTCGGCGGCCTGCCCGTGAGCGACCGTCCGGACACGTAGGATCACCGCCGGGGGCCCGGGCAGCGGGTTGGAGCCGACAAGGAGTAGCGATGGGTGAATCGGCGCGTACGGGCAGGCTCAAGGGCGACACGCCGGCCGTCACTCCCGCGCCACCCTCCGACCTGCTGGCGGCCCCCGGCTACGGCGCCCGGCGGCTGTACCAGGCCTACCTCGCCGCGTGGAACCGTCACGTGGACCCGGTGCTGACCGGTCCGCAGTTCGCGGTCCTGTCCGCGGTCCGCGCCTACCCCGGAAGCGACCAGAGCTCACTGGCCGGCGCGGTCGCCCTCGACACCTCGACGATGGCCGACCTGTGCCGCAGGCTGGAGCGACGAGGGCTCATCCGGCGCGTCGAATCCCCGCACGACGCGCGGCGCAAACTGCTTTCGCTCACCGACGAGGGCAAGTCGGTCCTGAGCCAGGTCAACCGCCGCGCCCGGCGGCTGGACAAGGCGCTCCTCGACGGCGACGACGACATCGACATGGCCGCGCTGCTCAACGCCCTCGGCGCGCGCTGGGAGCGGATCGCCGAGGTCGACAAGCTGCACTGACCGTCGGCCGCCGCTTGCGGGCCGAGCCGTTGCCTCGATGCGCCCAATGTGGCATTGGGGACGCCCACCGTCTCCAATGCCACATTGGGCGCACACCAACTCGCAGCATCAGACGCAGCGAAAGCCCCCTTCGGTCCAGCCGCGGAGCACGCCGCTTTGCCCCATCTCTTGAAATTGAGGGGTTACGGCAAACGTGGCGTGATGGAGATGGCGACGAGAGCCCGCTCGCCACAGAGCTCTGGCGCGCACCCTTTGGCCGTCCACAAGGGACACTCCCTGAGGCAGAATGCCCGATTTGACCACTTTGAGCGCGGGGTGTGAGTGATCTGGGTGGGGCGGACGGGTCGGTCGTGGAGTGAAGGCTCCCTTCGCCGCGTCTGATGCGATGAAGGGAGCCTTCACCCCGGCCACTCATCCGCGCCGACCACTCGCCGCCGATGTCCCTTGTGGACACTCAAGGCCGGTCTGCCCCATCGCCAGTCCAGACTCACGCCACAGAGCACGCTTGCCTTACTTCGAGTACCGCTCGTAGTGCAGCACCGCGTCGAGCGGGAGACGTTCCCGCCAGCCGTGCCGTTCCAGATCGGGCACCGTCGGCAGATCGCGCACCGGGCCGACGCACAGCCACGCCACCGGGCGCACGTGTTCGGGCAACGCCACCAGTTCGCGCAAGTACTCTTCGCGGTAGAAGCTGACCCAGCCGACGCCGAGCCCTTCGGCGGTCGCCGCCAGCCAGAGGTTCTGGATGGCCAGGCACACCGAGTACAGGCCTGCGTCGGCGATCGCGTGCCGCCCCAGGACATCCGGCGCACCGCGCGACGGGTCGTAGCCGACCACGATGCCCGCGGAAGACGCCACGATCCCTTCGATCTTGATCGGCGCGAAGACACGGGCCCTCTCGGCATCCAGCCCGCCCTCGAACACTTCGCGTTCGGCCAGCACATGTTCACGGAACCTCTTGCGAAGGTCCATATCGGACACGACGACGAAATCCCATGGCTGGGACAGGCCGACGCTCGGTGCGGCGTGCGCCGCGCTCAGCACGCGACGCAATACCTCCGCCGGAATCGGCTCTCCGGTGAACTCACCCCTCGTGTCCCGGCGGCGGAAGATGGTCTCGTACAACGAACGGTCGTCTGCATCACGCTTCATGAGTCGTGATCATGCCCGCCCACCACCGGTTAGCCGCCAACAGGGTACCGGCTCTTTCCGTTCCTTTCCCTTGCGATAAAAGGATTTCTGTTCGGCTTGTCCCGAAAGATGTTGTGGTGACCGAAATACCGGTTCTACCATTCTTCCGGGCGGGAGGATTGCGAGGGGATCACGTGGATTTCCGGTTACTGGGGCCGGTCCGGCTGCAGGTGCACGGGCAGAACGTCGCCATCGGCGAGCCGCGCAGGCAGGCCGTACTCGCCGTGCTGCTGCTCGAAGCGGGCCGAACCGTCGGCGTCGATCTGCTGATAGACCGGGTCTGGGGCGAGTCGCCGCCCGGGCAGGTGCGCCGTTCCCTGCAGGCGCACATCACGCGGATCCGGCGCGCGCTGGAACAAGCCGATCCCGGTGGCGCGCGGGTGGCCAGGGATCCCGGTGGCTACCGCCTCGTCGCCCGGCCCGAACAGGTCGACGTCTTCCGGTTCCGGCGCCTGCTCCGCGAGCACCCGACCGACGTCACCAGGCTGAGCGCGGCACTCGAACTCTGGGAGGGCGAACCACTGGCCGGGCTGCGCGGCGATTGGGCCGAACGCACCCGCCGCACGCTCCGTCAGGAGTACACGGCGGCGATCGTCGCGTGGGCCGACGCCAAGATCCGTGACGGCGACGCGGCGGCGACGCTCACCCGCCTGACCGAACTCACCGACGAGAATCCGTTGCAGGAGCCCGCCGCGGCGGCGTTGATGCGGGCGCTGTACGCCGTGGGCCGCGGCGCCGACGCGCTCACCCACTACGAACGGATTCTTCGCGCACTGCGAGAAGAACTGGGCGCGGATCCAGGACCGGAACTCGCCGCCGTGCACGAGGCCGTGCTCCGCCACGACCTGCCGACGGCGACCGCGGCGCCTGCTCCCGTGCCCGCCCAGCTGCCCGCCGACGTCGCGGCGTTCACCGGCCGGGCCGATGTGCTGGCCGAACTGGACCGGCTCGCCGACGGCACCGGCGAAGAACCGGTCCTCGTCTGCCTCACCGGTACGGCCGGGGCGGGCAAGACCGCGACCGCCGTGCACTGGGGCCACCGGGTCCGGGACCGCTTTCCCGACGGACAGCTGTACCTGGATCTGTGCGGCTACGCCCCCGGCGAGCCGATGCCCTCGTCCGACGCGCTGGCCGCCCTCCTGTCCGCGCTGCTGCCCGAAGGCACGCGGATGCCGCCGGGGCAGGCGGAACGCGCCGCCCGGTTCCGCACCGAGGTGGCGAGCAGGCGGATGCTCGTCCTGCTGGACAACGCGGCGACGCTCGAACAGATCCGGCCGCTGCTCCCCGGCACGCACACCTGCGCCGTGGTGGTCACCAGCCGCGACTCACTCGCCGGGCTGGTCGCGCTCCACGGCGCCCACCGGGTCGACGTCGACCGGTTGTCCGAAGCCGACGCGGCCGCCCTGCTCCGGCGGCTGATCGGCACCCGGGTCGACACCGAACCCGAGGCCACCGCCGAACTGGCCGAACGATGTGTCCGGCTGCCGCTCACCCTGCGCCTCGCGGCCGAACTCGCCGTGTCCCGGCCCGCCACCCCGCTGTCCCGGCTGGTCGGCGAACTGCGGGCCGCCCAGGAGACGTTGAAGCTGCTCAGTTCCGGCGGTGATCAGCGGGCCGCGGTGCGGGCGGTGTTCTCGTGGTCACTGCGGCAGCTCAGCGAAGACACCATCCGCGCCTTCGCCCTCCTCGGCAGGCATCCGGCGCCCGTGTTCGACTCGTACGCCCTGGCCGCGTTGACCGGCCGCTCCTTCGACGAGGCACGGTCCGCGCTGGACGCCCTCGTCCGCGCGCATCTGGTCCACCCCACCGGTGACGACCGCTACGGCATGCACGACCTGCTGAAGGCGTACGCCGCGGAGATCGAGAGCGACGAGCCCGCGGCGCTGGACCGGGTCTACGGCTACTACCTCGCCACCATCGCGGCCGCGATGGATCGCCTCTACCCCGCCGAAGCGAACCGCCGGCCCTCGGTCGCCTCGCCGGAGTGCGCGATGCCCGCGCTCGACGACGCCGACAGTGCCCGGGACTGGCTGGACGCCGAACTGCCGACCGTCCAGGCGCTGGCCACGGCCGGGAGACCCGAACACGCCGTGACACTGTCCGCGCTGCTGTTCCGCTACCTCGACGGACGTCACGAGACGGCGGCGCTGGCCGTCCACGGGCACGCCGTCAAGGCCGCCCGCGCCATCGGTGACCGCGCCGCCGAAGCGGACGCGCTGGTCGCCGCCGGCGGCCTCCACATGCAAGCGGGCAGAGCCGTGTCGGCCGCCGCGGACATGTGGGCGGCGTACGCCTTGTTCGGCGAGGCCGGGAATCCGCTCGGCCAGGCACGCGCACTCGGAAATGTCGGAATGATCGAGGAAAGCGCCGGATACTACCGGCAGGCCGCCGACTACTACACCCGCGCGCTGGCCCTGTTCCACCGTCTCGGCGACCTGACCGGTCAGGCTCATCAGCTCACCCGGCTGGGCACCGTCGAAGCCCGGATCGACCGCCGGGAAGAGGGATACGAGCACCTTCGGCAGGCGATGGCCCTGCATCAGGAGGCGGGCCACCGTTTCGGCGAGGCCTGGGTGAAGATCGGTCTCGGGGAACTCGCCGCGAACGAAGGCGGGCTCGCCGATTCCTGCCGTCTGCACGCCGAAGCCGCGGCCTTGTTCGGCAGGCTCGGCCATCGGGGCAGCGAGGCATGGGCCATCGACGGGCTCGGACGGGCGGAAGCGCTGGACGGCCGTCCGGTCGACGCGGCCGCCCACCACCGTCAGGCACTCGACCTGTTCCGGCGGCACGGTGGCCGCGACGGCGAATCGTGGGCGCTCAACGGACTCGGCGAAGCCTGCCTGGCCTGTGGCTACCCGGACACGGCCGGCGCGAACCACGCCGAAGCCCTGGACGTGGCGACGCGGTACGGCTGCCACGAGCAGGTCGCGCGCGCCCACCGGGGACTCGCGCGGGTCGCCTCCGATCCGGAAACCGTCCGCGACCACTACGAACGCGCGATCGCCCGCTACGCCGAACTGGGCCTTCCCGCCGCGGAATGCACCAGGACGGAACTCGCGGAGCTTTCCTTGTCCTGTTGAAGGGTGGCCGAGGGGTTCATATCGGAGACGTGGTGAAGGCCTCTTCTGTTCAGCGCGGAGAAGGTCAAATGTGTCGTGTTCATGGGCGGTGCCGATGTTCGGCGACGACGGAGGATTGGGGACGTTGAGTGGCCCCGATCCTCCGTTGATCAAGGTCCGGTCCGAGTGGGGAGGGTCGGGGACGCTCAACGTCCCCAATCCTCCCCACTCGCCGGCGTCTCCTCCGCCAGGAACGCCCCGAAACCCCGCTCCCGGCCGACGATCAGGGGACTTCGTAGAACTTGTCGTAGTGGCCCGGCGCGTAATAGAACTTGCCCTTGTCGTCCATGACGATGCGATCCGGCTTCGGCCGCTGGTTCTCCGGCAACGGTTTCCCGTTGAAGTCGGTGTACTGGTCGGCGTCCCGGATGGGTTTGTTGTCGTACCGCGGCGTCGGGTGGACGTCGAATTCGTAGTACTTGCCGTCGTACGGTTTCGTCGGCTTCCCGTCCGGGCCGAACGGCTGATCGGCGTGGTTCTTGCCGTCGCTCGTCTTGCCGTTGTGCGGCAACCGGCCCTCGTTCCCGAGCTTGCCGCCCGCCTGGCCGTGGTTCCCGTAGATCCTGCCGCCCCAGGTCGAGCCGGGACCGGGGGTCGGCTTGTTCCCCAAGCCCAGCGAGTTGAGCTTGTTGTCGTCCACGCCGTTGTGCCAGGCGCCGAACTGGCCGCTGTCCTTGTGGTCGCGGATCCACTGTTTCATCTTGATCGCCGCGTCCTTCTGCGCCTGGGTCAGCTCGTCGAACTTCCCGAGGTTCGGGGAAAGCCCGGGCGGCTGCTCGGGTTGCGGTTTGGAATTCTTCCCCTTGCCGCCGCCTCCGCCGCGCGTTCCGCTGTACTCGCCGCCCGGTTTCGGGCCGCGGGGTTTCCCCGCCGGGCCGGCCTTGCCCGTGTCGATCTTGCGGAGCGCCTTCTCCGCCTCGGCGAAGATGTTCTTCGCCTTCTTCATCAACGGCGCGAGCGCGCTCATCGCCTTGACCAGTTTGGTGACGACGGTGGCGATCTTCGAGGCGGTCTTCGCGATGGCGGCGGTGACCTGGGGCAGCACCCAGGTCATGCCGAGGCCGAGCGTCGCCAGTACCTGCAGGGCCCAGCTGATCAGCCTGCCGATCAGTTCGGCGATGGTATCGCGGACCAGGGTGCGGACCGCGGTGACCACCTCCCCGCCGATCTTGGTGCCGGACGCCGCGCCGCCTGCGGCCTGCTGGCAGGCGCCGATCAGCGCCGCGACGTCCGCTCCCCGCGTGCGATAGGCATCGCCCGCGGCACCGGCCCAGTTCGCGGTTTCGGCGACGACCATCGCGTCCAGGTCGGCACTGATCGAGCCGAGTTCGACGGCCACGTTCTGCCAGGTTTCGGCGTGCGCGGCGATCTCGTCCGGTGCTCCGGCGAGGGCGTCGAGCGCCTCCTTCAGCGGACCGACGTGCTCCATCAGCCAGCCGACCCCGGCGGCGAGGATGGTGCCGAACGGATCGAGGGCGGCGGACACCGCGTCCATGGCGGTGCCGACCGCGCCGACGGCGACGGAAGCCCAGTCACCGCTTTCGATGGACGCCTTGAGGTCGGTCGCGGACTCGAGCAAGGGAACGCCGGACACCGCGGTGGTGGAATCCTTCGGTGTGGCGACGAGCGGGTTGGTCATCGCTGCGCCTTCTCCTTCGGCGTCGCCGGGATCGCGGCCTCGTACTGCTTGAACATCTCGACACCGGCGGTGTCCTGCTCGGTGTAGGACCGTTCGGCCGTGCGCAGGTTCGCGGCGGTCGCCTTCACGCCGTCGATCGCGGCCTTGATCGAGTCGATCGTCTTCTCCTCCGCCGGATTGATGAACGGCGGGACGAACGCGCAGATCAGACCGTAGGCCTCGTCCGACATCGCCGCGGTGTTCGCCGCCGACAGCACGGTGCCCAACCGCTCGGCGATCCCGTCGACAGTGGCCGCGTGCTTGCCGATTTCGGCCGGTACGACCTGAAAACTCATCTGCCATCCCTTCGAGGGGCCGGAGCGTCAACGCGGACACGATGCCAGCCACCCGCCGCCCGTGTCCGTGCTCTGTGCGGACAGACAACGTTCCTTGCCCTAAAGGGCACGATCCACTGTGGACACACGATGGCCGTCGGCGAGGAACGGCGTCAGCAGGCGGAGCAATTCCCCGGGTTTGTCCAGCGGGATGATGTGGCCGCAGTCCGGCAGCAGATGAGCGGTGAGGTCGTCGGTGACGGGGCGCAGTTGCCGTTCCAGCGCACGGCCGACGGGATGCGCGCCGATCGCCATCGTGGGCACGGTGAGACGGCGCGTCGCGACCGCATCACCGATCTGGCGCGCGCTGACCGGCATGGCGCGATAGCAGGAAAAGGCGCAGCGCAGGGCTTCCCCACCGGTGTAGGCGTCGACGAAGGCGTCGCGGATCTCCGGCGCCACACCACGCCCGAGGGTGCCCGAGGCGAGAAACCAGTCGACGTACTCCGCCTCGTGTCCGATAAGGACCGTTTCGCCCAGCCCGGGAACAGCGTGGAAGCCGAACCACCACGGCGGGCCACCGGCGAGGAAGTCCTCGGCGCCGGGCAGCGAGCCCAACAGCGACTCCATCAGGACGAGCCGCCGCACCAGATCCGGCCGCCGCAGGGCGAGCAGGAAGGCGACCGGCGTACCGGCGTCGATGGCGACCACCGCCGCACTGGATTCGCCCAGCGCGTCGAGAAGGCTCTCGACGTCCGAGGCCAGCGTGCTCGCGTCGTAGCCTTCGGCGGCTCGGGTGCTGTCGCCGAACCCGCGCAGATCCGGGGCGATGACCCGGTGGTGCTCGGAGAGCGGGCCGATGATCTCGCTCCAGAGCCGCCAGGTGTGCGGGAAGCCGTGCAGCAGGAGAACCGCGGGCCCGCTGCCCGCGACGGCCACGTTGACCTGGATGCCGTCGACGGTGATCCGCCGTGATGAGGGCACGTCGCCTCCATTGTGGTTACCATTGGTTACCAGAAAACCGTAGGTAACTTCAGCGGTGCCGCCAAGACGGCACTTTCGACACAGGTGGTGAGCTCCAGGTGACCACACGGCGCGGTGATCTCTTCGACCCCGAATGCCCCACTCGCCGTCTGCTGGACCGCATCGGGACGAAATGGACGTCGATGGCGGTCAAGGTCCTCGCGGAGGCGGCTCCGCACGAGGTGCGGTTCGCCGAGCTGCGGCGCCGGATCCCCGGGGTGTCCCAGAAGATGCTGTCGGTGACCTTGCACAGCCTGGTTCGCGACGGCCTCGTCGTCCGCCGGGTGGAGCCCACCGTGCCGCCCCGGGTGCACTACGGGCTGACCGACCTCGGTTTGTCACTGGACGTCCCGCTGGCGGCGCTCCGGGACTGGGCCGAAGAGCACATGTCACGGATCGACGAGGCGAACGCGATCAGCGACGCGGCGGACGACACTTCGGCTCAGAGCGGCTCCAGGTAGGAGCGGCCGGACCAGTCGTCGTCCTCATCGTCGTCGCGAGTCCGCCGGGGAGGGGCGGGCGTGCCTTGTGCCGGCGCGGCCAGCTCTTCCAGCTCGGCGACCTCGTCGTCGACGTCCAAAGTGGCCAGTTCGCCGATCTGTCGTTCGAGGGAGGACCCGGCTTCGGCGGCGAGACGTCGCCGTTCCTCGGCGGGCAACGCGTCGACGAGCTTCCACCAGCCCTGCGCGTCCCGGACGAATTCGTCCAGGAGCGGACCGTGGGCCAGCAGTTCGTGCGGCCGTCGTCGTCCGGCGAGCACCTCGCCGGCGAAATCCCCGGCGGCGCCGCCGGTCGCCGCCAGCAACCGCAGCACCGTCTGCCGCGCCCGCTCCCCCTGCTCGGAATCGAACGGACCGTGTCCCGTCACAGCAACACCCGCTTGCCCTTGGCGGGACATTCGGCGTCCCGGTGCTCGTAGTCCTCCGGCCACTGCGGCGGTTCACCCATCGCGATGGTGGCTTCCAGCAGTTCGTCGAGGGTCTTCTGCCCCGCGAACGAATGCGCCAGCCCGAGCGCGGCGCTGATCAGCGTCTGGATGGCACCGACGACCTCGTCGAAGGACAGGATCAGGTGGATGATGTCCCGTATCTCGCGGTCCTCCACGATTTTCGCGATCTTGCCGCCACGACCGATCTCGTCCAGCACCTCGCTGATCACGTCCACCACTCGGAGCCCTCTTTCCAGCCCGAGTTTCCTGCCCTTGGTGAGGATCATCAGCACGATGTCGATCGTCGAGCTGTAGCCGTGCCGGATCTCCTGCATCAGGTGGTACGCGAGCTTCGCCAGCGCCTGGATCGCGCGGCACGCGCCGCGGAAGTACTGCGCGAGCTGAAGCACACAGGCCCGGTAAGCGGCCAGCCAGTTCTTCGCCCGATCGGCGGCCTCCCCCGCCCACACCTCCTGGATCCCGAACCGGCCCTGGTCGATGTTCGCCGCGATGTTCTCCAGTCCCGTCGCGGCGTCGTTGTAGAGCACCGCCTGTTCCTGCAGCACGGTCCAGTCGCCGACGAGCAGGTCCGCGATCATGGTGATGAAGTCCTTGTCGGACCCGGTGAGGATCTTGATCACCTCGGCGACGTCGCCCAGCGACCCGCCGAGGTCGAGCAGTTCCTGGCGCTCCTGCTCGGCCTTCACCGGCCACCAGGCCGGGTCGGTGACCGCCTCCGGATCGGGTCCGCCGTAGCCCACCGGGACGGCGTCGCGGAACGACGCGGCCCCCACCGGGTCACGCACCTCGTGCGCCGGGACCCGCGCGGCGTCCGGCTCCGGGTTGAGCCGGTCCAGCAACTCCGCCGCCCGCGCGTCCACCACGCCGTACCAATGCGCCACGCAGCGCAGTTCGTGGCCGCCGCTCGCGGCGATATCGGCCGCGAACCTCGACTGGCTCAATGCCGTGCGCTGCCATAGGTCCAGTTTCGGCCAGGCCGCGGCGAGGAAACCCTCACCGCGTTCGGTGTCGAACCCCGCCCCGGCGCCGAGCAGCCGGTCGAACCACTGGCGATAGCTGTCGGCACCCGCGCCCGCCCGCAGGACCAGATCGCCGAGCGCGCGCACCGCGGCCGGCTCGACCGAGAACCCCTGCCCCATTCGTCCCCCTCGTGCTCCGGAAGCATCCCCTTCGACACCTCTGAAGTTTGACAGATTGCCACGAAATGTCACATCACTGGAATGGAGTACCACCGACGCGCTGCCGAACGGGCCCTGGTGCGACACTGGCCCCCTCGACGCGGGCGAAAGGAGACGGCACTGTCTCGGCAAACGGCTCGGATCTGGTTGCCCGAGCGGCGCCGGAGCGGCTTGAGTCTCGCGTTCGCGCTGCTCGTCGCCGCGCTGGCGATCGCGTTCGGCGACGACGTGCTTTCACTCGCCTCGGTGGACGGCGGCGTCCTGGTTCTTCTCGCCTACCTCGTCGGCTACCTCGTCGTGACGGTGGCCGCGTTCGGCGCGGCGACCTCGGAGCAGATCCAGGACTGGGCGTGCCGGGAGAGCCGCGGCACGTTCGTGCAGCGCTACGTCTTCGGGACGGCGCCGGGGCCGGGAGTGTCGATCTTCATCGCCGCGGCCGCGCTCGCGGTGGCGGTCGTGTGGATGCCCGGCTTGGGCGGCGAGAGCCTGCCCGCGGGCATGCGAGTGGGAGTGGCGGTGGCCCTGGTCGTCGTCGCGTGGATCTGTGTCCTCGTGTCCTTCGCGATCGCCTACCACGCGGACAACGTGGTCGAAGAGGGCAAGGCGATGCGGTTCCCCGACGACGGAACCGCCGAGTGGTCCGACTACATCTACTTCGCGGTGTCCGTGATGACGACGTTCGGCACGACCGACGTGGACGTCGTCTCCCGCGAGATGCGCAGGACGGTGACGACGCACGCGATCATCGCCTTCGTGTTCAACACCGTCACCGTGGCGGCGGTCGTATCCGCCTTGAACAGCGGCTGAAGTCCGGGCTCAGCCGAGCCGGAGCAGGATCGGGCTTCCGGTGACGGTGACATCGGCACCGGGCTCGACCGGTGTCCCGGTCCCGTCGAGCCCTTCGACCGAAGTGGTGCCCGGCGCCGACGGGATCCGTTCGGAACGGTCGATGGTCCACCAGATCAGGAAGTTCCGGCCGCCCTGGTCGAAGCGGCATTGCCAAAGATGGTCGGGCAGCCCGGCTTCGCGCCCTTGCCCGCAGGAATGGATTCGGCTGCCCTTCAACCACTCGTTCAGGCGTTCCACGTGTCGCGCCGCCTTCGTGTGCGGGCCGCCGACGGGTTGCAGCACGATCGGGATCTTCGCGCTGCCCCAGTTGTAGAAGTACATCCGGCGGTATTGCGCGTACAGCCCGGAGAGGAAGAACCGGGCCGCGTGCTGCGCGCCCCGATCGGCGTCCACGGGTTGCTGCCTGTTCACGTCGTAGGCCGAACCGGTGCTCCACAGCCGGACGCCGGCGCCGGCCTCCTGCAGTGCCTTCTCGATCTCCCGCGCCAACGGCAGCATCGTCTCCGGCGGGTCGGAGTCGTTGCGGGGAGCCAGTTTCACCGCGGCGGCGGCGCAATGGTCGTAGCCGCCGAGCCGGGCGAACTGTCGCAGCTTCTCGAACGCCGAAGGATCCCAGAGCTCGCCCATGGACGGGCACACCACGGTGGCGGCCGGGTCGGCGGACTTGATCACCCGGCTCGCCAGCCGCGTCATCTCCACCAATTCGGGCATCGAACCGGAGAAGAAGTCCTGATGATTGGCCAGATCCCACAGCTCGTAGGCGTCGATCCGGCCCCGGTACTGCTCGGCGACGGCACGCACGAACCGTTCCCAGTCCGCGAGGTCGTCGGGCGGGCCGGTGCGGGAGTCGTCGGTGTAGACGGACTTCGGGCTGTTCGGGCTCGCCCAGGACGGGGTACCGCCGAAGGTCAGCGTCACCGGGAGACCGGCCCCTCGAGCGCCGGTCACGAGCCGTTCGAGCGTCTTCCAGTCGTAACTGCCGCGCGCGGGCTCCAGGTTCTGCCACCGGGTGCGGGTGTTCCACAACCGGACGGACCCGACGCCGAACGACGGCATCTGCCCGGTGTTGGAGTTCGCCGTCACCCCGACGAATTCCGGCTCGATCGCGCGGGGCGCGTTCGTCCACATCGACGCCTGGACGGCGGGGGTCGTGTCGAGCACCGGCCGGTCCGGCGGATACGCCATGGCTCCTCCGGCGAGCAGGACGACCCCGAGGACCGCGGCCAGCGCGACCTTGGTGAGCGGCCGCCTCCGCTCGGGCACGACCACCTCGACGTCCGGGATGACGGTGTCCGGGCCGGGGGTGTCCCGGACCGTGGCGTCGCCCAGGTCCGCGCGCTCCCACGCCCGGTACAGCTTCGCGAGTTCCTCCCGGCTCGCGCCGCACGTCGTCGCGATCGCCTCGATCGGCGCGAACGTCGCGGGAACGTTCCGGCCCGTGCAGTAGCGATGCACGGTCGACCGGCTCGAATGCACCTTGCGTCCGAGCTGTTCGTAGCTCAGCCCGCTCCGCTGTTTGTGCTCGGTGAGAAGTGCCGCCAACCTGGCAGCCGCCTCGCTCACCATTCCGCTGAGCCCCCTCCGCTCCACGTGCCCGAACGGTTCTCAGTGTCCCATCGTGGGCCTTTCGCCGCGCGAATTCGGAAGATCACGTCTCCCGCCCCGGCGTCGCCGCAGGTCAGCGGGCTGATTCCATCCCAGCCTCCCATTCCGCGCGGTTTCGCTTGCCACGATGCGCCGCGGCGGAGAGCGTGGACCCGGCAGCAGATCCGGCCATGGGGAGGAATCGGAAATGGAACCGCACAGGACGACGGCGTCCGGAGGGAAGTCGCGACTGCGGCTGGGCGCACTGGCGGGCGCGCTGCTGATGGCGGTGGCGACCGGAGTTCCGGCCGCCGCCGCGTCCGCGCCGTCGAAGCTCACCACCCGGGCGACCTTCAACACCCCGGGCGGCGGCCAGATCGTCGAACACCTCGAAAAGCTGATCCGGGGCGCGCCGGAGAACTCGACGATCAGGACCGCGCAATACCTTCTGCGGGACGCGCCGATCACGGACGCGCTCGGGGACGCCGCGGAACGCGGGGTGCACGTCCAGGTCCTGGTCAACGGGAAGGCGACGGACCATCCGAACTACAAGGAGATGAAGAACCGGCTCGAAAAGACCGGCGACAAGAACTCGTGGGCGAAGCACTGCAAGAGCGGCCGAGGCTGCAACGGCGGCAACGCGATGCACAACAAGTTCTTCCTGTTCGACCGGACGCTGGACGCGGCCGCGGTGGTCGCGACCGGCTCGGCCAACTTCAGCGAGAACACGACGGGCGGCAAGGGCGGCTGGAACAGCTACTACACCGACGTCGGCAACGCCGGCCTGTTCGCCAGGTACAACGACTACTTCGCCGACTTGCGCAGGGTCGCGGACGGGGCCACGGCGAATCCCGGCTACTACGAAGCCAACCCGCCCGTCGTCACCGGTGACACCAAGAGCTACTTCTATCCGAGGCTCAAGGACGCGGGCAACGACACCGTCGAGAACTCCTTGAAGGAGGTCGGCTGTTCGAAGGAGAAGAGCAAGATCCGCATCGGGGTCTGGTCACTCACCCGGATGAAGATCATCGAACGGCTGCGCATCCTGGCCGCGCAGGGTTGCTCGGTGGACATCGTCGCCTTGCGGATGACCGAGGGCTCGTGCGAGGCGCTGATGAAGGGGGAGCCGGATCGAGTGCGGCTTCGCGGGTTCAAAGCCGGGAACGAGGCCGGTATCCACGAGAAGAACATGATGATCGAGGGCGACTACCTGAAGCCGGGCACCAAGGTCGTCTTCACCGGGAGCCAGAACTTCAACAACCCGTCGTTGCACGAGAACGACGAGAACGTCATCCGGGTGTTGAACGACAAGGCGATCTACCAGAGCTTCGTGACGAACTTCGAGCAGGTGGCCGATGCCACCGACCAGGAGATCAAGTCGCCAGGGGACTGCGTGAAGATGGTGCCGCCCAACGATCCCGCCCCGGCCGAGGGGTGAGGACCGCGCTGGCGCCGCCCTTGCTCGCTGAAGTACGTGAAGGCCCCCTTCCTTGCGCTAGACGCAGTGAAGGGGGCCTTCATGTACTTGGCAGCGCGTGAAGGCCTCCTTCACTCGGCTGAGCCGAGGGAAGGGGCCCTTCACCCGCGATCGCTGTGACTGCTGTGGTTGCTGGTGCACATGCGGCGCCGCTGAGTCCGTGAAGGCCTCCTTACCTACCCTGAGGGTAGTGAAGGAGGCCTTCACGGACTACGACCCCACTGCCACCACCACCTTGACGCTAAGCGGCTTACCGCTCACGAGGTCAGGGGCGCAGGCCTGCCAAGCCGAAGGTGCGGGTGTTGCGAAAGCCACTTTCGCAACATTGAAGGTTGCGAAAGTGGCTTTCGCAACGCCGGCAAGCGTTGCGCGTGAAGGCCTCCTTCCCTCGGCTGAGCCGAGGGAAGGAGGCCTTCACGCGCAACGTCAGGAGCGCCAGGTGTCGTTCAACGCCAGCGTGCAGCCACTCGAAGCGTTACCGACGCGATTGGCACCAGATTCCCAGGTGACGCCGCCACCCTCCTTGCGAATGTACTTGTACTGGAACGCGGCCCCCTTCGGCAGCGCGACCTTACCCGTCCACAAAGGATAGTTCGCGGACGAAAGCGGCACGGCGTTCGCCGGGTTCCACGCACCGAGTTCGGCACGGTCGCCGACGACGAAGATGTTCTGGCCCCACGAAGTCGTGGCGTTCACCGTGAACTCCGCCGAAACGCCGGAGCACGCCGCGCTGTACCGCTGCTTCACCACGGACGGCGTCTCGACCGGGGCACCGGCGTCGATCGAGTGCGCCAGCCGGACGAACTGCGCCATCGACCACGCCAGCGGTGTCGCCGCACCAGTACCTTCGCCGAAGGTGAAGCCCGCGGCGCTCGGCCGGTCCCAAACCTGTTCCGGGATCAGGAAACCGGCGTTCGCCGAGGCTGCCATGGTGGCCAGATGCGTCGTCGCCGAGCGGCCGTTGGCCAGTTCGTATTCGCCGCGTTCACCGGTGAGAAGCGGCCACAGCCGTCCGACGCCGGCGCCGGTGTAGGGACCTCCGGACGCCGTCTCGCCGTAGCCGTCGTGGTTGTACCGGTACCACATCGGGCCGTTCGGGGTGTCGACCTTCAGCGTGGAGTCCACTTCGGACAGTGAAGCGGCGACGTCGGGATCGGCCGCCGGTTTCACGCCGAGCCGGACGAGGTCCAGGAAGCCCGCGTCGATGATGGCGCGCTCGTCGTGGTTCCCGCCGCCGTTCTGCAGGAAGACGTTCTGGCCGTCGTTGGG
This sequence comes from Amycolatopsis sp. w19, assembly GCF_051373225.1. NCBI lineage: Bacteria > Bacillati > Actinomycetota > Actinomycetes > Pseudonocardiales > Pseudonocardiaceae > Amycolatopsis > Amycolatopsis sp. w19. Next base: position 184,710 of record NZ_JBPQFM010000011.1, on the reverse strand, counting down.
ATTGCCGTTTCCGTCGATCCGGTGGAAGTACCGGCCGTCGCCGAGCGGGCCGGAGGTGGTGAACGTCCACGCGCTGACCTGCGCCTGCCACTGGTCGGCGAGCCGGCGGTAGCGCGCGGCGCTCGTGGTGTCCCCGTTGCGTTCGGCGATGTCGGCGGCGCAGATCAGGCCGGCGATCTCCGCGGCGATGGTGGACGGCGAGTAGCCGCCGTTCTCCTCCCAGCGTTCCTGCGGCGTGGAGGGACCGCGTGCGACGAGGAAGTCCGCGGACTTCTTCACCTTCGCCCACATCCCCGCGTCGAAGCGGCCCAGCTGCCACGCAAGCACGATCGGGAAGGCGACCTCGTCCATCTGCAGGCTGGTCCAGCAGTTGGTGCCGTCGAGCCTGGTGTTCTGCGGGAAGGAGCCGTCCGCTCGCTGCTGCACGGTGAACAGATAGTCGACCGACCGGTTGGCCGCCGCCGAGTCGCCCGCCGCGATCTGCGCGGTCGAGACCTGGTAGAGGTCACGAGACCAGACGGCGTGGTATCCGCAGTCCCCCGTGCCGTTCGCGTCCTTCGCCTCGCCCCACGGATTGGTGAGCGACGCGACGTTCGCTCCCGGATAGGTCTTGTCCTCGTGGGCTTTGAGGGTCATCAGCGCGACGTTGTACTGCGTGGTCAGCCCGGCGCCCGAGATCGACCGGGGTACCGCGGCCAGCGACGAGAGATAACCGGTCCAGCCGGACCGGTACGCGGTGTCCGCCGCCGCGAAACCGCCCGCGAGCGAGGCCGACGCGTTCGCCGACGCGGCACCGCGATCACTCCCGAAACCGACCGCGAGCGTGAAGGTCGTGTCGGTCCCCACGGGAATCTGCCCCAGCTGCACCAGGTTCCCCGGCGTCGAGGCCGAGTCGTATTGCGCGCCGAGAACGTGATCACCGCTCAGGTCGACATAGCCGTCGCTCGCGGTCCCGCTGTAGCCGCTGGTCGCCTTGACGAAACCGGTGGAGGCGGCCAACGCGCTGGACACCGGCCCGTCCGAAGCGACCAGCTGCCCGCCGGACGTGGCGCCCGTGTCCCCCATGCCGCTGTTGTTCAGGGACGGGTTGTACAGCGCGTACAACTGCAGCGGACCGCCGCTGAGTACCTCGAACCTGGTCTGGATCAGCACGGTGGACCGGGCCGGGTCGGCAGTGTGGGTCTTGGTGATGCGATACCGGCCGTTGGTGGCGGTGTTGATCTGCCGGTAGCTCAGCGAACGCGGATCGGTAAGCACGAGCTGTTTGGTGGTGTGATCGCGTTCCAGCTGGGTGAACCCGGCGCCGTCCGACACCACGTACTGCAGGTCCTGGACGTTGGCGGTGTCCACGGTCGGGTAATAGATCTCGTGATTGATGCCCTGGCCGAGGGTGAACCACACCTTCGACGCGGCCCCGGCGGCGGTACCGAAACCTTCCTTGCCCCCGGTCGTCCAGGCCGCCCCGGTACCCGGCGCCCCTGGTGCGTCCGCCAAGGGCGCGGCGCTCACCGGCGTGGCGGCCAGGAGTGCCGGCACGGTCAACAGCGCGACTATCGCGCGACGCCGCTTCGGTGACTTCATGAGGGTCCTTCCCACAGGCTTCATCGACGGCAGGATTTGTTGTTAGCGGCAACTTATTACCTGAACCGTCGCGCCCGGCAGGGCCGATCGGAGTAACCCGGACCAGTTACGCCGGTGGTCCGGTGAATCGGCTGGGATCACTGGGCGGACCATCGAGAATCAGGTCGGCGGCGCGAGCGAGGACCTGAACACGGGTCTGTCCCGGGTGGTCAGCGGCGAGAAAGTGGTTGCCGATGGCCGCGCAGAACGCGAGCAGCGCCCGGGCTTCGACCTCGTCCGGGTCGTCGCAGAACGTCGCGATCCCGTCGCGGGCCAGCTGCATCCGCCGGTTGTCCACGCGCCGCAGACGTTCGGCCACGGCTTCGTCACGACGAGCCCAGTCACGCACGGCCAGGTCGATGGGCAGCAGCCGGCCGCCGGAGAAGGTGAGCCGACCGGCCAGCCGGACCTTGTCCCGCGCGTCGCACCCCTCCTGCTCGACACGAGCGAGGACCTCGTCGACGCTTTCGTACTCCCAAGCGTCCAGCATCGCCTCCAGCAGCGCCGCGCGGTCGGCGAAGTAGCCGTAGAACCCGCCCTTGGTCACGCCGAGCGCCTTGGCGAGCGCCTCGACGCGCACCGCGTCCACCCCGCCTTCCGCCAGTGCCCGCAGACCTTCTTCGACCCACTTCTCCCGCGGTGTGCGCAATGCGCCCATGCCGTGGCCCACCTCACCCTCTCCACTGATTGTACGCCACCGTATAACCGGTCTAGCCTGACGTTATACGCAACCGTATAACACAACCTGGGGAGTTGACATGATCAAATGGGCGGGTTGGCTCATCACCCTGTTCGGCACGGCCCACACCTTGGGCGCCCTCACGGTGATGAAGGCCGCCGGTCACGCCGGCGCCTGGTTCAGCGGAGCCCTGTGGCGAGACGATCTCGCCGCCATGAGCCCCGCGAACAGCGCCTTTTGGCTCAGCGCGGCCAGTTTCGGCGTGCCGCTCGTCCTGGTCGGCCTGACCGTGCTCTGGCTGGAGCGTCGCGGCATCACCCCTCCCCTGTTCCTCGCCTGGGCGCTGGGGATCTGGACCCTGCTGATCGCCGCGGTCCTTCTGTTCACGCCCTGGCCGATCCTTCTGATCGCGACCGCGCTGCTGCTGGCCGGGATCCTGCGCAGCGAACCGGCCCCGCCGCGGGATGCGACGGGGCCGGTTCAGGGAGTGCGCGGGATCAGCCGACCGGACGCGGCTTGAGGTTCACCTCCACCGTGTTGCCGGGGCCGGACGTGACGGCGGTGATGATGTCGTTGAGGAACCCACAGCCCTGCAGCGGCGGCAGGGTGTAGGAGCCGGTGAGCTTGCCACCGGCCAGCGGGTCGAAGCCCGCCTTCGACTGCAGCGGGATCTGAGCCGGCGTCTTCGTCTGGCACTTCGCGCTCGCCGAGACCGGGAAGCCGAAGACGCTGATCCGCGGCAACTTGACCGTCACCGCCGAGGTCGACTTGAGCACACCGCCGGCCAGCGTGCCGGTGGTCTTGCCCGCCGACGCGAACTCGATCTTCGCGTTGACCGGGACGAAGCCCCAGAGCGTGAGGTTCGCGCTCGTCGGGTTCAGCGTCAGGTCGGCCTCGAAGGTCCCGTTCGCCAGGTTGATCGCGGCGTTGATACCACCGCGCAGGTCGATCGGGCCGGAGAGCTTCTTCAGCTGCGTCTTGCCGGTCAGGTCGTAGCTGTACTTGACGACCGGGGACGTGCTCGGCTTGGTCTTCGCCGTGACCGGCGCGCTGGCGGCCGACTTGTTCCCCGCGGCGTCCTTGGCGACGACGGTGAAGGTGTACTCCGTGTCGGCCGTGAGACCGTCCACAGTGGCCGAAGTGCCCGTGACCGACTTGACGACCTCGGTGCCCTTCAAGACGTCGTAGCCGGTCACGCCGACGTTGTCCGTCGCCGCGTCCCACGCGAGGCTCACGCTGGTCTGCGTGGTCCCGGTGGACAGCGGGTTGCCCGGCACGCCGGGAGCCACCGTGTCGGGCGCGGCCTGCGTCCGGACGGTGACGGCGGCGCTGGGGGCCGACGCGTTGCCCGCGGCGTCCTTGGCGACGACGGTGAACGAGTACTCCGTGTCGGCCGCGAGACCGTCCACAGTGGCCGAAGTCCCTGCCACCGACTTCACCAGCGTGGTGCCGTTGAAGACGTCATAGCCGGTCACGCCGACGTTGTCCGTCGCGGCGTTCCATTCGAGGTTCACGCTGGTCTGCGTGGTCCCGGTGGAGCGCGGGTTGCCCGGCGCGGCGGGAGCCTGCGTGTCCGGCGCGGCCTGCGTCCGCGCCGTGGCGGCGGCACTGGGAGCCGACACGTTGCCCGCGGCGTCCTTCGCCACCACGGTGAACGAGTACTCCGTGTCCGGCGCGAGACCGTCCACAGTGGCCGAAGTCCCCGTCACCGTCTTCACCAGCGTGCCGCCGTTGAAGACGTCGTAGCCGACGACACCGACGTTGTCGCTCGACGCGGTCCAGGACAGCGCGACGCTGGACTGGGTGACGTCGGTCGTGGCGAGACCGGCCGGAACGCCGGGTGCTTCGGTGTCCGGAGCGGTGGCGGTCCGGGCGGTCACCGGCGCGCTGGGCTCCGACTTGTTCCCGGCCGCGTCCTTGGCCACCACGGTGAAGGTGTATTCGGTGTCGGCGGCGAGACCGTCGACGGTGGCGCTGGTTTCGGTCACCGACTTCACCAGCGTGGCGCCGTTGTAGACGTCGTAACCGGTGACGCCGACGTTGTCACTCGACGCGTCCCACGCCAGGCCGACGCTGGAGGCCGAGGTACCGGTCGAGCGCGGGTTGCCCGGCGCACCCGGAGCCTGCGTGTCGGGCGCCGCCTGCGTCCGCGCCGTGACAGCGGCACTCGCCGCCGACGGGTTGCCCGCGGCGTCCTTGGCCACCACGGTGAACGAGTACTCCGTGTCGGCCGTCAGACCGTCGATCGTGGCCTGCGGTTCGGTGACCGACTTGACGACCTCGGAACCCTTCAAGACGTCGTACCCGGTGACACCGACGTTGTCACTCGACGCGTCCCACGCCAGCGTCACACTGGTTTGGGTGGTTCCGGTCGAGTGCACGTTCGCGGGCGTCGTCGGCGCCTGCGTGTCCGGGGCCTTCGCGGTCCGGGCGGTCGCGGGCGCGGTGGCGGGCGAGACGTTGCCGGCCGCGTCCTTCGCCTTGACGGTGAAGGAATACTCCGTGTCCGGGGTGAGACCGTCGACCGTGGCCGAAGTGCCGGTCACGGACTTGACGAGATTCGCGCCCGAGTAGACGTCGTAGCCGGTCACGGCGACGTTGTCGGTGGCGGCGCCCCAGGACAGCGCGACACTGTTCTGGGTGACGTCACCGACCGTCACGGCGCCGGGAGCCGACGGCGCGATCGTGTCCGCCGCCGCGGTGACGGTGAAGGTGTGCAGCACGTTGGCCTGACCGCTTGCGGGGGTGCAGTCCGCGACGAACGTACCGAGGCCGGTCTCCGCGCCGGAGGCGGTCAGCGGCGTCATGGTCAGCACCAGGTCGTGCACCGACAGCGTGGCCGTCCCCGGCTGGTCGAACCGCAGCGACGGCGCGGAACCGGTCGCGTTGATCACCAGGTCGTTGCCCTTGGGCGGGATGGGTTGCTGCGGAACCGCGGTCGGCACGCCGACGGCGAGATGCCCCTGCGGGCTCGAGACCAGCGAGGTGGCCAGCGCGGATCCCTTGATGGTCTCGGCGCCGACGAGCCGGAGCCCTTCGGTCGCGGTCGAGCCCGCGTTGGAGACCGCCGTGATGTCTATCTTGGGGGTGAACTGGCCCACCGGGATCGAGTTCGGCAGCGTGGCGTTGATGTCGACCGTGACGTCCTGGTTGCCGATCAACGGGAACGGGCAGCTGTAGACCTGCTTCAGCGGCGGGTGGTTCCCCGAGCCGACAACGGCTTCCGGGGTGACCGGCGAACCGGTCACCGTGTAGGTCTGCAAGACGGTCTCGGCCCCCGCCGCCAGCGTGCAGTCCGAAGTGAAGGTGCCGAGACCGGTTTCGGTGCCGTCGGCCTTGAGCGGGGTCATCACCAGCTGCAAGTTGTTCACGGCGAGCGTCGCGGTGCCGGGCTGATCGAACCTCAGCGCGGGCGCGCTGCCCGTGGCGTTCACGACGAGGTCGTTGCCCGCCGCCGGGATCGGCTGCTTCGGCACGTCGGAATCGACCTTCACCGTCATCGTGCCCTGGCTGCCGGGCATCGTCACGGTGGAGGTCGCCTTCGCGGTGCCCTTGATGGACTCGGCACCGACGAGACGAAGGCCTTCCGTCGCCGTCTTGCCCGCGTTGGACACGGCGGTGATCTCGATGGCGGGAGTCAGTTTCCCGGTCTCGATCGTCGAAGGTTGCGTGGTCTTGATGGTGACCGAGACGTTCTGATCACCGATCAACGGGAACGGGCACGAGTAATTCTGCGTGAGCTCACCCGGAGCCGCGGCACTGGTGCCCGAGCCGATCGTGAGACCCAGTGTCACCAAGGCCGCCGTGCTCACGACGGCGATGCCCCCGGCCAGTCTTCGACTACGTCTTCTGTGTTTCACAGGTCCCTCTCCAACACATAGACCACACCCGCCGAAAGCATCGGACAAACGATTAATGGCCGCTTTCGCGGGCCCTTCCCAGCGGGCGCGTGTGCACATTTACGGGTATGCCACAGGGAATTAACACACCCGCGAGGCTCGGCAGGCAAGGAAAATCACAGCGCCCGCGCGACCATTCTTCGTCTTTGTCATACGCGGTCGATTCGCCGTTCGCGAATCTGTCAGCCGCGCCCCCAAAACGTCCGCCGCCACCCCCGCGAGGGTGGTTACTGGCCAACAGGGCCGCGATCGGGTCGGCCTACTTGCCGCGCCAGGGCGGGACCCAGCCGAGGCGTTTGCAGACCGTGTCGAAGTCGGCGTCGGTCAGGCTCCGGCGATCCGAGAGATTCGCCGACCGCGGCCCGAGGATCTGCATCCGGTCGACCGCGGTACCCGGGTCGCCGATGTCCTTGCGGACCTCGATCAGGAAGTCCGCGTAGAGGCGGAACTGGATGTCCGGCGGTGCCCCGGCCGGAAGTCCCTGCATGAGGCGGGAGTACGCCTTGACGATGCCGTCCGAGCCGTAGACGTTCACCCAGGTGTCGAAGCGGCGCTTGTGCTTCAGCTCCTCTTCCGTGGGCAGGTCGTCGGTGGTGAACATCCGTTCCAGCATGTCGACGACGGGTTCGCACATCGCGCGTTTCTGCTCGGAGATCCGTTCGCGGACCTGGTCGGCGCTCTGCACCCGCGCCTCGAGACGGCGCGCGGCCAGCGCGAAGATCCCGGCGACCACCGCCGCGGAGATCGAGGCGACGGCTGCGATCACGGCGACGACGATGGAAGACATGCGATCGATCCAACCACGATCGGCCGCCCGGCGAGTGTCACTCAGCGATCGCGGCCAAGACGCGACGCGCGTTCGCCGCTTCCTCGTCGACGCGGTCCCTCGTCCGCGCGCGAGTGATCAAGGCCTTCCAGAGCGCCCACCCACGGCCACGCTCCCATTCGGAGTCGTCGACCGGAAGCCGCTCGCGGAACGCTCGCCTGCCGTCGGCGGTCAGCGACGTCCAGGCGATCGCCAAGTCACAGGACGGATCGCCGACGCCACAGGTGCCGAAATCGATGACGGCCGCGAGTCCCTCGCCGTCGAGCAGGAGATTCCCCGGCGCGAAGTCGCCGTGGAACCAGCGATCCGTTCCGTCCCAAGGGCTGTCCAGCGCGGTCTTCCAGATCTCGCGCGCTGCGCCGGTGTCGATGTCGCCGTCCAACGCCGCGAGCGCCCGCTCGGTCTGCGCGTCGTAGGTGCGCAGTGTGGCGCCCCGGAACCAGTTGTGCTTGCCGGGTTGCGGGCCGCCCGTCGTGTCGATGGTCCGCAGCGCCGCCAGGAAACCGGCGAGGTCGAGGGCGAACCGGACCGGGTTGGAGATACGGTCGGCGCTCGCGGGTTCGCCGTCGAGCCATCGGTAGACCGACCACTCGAAGGGGTAGCCGGCGCCAGGCCGTCCTTTCGCCAGCGGAACCGGGACGGGCACCGGCAACCGGGGAGCGAGCAACGGGAGCCAGCGCTGCTCCTTGTCCACCGCCAAGGCGTACTCGGCGGCGCTCGGCAGCCGTGCCACCATGTCGTCGCCGATCCGGAAAGTCCTGTTGTCCCACCCGGATTCGGCCACCGGGCGGACCGGGAGACCGGCCCACTCCGGGAACTGCCCGCTCAGCAGCGCGAGTAGCTGCGCCGCGTCCACGGTGACGCGCCGCGGCATCGGGCCCAGGTCCGGCGTAGTGCTCTTCGGTCGCGGGGAATCCACACTCCGAGTCTCGTCGTGCCGTCCAGTGGATATTCGGCGGACGTCATGCCGAGTGGGGAGGATTCGGGACGTCCAACGTCCCGAATCCTCCCCACTCGCAACCGATACCTGCTCCTCCAGCCCTAGCCGAGGGTCCAGTACACCGCGTGCGACTTCCCGGCCGCGTTCGAGGCGGTGCCGACGACGCGGCCGTTGTCCGTGATCCGGTAACCCTGGCTGCGGGTGCCGCCGGGCAGCGTGCCGAGCTGCCTGCGTTCCCCGTCCCGGAACCAGACCGTCGCCTGGCTCCGGAAAGTGCCCGCCACGGTGCCCTGCGAGTCGACCGCTTCGGCGTCGGCGCCGAGACCGTCGTCGGGCAGCGCGATGACGTCGCCGTCGAGATCCCACAGCACGGCCGATCGGCGCGGCGGGTTGAGATAGCCGCTGCCGACCACGTAACCGGTGGGGCCGATCCCGTAGATCCACACCGAATATGGGCTGGGCCAGTCCAGGGGATGGATCACGCCGTCCCGATCCCATTTCGCCGGGATCGGGGGCCCGCTGCTGGTCTCGCGCAAGGCGCCGGCGGCCACTCCGCCCTTGTTGATCCGGCTCGCGCCGCTGCTCACCCCTTGCGGCGCCAGCTCGGTGATCGGCCCGCCGTTCACCCACCGCGCGGCCTGGTTCGCCGCGGAGCGGACGGCGCTGCCGATGACGATGGTGCCGTCGCCGGAGATACCGTCGGCCATGCTCCAGGTCTCACCGGGCAACGTGCCGAGGTCGGTGGCCGTGCCATCGGGATCCCAGCGGAACCCGTGATACTGCTCGGCCGGCGTCAGCCAGGCCCCGACGACGACGTCGGTGTCGCTGATCGCCCAGGCGGTGGCGTTGTGATAACCGGGCGGAAGCTGCAGCAAGGTCGCCTGCCCCGTGGCGTCCCAGCGTGCGGGTACGGCGGTGGTCGCGGTCAGCACGTACCCCGCGGACACCCCGAAGCTGTTGATGTCGCGCACCTGCCCCTCGGTGCCTCCCGGCGTGGGCAGCGCCATGATCTGGCCGGTGGCGTCCCAGCGAACCGGATGGCTGCGCTTCGGGGTCGGGCCCGCGAGCGACAGCCCCACCATCTCCCCCGCCTCGTTGACCGCGAGGACCGTGCTCTCGTCGTCCCCCGGCAGCGTGCCGAGATCCACCGGGCCCGTAGTGGTGGCCCGCGCGGTCCCCGTCACCGCGCCGGTGACCACGGCGAGAGCCGCCACCAGTGTGAACATCCGTCTTCGCGCGACAGGCACACTATTCCTCTTCACGATGACTCCCCAATCCCGATCAGTGGTGTGGATGTGCGGACCCCGGAGCGACACTAATGCACTCACTTCACGAATCGCGCACGTTCCACACGAACAGCCGACCGGGACCGTCAGGCAGCGGAAACTCTTGACAGCAGCCGAATTTGGCAGTCACGCGCGCCGGTATCCGAAAACCCGGCACATTCTTGACACAAGAAGCGCGGACTATCCGGAAAATGCCGTCGGGAAACACAATCGGGCGGCGGCATTCGTACGTTCGGCCGTATCCGGTGGCCGGCGCGTCAGGTGTTCGCGCCGAGCCGGTCCGCCCGGACGAGATCGGCCAGGAGCGCGGCCTGTTCCCGGTGGTATGCCTCGACGTTCGCCAGTTTGACGTCCTCGTAGCCACGAACCAGATCGGGGAGCTCGGCCAAGGCCAGCAGCCTTCCGCGATCGGCCTCCTCGGTGCCGAAAGCGGTGAGGATCGTCGCCCGGTACTGCCCGACGAGCTCCCGCTCCACCTTCCGGACGTGTGCCTTGCCGAACAGGTCCCAGCGGGTGCCGCGCAGTTTCCGCGCGGCACGCAGCGCGACGAACACCGGACGGAACTTCGGGCCCAGCGCGATCTTCCGCTTCATGCCCATCGCGCGCAGGAAGGGCGGGTGCAGGCGGTAGGCGTACCGGCTCCCGACGCCGAACTCCTCCTCGATCCCGGCGAGCACGGCGGGATCGAGCGACAGCCGCGCGACCTCGTACTCGTCCTTATACGCCATCAGTTTGTGCAGATTCCGCGCCACCGCCTCGGTGATGGCGGTCGAATCCCCTTCCAGGATCCGGACACGCTCGACGAACTCGGCGTACTCCCTCGCGTAGTGCACGTTCTGGTACCGGACGAGTTCGGGGACGCGGATGTCCAGCAGCCGCGCGAGTTCCGAACCCGGCTCGGCGTGCACGAGCGCGCGGGCACGCAGGGCGGCCGCCGACGGAGTGGGGCTCGCGGCGACGGCGGCCGGGGCGACCACGGCGTGCAGCGCGTCGGGATCGGCGACGAGTTGCCTGCCGCGCCGGAACGCCTGGAGGTTGCCCGCGACGGCGACCCCGTTGAGTTCGATCGCGCGTTCCAGGCTGGCCGCGTCCAGCGGGATGGCGCCGGTCTGGTGCGCCGCGCCGAGCTGGAGGATGTTGGCGAACTGGTCGTCGTCGAACAGGATTTCCGCCAGTTCCCGCGCGTCGAGCGCCACCGTCCGCGCCGCGTTGTCCGAGATCGCCCCGCGCACGGCGGCGGCATCGGGGAAGGACACCGTGGTGTCGACGACCATCCGGCCGGTCGGCACCTCGGTCGTGGAGACCACGGCCGTGGTCCGGCCGGAGTCCGCCACCGTCAGATGCGCCGGATCAGCGCCGACGAGGACATCGCAGGCCAGGTAGAGGTCGCATTCCCCGGCCGCGAGTTTCGGGGCCTGCGGCGTCGGCTCGGCGGTGATCTTCAGATCCGAGACGACGGCACCGCCCTTCTGCGCGAGCCCGGTCTGGTCCAGTGTCCGGACCTGCTTGCCTTCGAGCACGGCGGCCGTCGCGAGGATCTGCGCGACGGTGACCACGCCGGTCCCGCCGACCCCGGTGATGCGCACGGTGAAGTCGGTGCCGGAGGTCTCGGGCTCGGGCAGTTCGGCCGCGGTGATCTCCCCGGCCTTGCGCCGGTGTTTGCGGCCGGTGGGCACCACCGTCATGAACGAGGGGCAGTCGCCGGCCAGGCAGGAGTAGTCCACGTTGCACGACGACTGGTGGATCGTGGTCTTGCGGCCGAATTCGGTGCTGACCGGTTGAACCGACAGGCAGTTCGACTTCTCGCCGCAGTCGCCGCAGCCCTCGCATACCCGCTCGTTGATCACGACCTTGGCCGCCGGGGTCTCCAGTTTGCCGCGACGGCGTTTGCGGCGTTTCTCGGCGGCGCATTCCTGGTCGTGGATGAGCACCGTCACGCCGGGAACGCGGGCCAGTTCCTCTTGGGTGCTCAGCAGTTCGTCACGGTGCCGGACCTCGACACCGTCCGGCATCCGGACGCCGCGGAGCCGCTTCGGCTCGTCGCTGGTGATGACCACCTTCGCGACGCCTTCGACCAGGAGCAGCGACGCCAGCCGTTCCACCGACAGGCCGCCGACGGCGTCCTGCCCGCCGGTCATCGCGACCGTCGCGTTGTAGAGGATCTTGTAGGTGATGTTCACCCCGGCGGCCACCGCCGCCCGGACCGCGAGGCTGCCGGAGTGGGTGAACGTGCCGTCACCGATGTTCTGCACGAAATGCGAGGCGTCGACGAACGGCTCCATTCCGAGCCACTGCGCGCCCTCGCCGCCCATCTGGGTCAGGCCGACGACGTCCCCGACCTGTTCCGGCTCCATGAACAACGCCATGGCGTGGCAGCCGATGCCGCCGCCGACCACCGTGCCCTCGGGCACCTTGGTCGAGGAGTTGTGCGGGCAGCCGGAACAGAAGTACGGCGTCCTGGTCAGCAGCGGCACGGAGATGCGCTCGCGGCGGCGCTGGTGCCGCCACGCGGTCACGGACGGGATCTCGTGATGCTCGCTCAGCCGGGTGGCCAGCGCCCTCGCGATGGCGTCCGGGTCGAGCTCGCCGAGTTCGGTGCACAGCGTGCGGCCGTCCGGGCCGGTCTTGCCGTACACGGCGGGCGCGCCGGCGGTGCCGTACAAGACTTCCTTGATCGCCGATTCGACGAAGGAGCGCTTCTCCTCCACCACGACGATCTCGTCGAGTCCGTCGGCGAAGCGGCGGACGATCGACGGTTCGAGCGGGTGGATGACACCGAGTTTGAGGATCCGGATCCCGTGGCGGGACAACGCGTCGGCGTCCAGGCCGAGCAACCGCAGCGCCTGCATCAAGTCCAAATAGGACTTTCCGGCGGTGACGATGCCGACGCGATCCGCCGGTCCTTCCTGGACGATCCGGTTGATCCCGCTCGCGCGCACGTATTCGACGGCCAGCGGCAGGCGTTCGGTGTACAGGCTGCGTTCGAGCGCCATCAACGTGGTGCCGAGGAGCCGGGTGCTGGGCTTGTGCCGGTACGCGGGCAGCGCCAGCTCGGGCGCCGTCCACGTCGGCCGGACGTGCGCGGTGCTCGCGGCGTCGGCCACGTTCGCCACGAGTTTCATCGACGACCACAGTCCGCTCGCCCTGGACAGCTCCACGGCGTGCAGCCCGAAGTCCAGCACGTCCTGGGAGTCGGACGGGAAGAACACCGGCATGGCCAGGTCGGCCAGCGCGAGCTCGGAGGCGCACGGCACCGACGAGGACTTGGCGTTCGGATCGTCGCCGACCAGAGCCACCGCGCCGCCCGCCGGGTCGGTCCCCGCGAGGTTGGCGTGCCGCAGGGCGTCGGTCGCCCGGTCGAGGCCGGGGGCCTTGCCGTACCAGAACCCGGTGACCCCGCCGCGCGACGAGCCGACCGACGCGGTGAGCTGGCTGCCCATCACCGCGGTCGCGGCGAGCTCCTCGTTCAGACCGGGACGGTGCACGACGTCGTGCTTTTCGAGCAGGTGGGAGCGGCGGCCGAGTTCGAGGTCGTAGCCGGCCAGCGGCGATCCCTCGTAACCCGAGACGAACACGGCGGGGGACGCCCCGGCGGCGCGATCGTGCCGCACCCGGTCGAACAGCATCCGGACCAGGGCCTGGACACCGCTGAGGTAGACGGTGCCGTCCTCCCGCAGATACCGGTCCTCCAACGTGAACTGCTCCACCAGACCTGCCTCCTTCGGCACCCCCGCGTGACGTCACGACAGGAGACCCGACCGCGCGGGCCCTCGCAACAGGCGGCAGTCTATTGGCACGCTGCACGCAAAAAATCCGGCCCATCTTCTCCGCTGGCCGATATCCGTTGCGTCTGCGTACCATCCTGGCTCATGGCGGACCAGCTCATCGACGAGACCGATCGCGAGATCCTCGAACTGCTGCGGGAGGACGCTCGGCGCACCCTTGGCGACATCGGGGCCCGCGTCACGCTGTCCACCGCGGCGGTCAAACGCCGGATCGACCGTATGCAGGAAAACGGCGTCATCGTCGGCTACACCGTCCAGATCGACCACGCCAAACTCGGCTGGGGCATCGAGGCGTTCACCGAACTGCGGTTCACCGGGACCACCAAGGTCGGCGAGATCGTCCGCACCACCACCCGGATGCCCGAGGCCCAGGCGGTGTTCACGATCGCGGGCGACCCCGACGCGCTGGTCTGGCTGCGGGTGCGGGACATGGGCCATCTGCAGCGCACCATCGACGAGATCCGGCGGCATCACCAGGTGACGGGCACGAAGACGCTGATGGTGCTGGATTCCTGGACGCGCGGTCAGCAGTGGCCGCACCCCTCGTGAGCGGCGGTCCCTGAAGTACATGATGGCCCCCTTCCTGTACCTAGGCGCAAGGAAGGGGGCCTTCATGTACTTGGCAAGCGGGTGGCGCCCCGCAGCAGCCGCTCCCCCGTCCGCACCAGGTACTCGGCGAATTCCGCCGGTTCCTCCACTGTGAACCCGATATCGGTCAGCGTCAGAACCACCGCCAGCCACTCGAACGAATCGACGTAGGCGACGTATCGGCACCTGTCGTCACCGAGCGCTTCGAAACCCCCATCGACCCGGTGAAGCCGGGCAGCGGCCTCGCTCGCGCCGACGTCGAGGGTCAGCGTGATCCGGAGGGATTTCGGGCTGTAGAAGCGTTCCTGGAGGTGCGCCGCGACATCCTCGACGGGGAGCGGACGCGGCTCGAACGCCACATCGGTCATCGACGGCGCGCCGATCCGGTCGAGCCGGAAGCTCCGGCAATCCCGTCTGCCGAGGTCCCAGGCATAGAGGTACCACCGCCTGCCGAGCTGGACGAGCCGCATCGGCTCGACCGTCCGCGACGACGGGCCGTCCTTGCCCGTGTACGCGAACTCGAGGCACCGCCGGGCCGCGATCGCCGCGGCGAGGACGTTCAGGACGTCTTGGGCGACCCGCGGCCGTTCGCCGGTCCCGAACTCGACTGCGGCGAGCATTTCGTCGGTCCGCCGCCTCAGTGCCGACGGCAGGACACGCCGGAGTTTCGCGGCGGCGCGGTCGGCCGATTCGGCGGTCAGGTCCACGCCGGTTCCGCCCGCCGCCGCGAGCCGCAGGCCGAGCACGGTGGCGATCGCCTCGTCGTGTTCCAGCATCAGCGGCGGCAGCGCGGTGCCCGCGACCAGCCGGTAGTTGCCCCCGGGACCGCGGCTGCTCTCCACGGGATAGCCCAGACCGCGCAAGTTGTCGATGTCCCGGCGCAGGGTGCGCGGCGGGACTTCCATGGCCGTCGCGAGTTCGGCGGCGGGCCACGCCCGGCCGGATTGCAGGAGCGACAGCAGCCGCAGCATCCGTTCCCGTGGTGCCGTCACGACGCCTCCCGCTAGTTGTGGCCGTAATCCGGCCACATCTCATCGTAGCCTCGGTTCATGGCGAAAGTTCAAGCGGATCGAGGCCGGTCGATCACCGTGGAAGGAGCCCGGACGCACAACCTCCGCGACATCTCGGTACGGGTGCCGAAACACCGGCTGACGGTGTTCACCGGCGTATCGGGCTCCGGGAAGTCGTCGCTCGCGTTCGACACCATCGCGGCCGAAGCCGAGCGCCTGGTCACCGGGACCTATCCCGCCTTCGTCCGGAACCGGCTCCCCCAGCATCCGCCCGCCGACGTCGACCGGATCGACGGCCTGGTCTTCACCACGATCGTCGATCAACGCCGGTTCACCGGCAACGCGCGGTCCACCGTGGGCACGGCGAGCGACATCGCGCCGCTGCTGCGCCTCCTGTTCTCCCGGCTCGGAAAGCCGGGCGCCGGGTTCTCGCCCGCCTACTCGTTCAACGATCCGGCCGGGATGTGCCCGCGCTGCGAAGGGCTCGGCGCGGTCGACGACATCGACCTCGACCGGCTGCTCGACCGCTCGCGCAGCCTGCGCGATGGCGCCGTGCGGTTCCCGACGTTCGCTCCCGGGACCTACCGCTGGAAACGGCTGGTCCATTCCGGACTCGTCGATCCCGATGTCCCGTTAGGACGGTTACCGGCGGCGAAGGTCGAGGCCCTGCTGCACGCCGAAGCACTCCCCCTCGACGACCCCGGCTCCGAATACCCCAAGCACGGCCTGTTCGACGGCATCGTCCCGCGCCTGCGGGATTCGTACCTGCGCAAGACGCCGTCGCGCCTCACGGCCGAGGAACAGGAAGGACTCGCCGGAGTCGTCACCCGCGGCACCTGCCCGGAGTGCGCGGGAACCCGCCTTTCCGAGGCGGCACGCGGAAGCCTGATCGACGGGCGGTCCATCGCGGACTGGTCCGCCATGCCGGTCGGCGAACTGCGTGACGTCGTCGCGGCCGTGCGCGATCCGTCGGTGACCCCGCTGTCGCAAGCGATCCGGGAACGCCTCGACGCGCTGGATTCCGTCGGTCTCGGCTACCTCAGCCTGTCCAGGGAGTCGCGGACGCTGTCCGGCGGCGAGGCCCAGCGCGTCAAGATCGTCCGCCATCTCGGCAGCGCGCTGAGCGACGTCTGCTACGTGTTCGACGAACCCAGCACCGGCCTGCATCCGCACGACGTGCACCGCCTTCTCGAACTGCTGGCCAGGCTCCGCGACGCGCACAACACGATCCTCGTGGTCGAACACCATCCCGCCGTCATCGCGGCCGCCGACCACGTCATCGACCTCGGACCCGCCGGAGGCGACGGCGGTGGACGCATCCAATTCGAGGGCGGCCCCGGCGAACTCCTCACGGCCGGCACCGAGACCGGGCGGATCCTCGGTGTCCCGCTTCGGTTCCGCGAGCGGACCCGCGTCGCGCGAGGTGCCGTGACGATCTCCGGTGCCCGCAGCCACAACCTCCGTGACGTCACCGTCGACGTGCCGCTCGGGGTCCTGACCGTCGTTTCGGGGGTCGCCGGCTCCGGCAAGAGCACCCTGATCACCGGCGAACTCCCCCGGCGGCATCCCGATTTCGTCGTCGTCGAACAGGCTCCGCTGCGTGGTGGCATCCGGTCGACGCCCGCCACGGTGCTCGGTATCGCCGAGCCCATCCGCGAAGCCTTCGGGAAGGCCACGGGGAAACATCCGTCGTGGTTCAGCGCGAACGGCCGCGGGGCCTGCCCGGTCTGCAAGGGAAAAGGCGTCATCATCACGGACCTGGCCTTCCTCGACGACGTCCAGACCGCTTGCGACGCCTGTGGCGGCACCCGGTTCAACCCGGACGCGCTCACCGCGCGCCTGCACGGCCGGACCATCGCCGAAGTGCTGGCGATGAACCCGGCGGACGTCGCCGCGCTGTTCGGCGAGCGGTCCCCCATCGGGCAGCGGTCACGCTGGCTGGACCGCGTCGGGCTCGGCTACCTGACGATCGGGCAAAGCCTCGACACCTTGTCGGGCGGCGAAAGGCAACGGCTGCTGCTGGCCAGGCACCTCGCCGACGCCGGTCCCGCGCACGAACTGCGCCTGGTCCTCGACGAACCCACGGCCGGCCTGCACGGCAGCGACGTCGACCGGTTGCTCGCGCTCTTCGACGAACTCGTCGACGGCGGCGCGACCCTCGTCCTGATCGAACACGACCAACGGGTGATCGCGCACGCCGACCATGTCATCGACATCGGACCGGGCGCGGGTGCCGAAGGCGGGACGGTGGTGTTCGAGGGCACGCCGTCGGCTTTGGCCGAGGACTCGGCGTCCATCACCGGACGTCATCTGCGAACGCGTTCCCGGCGCCGGACGGCGCCGGGAACACCCACCCGCCCGGGAACAGTTCCCGGGCGAGCGCGATGATTCCCCATCGGGCTTTGCCCGACACGCCGGTACCGAACAGTTCTTGGCCCTGTTTCGCGTGATCTAGCCGACAAGTTCGCAGGCCTTGTCGGCCTTCATCGCCTGATCGAGGCCCGGCACGTCGCCGGTCTTGACCGCGGGCACATGCGTGACCAGATCGGCCCCGCTCAGAGTGAGGGCGGCCTTGGCGTATTCGACGCCGCCTCGTGGCAGCAGGGTGCGGAACTCGGTCACCTTCCCGTGGAGCTTCCGGTAGAACGCCAGCTCGCCCGCGGCCAGTTCGTCGGCGTTCTGAGCGATCTTCGGGAGCTTCTCGAGCCCGGTGATCGCCGCGGTCAGCGCGGTGTCCAGCTTCTTCAGCGACTCCTCGGCCTTCGGCAGATCGGCCGCTGTCTCGATGTCGTAGCCCTTGGCCATGCTGTAGACGATCAGTCGCATGTCCTTCACCGCGCCGCAGTATCCGCCCGCCCAGGAGAGCAGTGCGGGATCCGGGCCGGTCGGAGACGGCGGGGGTGCGGGTTTCGGTTCCGGTTCCGCCGGATTCGTGGCGCAGCCCGCGAGCAGGCAGCCGACGGCGAGCGCCACGGTCACTCGAATGCGCGCTGTCGTCTGGCTCTTCATCCGGCAGAGGGTAAAGCTGTCCGACGGGACCGGTCCCGATGGGAGACGAGATGGCTCACTCTCTGCCGCAACGGATGTACCTGCTCGGCTACGACACCGAGAAGAACCGGCTCGACCCCGCCGGCGCCGTCGTGCGGGGCTCGCTCCTGCGTGCGGCCGCGGTGGCCGATCTGGTCCTCGCGGGCCTCCTCTCCGATCGCGACGGGAAGGCCGAGCGCACGGCCGCGGCGGGTCTCGCCCAGGAAGACCCCTTCCTCGCCAAGGTGCTGGAAGACGCTCCCGGAACGAAACCGCGGCGCTGGCTCACCGTCGTCGACCGCGATTGGCACCGGGCCGAGGACATCGTCCGGGACCAGCTCGCCACGGCCGGGACGATCACGGTCGGCAGGCACCGGGCGATGGGAATCTTCCCCGTCCGAGACATCGCCCTGGCTGATCCTCGGGTGGCAGAAGGGCTCCGTGGACGAGTCCGCGACGTGGTGCTGAGCGGTCAAGACCCCACCGCCGTCCCGATCGAGGACGCGGTGCTCGCCGTGCTCTCCGCCGAGGGCGACGTCCACACGGTGTTCAGCGCCAAGGAGAACCGCGTGCACCGGAGCGCGATCAAGGCGCTCGCGGCGCACGTCGACACCGTCCTGCCCGGACTGCGGAAGGCGGTCCGGTACTCGGTCGCGGCCCGCCGGTCGGTCAGCGGCTAGCCTCCTCCCGGTCGACGACCTTGGTGAGGAAGTGCTGCTGCCCCAGCGTCCACACGTTGGTGGCCAGGAAGTACAGCAGCACCCCGATCGGTACCGGGAAGAACGAACCCGAGACCAGCATGCCGACCGGCGCCAGGTACATCATCAGCTTGGTGATCCCGGCGGTCTCCGGAGCGGACTGCCGCGCGAGGCCCGACCGCATCGAGAGGAACGTGGCCAGGCTCGCGATCAGCATCAGCGGCACGCCGACGGCGATCATGTGGACGTGATCCGTGCCGAACGCCGCCAGTTCCGTCGCGGGTTGCGAAAGCCAGTTGCCGAGCTTCGCGCCGAACAGGTCGGCGTTCAGGAACGATTGCACACCGGCGTGGTCGAAGACGTGGTTCGAGACGGCGCCCGGCGTGAAATCGCGCAGGACCCAGTACAGCGACAGGAACACCGGGAGCTGGATCAGCGCCGGGAGACAGCCGCCCAGCGGGTTGGAGCCGCTTTCGGCGTGCAGTTTCCGGACCTCTTCCGCCATTCGCTGGCGATCCTTGCCGTACTTCTCCTTGATCCGCCGCATCTCCGGGGCGAGTGCCTGCATGCGGCGGCCCGCGCGCAACGCGCCGAGCGCGGGTTTGACCAGCAGGAGACGCAATGTGAAGACGAGGAACACGATGGACAGCACCCAGGCGACGCCCGAGTCGGGGCTCGACACGGCACCGAAGACCTTGTGCCAGAACCAGAGAATGGCGGAAACGGGGTACAGGAAGAAATCGAACATGACCAGGTCACTCCGTCGGTCGAAGGGATGCGGGCAGGAGTGACTGCCGCACCTTCGAACGAGAAAGGTCAGGCAGTCACGATGCCCGGTGACGGAGCCCTGGGCCGGACGCGGCCGCGCGCGTCGGGATCGCGCAGGCTCAGGAACAGCTGCGCGCGTTCGCGCAGGCTGATGGCGCGCACCCGCATCGCGGCGGCCGCCGGTTCGAGGCGGAAATGCACCGCGAGCGCGAGCAGGACGGCGGCGAGGGACGCGGTCAGGGCGGCGGCCAGCCCGAGCGGGTTCGCGACCGCCACCGACGCCGTCAGCGCGGTGGCCAGGCTCAGCGGGTTGATCCCGCCGACGACCGGGAGCACGACGAACAACTCGGGCAGGAACAGCGCAAGCATCAGCTTGAGCCGCACGCCGAAGTAGGTTCGCTCCACGTCACCGACACTACCGGAGATATTGCGTTGCGTGATCGCCGAGTGCGCGGGCAGTCTGTCGAAATGGGTCACGTGGAAGTCGCGCATGTCGAATACCACCTGCCCGACGGACGACTTCTCCTCGACGACGTCTCGTTCCGGGTCGGGGAGGGCAGCGTCTGCGCGCTCGTCGGCGCCAACGGGGCGGGCAAGACGACGTTGCTGCGGCTCATCTCCGGGGAACTCTCCCCCAGCGAGGGCTCGGTGACCATCAGCGGCGGGCTCGGGGTGATGCCTCAGTTCGTCGGGTCGGTACGCGACGAACGGACCGTACGGGACCTGCTCGTCTCGGTGTCGCCGGACGCGCTCCGCGCCGCCGCGCGTGCCGTCGACGAGACCGAACTCGCCTTGATGGAACGCGACGACGAAGCGAACCAGATGGCGTACGCGCAGGCGCTCGGCGACTGGGGTGACGCTCGCGGCTACGAAGCCGAAGTCGTATGGGACAAGTGCACGACGGCGGCGCTCAACCTGCCGTACGAGAAGGCGCGCTGGCGCGAGGTGCGCACGCTCTCCGGCGGCGAGCAGAAACGGCTGGTGCTGGAGGCGCTGCTCCTCGGCGGTTCCGGCGTCCTCCTGCTCGACGAGCCGGACAACTATCTCGACGTCCCCGGCAAGCAGTGGCTGGAAGAACGGCTGCGCGAGACCCAGAAGACCGTGCTGTTCGTTTCGCACGACCGGGAACTCCTCGCGCGAGCGGCGAAGAAGATCATCAGCGTCGAGCCCGGGCCCGCCGGCGGCGACGTCTGGGTGCACGGTGGCGGCTTCGACACCTATCACCAGGCGCGTGCGGAACGGTTCGAACGATTCGAGGAACTCCGCCGCCGGTGGGACGAAAAGCACGCCCAGCTCAAGAAACTCGTCGCCGACATGCGCCAGTACGCCGCGCGCAGCGACGAGATGGCCTCGCGCTACCACGCCGCGCAGACGCGGCTGCGCAAATTCGAGGAGGCCGGAGCGCCCGCCGCTCCCCCGCGCGAGCAGAAGATCACCATGCGCCTGCGGGGCGGCCGGACCGGGGTCCGCGCCGTCACCTGCGAAGGGCTCGAACTCAGCGGCCTGATGAAACCCTTCGATCTGGAGGTCTTTTACGGCGAACGGGTCGCGGTACTCGGCTCGAACGGCTCCGGAAAGTCGCATTTCCTGCGGCTACTGGCCGGTGAGGACGTCGCGCACGACGGACGGTGGAAGCTCGGCGCCCGCGTCGTCCCCGGCCATTTCGCGCAGACGCACGCCCATCCCGAACTGCTCGGGCAGACACTCGTCGACATTCTCTGGACCGGCTACGCGCGAAGCCGGGGGCCGGCGATGAACGTCCTGCGCCGATACGAACTCGACGGGCAGGGCGATCAGCGGTTCGAGAAGCTGTCCGGCGGCCAGCAGGCGCGGTTCCAGATCCTGCTGCTGGAGATCGGCGGCGCCACCATCCTGTTGCTCGACGAACCGACCGACAACCTCGACCTCGCTTCGGCGGAAGCGTTACAACAGGCGCTGGAAGCGTACGAAGGCACCACTGTCGCCGTGACGCACGACCGCTGGTTCGCGCGCTCCTTCGATCGGTACCTCGTGTTCGGCTCGGACGGGCAGGTGAGGGAAACGACGGAACCGGTGTGGGACGAGCGGCCGGTGCAACGCGCGCGCTGACTCACTCGGGTCGGTAAAGGCGACACACCAACGGGAGGTGCGTTCGGCGGCTCCGTCGTGTGTTTGAATGCCGCCGCGTGTCCGCATCGTCCCAAGGCTGGAGTTCCCCGTGGAGGCCGCTGCCATCCCCTTCGCCATCGCGGCCCTGTGCTGCGCGGCGTTCCTGGTGAGCTTCCTGCGCGACCGGCGCAAGTTGCGGAACGGCTTCTACCTGTTCTTCGCGCTCCTCTTCCTCGGCGTGACGTTCATCGCGCTCCTCGCCTCGGTTTCGCCCGAAGCGGCGGGTTTCGTCGCGGTCGGCGTGATCCTGCTGATCATCCCGACGGTTCTCGCGCTGACGGTCTTCCTGATCTGCAACGGGATCACCATGCTCCGCCGGGAGGGTCGCAGGCTGGCCAACGTCCTTTCGCTGCTGGCGGGGCTCGGCATCTGCGCGCTGATCGTCTTCAACGCCACCGTCACGCGGCTGGCCTGGGAGCCCCTCGACATCGTCCGGGGCATCCTGAACGGGCTGGTCGTCTACTTCTCGTTCCTGTTCGTCTGCTTCCTCCTGTACTCGATCGTCTACGGCCGCATCCGCACCGAGAAGGGCGTGGATTTCGTGGTGGTGCTGGGTTCGGGACTGCTGGACGGTCACCGCGTCCCGCCGCTGCTGGCCGGACGCCTGAACCGCGCCCGGCGCGTGATCGACGCCGAAGCCCGCCGCGGCGGGGAACCGATGGTGGTCACTTCGGGCGGGCAGGGACCCGACGAGGACCTGCCCGAGTCCCACGCCATGGCCGGGTATCTGGTCGAGAACGGCGTGCCGAGGGAGCGGATCCTGCTCGAAGACCGGTCTCGGACGACCTTCGAGAACCTCACCTTCAGCGCCGAGATCATGCGGCAGCGGAAGACGGACTACCGCTGCACGGTCGTCACGAACAACTTCCACGTACTCCGCGCCGCCCTCATCGCCCGCCGCGCGAAGGTGAACGGCCAGGTCATCGGGTCGCCGACGGCGTGGTACTTCTGGCCGAGCGCGACCATTCGCGAATTCGTCGCCATCGTGGTGGAGCACAAGTACAAGAACCTGGTGGTGTGCGGGCTCATCGTGCTCTCGCAGGTTTCCCGCGCCTTCTCGTGAGACCGCAGGACGGTTAGAACCGTCCACCGGCCCTGAGTCCCGGCAGCCGAGCGGGCGTGTTGTGAAAGCCACTTTCGCAACCTTCAACGTTGCGAAAGTGGCTTTCGCAACGTCCCGCGCCTTCTCGCGAAACCGCACTCACGTGATCGAAGCCGGAACTCCCGTGATCAGAGGCGGAACACCCGAGTGCGGCCTCCAATCACGCGAGTCACGTCCCTGATCACGTGAGTCACGTCTTCGCTCACGCCGCGCCTGGGTGCCCGGTCCGTGAAGGCCTCCTTGAGGGACTTCCCACTCACGAGACGCATCACCCACCAGAGAAATTTGACATCCCGGGCCGAATTCTCGCCGTCACCACTCAAGCCCGCATGACAAATCCCCGCCATCCGTTTGACAACACCGTTTTCCCCGGGTCATCGTCCTGCGCATGAGCGCTTACACCCGGCAGGCGATGGCGCGGCTGTTCGACCGGACGGCGGAGACCTACGACGCCCTCGGGGTCGACTTCTTCGGCACGTTCGCCGGGGAACTGCTCGACCGGGTCGCGCTCGTCCCCGGCGAGCGGGTGCTGGACGTCGGCTGTGGGCGGGGCGCGGTGTTGTTCCCGGCGGCCGGACGGGTCGGCGCGGGCGGATCGGTGCTGGGGATCGACCTGTCCGCGGAAATGGTCGAACGCACCGCGAAAGACGTCGAGGCGCGCGGCGCCAACGCCTCGGTTTCCCTTATGGACGCCCAAGAACCGACGCTGCCCGACGCCGCCTTCGACGTGGTCCTCGCGTCGTTCGTGGTCTTCTTCCTGCCCGATCCGGTCGCCGGGCTCCGGTCTTGGCATCGTCTCCTCGCGCCCGGCGGCCGCATGGGCGTGACCACGTTCGGCGCCGACGATCCGCGCTGGGCCGCCGTGCGTGAGGTGTTCAAACCGTTCGTATCACCGGAGCTGGCCTGGACGCTGGCCATCAGGTCGGGCCTGTTCGCCACCGTCGAAGGGTTCGGCCAGGCCGTGGAGTCAGCGGGCTTCACCGGTGTCACGTCCGTGGAACGCGTCTATCCGGTGAAATTCGCCGACCCCGGACACTGGATCACCTGGTCCTGGTCGCACGGCCAGCGGATGTTCTGGGAGCTGATCCCGGAAGACCGTCTCGGCGCCGTGCGCCAGGCCGTGCTCGCGGAGCTCGAACCGCTCCGCGAGCCCGACGGGAGCGTGGTGCTCGCGCAGACCGTGCGCTACACCCTCGCCCACCGCGGTTGACGGTTCACAACGCGAGCCTCGGCCAGGATGCCGTGTCCCGCGAAAGCTGCCGGTCGTGCGTCGCGATCACCACCGCGGCCGGTGTCGTCCCGAGCGCGGCGGTCAGCTCGTCGACGAGCGTGGCGGACAGGTGATTGGTCGGTTCGTCCAGCAGCAAGACATGCGGGCGACCGGCCAGTACGAGCGCCAGGTCCAGCCGGCGCCGGGCGCCGACCGACAGTTCGGCCACCGGCCGGTTGCGGTCGTAACCACCGAGCAGACCCAGTTCGCCCAGCCCCGGACCGGAGATCCCCGGCCTGGCGAGCCGTTCGTCGTACAGCTCCATCGCCGTCCGCCTGCCCGGCAGGTCGGATTCCTGTCCCAGCAGCCCGATCCGCGCCGATCGGGAGCGCGCGACCGTGCCCATGTCCGGCTCCAGTTCCCTGGCCAGCACGCTCAGGAGCGTCGACTTCCCCGCTCCGTTGCGGCCGGTGACCACCAGCCGGTCGCCGCTTTCCAGTGCCACGTCGACCGGACGCGCCAGCCGTCCGGCCACCGTCACCCCGGCGGCTCGGAGCAGGACCGCGCCGCCGTGTGACGGCAAGTCCGGCATGGAGAACCGGGCGGGCGGCGGCGGGACGGCCACCACGTGCCCGGCCAGTTCTTCCTGCCGCCGGTGGACCGCGCGGACCAGTCCGGGTGCGCGGGTGGCACGGACATGCCTGCCGGTGCCCTTGGGCGGGCGCCAGTTGTCCCGCAACCGGTTCCGGGCGGCGGACAGGTCGTCGGCCAGCCGTTGCCGCTCGGCGATCTGCTCGGCGTGCTCGGATTCCCAGCGGGCACGTTCGGCTCGGCGGGCCTCGACATGACTCGCGTATCCGCCGCCGTGGACGCGCGGCCTGCCGTCGCTCGACGGATCGAGGTCGATCACCGTGGTGGCGACGTCCGCGAGCAACGCCCGGTCGTGGCTGACCAGCACGACCACACCCGGGTGCGCGCGCAACCGCTCGGTGAGGTGTTCGAGGCCCGCCGCGTCGAGATGGTTCGTCGGTTCGTCGAGCAGCAGGACCGGATGCCCGGCGCCGAGCAGGCACGCGAGCCGGACCCGGTGGCGCTGCCCGACCGAGAGTGTCCCGAGTGGACGGTCACGGTCGTCCACGGCGTTCAAAGCCGCCAACGACACTTCGACGCGCCTGTCCGCGTCCCACGCGTCGAGTGCTTCGGCCTGTTCCAGCGCGGCGGCGAAAACGTCGTCCGCGCCCGGAAGACCCTCGCTGAGCGCCTCGGTGGCGGACTCGAGGCGAGCCAGCGCATCGCGGACGGCGGCGAGTTCGAGGTCGATCAGCGCGCCGACGGTGTCGGTCGCGCCGAGCGGGATCTGCTGGTCGGCGACGCCGGCCGCACCCGACCGGTGCACTTCGCCGCGATCCGCGGCCAGGTCACCGGCGAGCACCCGGAGAAGCGTGGTCTTGCCGCGACCGTTCTCCCCGACGATGGCGACCCGGTCACCGGCCGCGGCGACGAGATCGACGCCGGAGAGCACGGGTCGTCCCCCGAAGGAGAGATGGACGCCGGACAGGCGGACGTGCGCCGCGCGCACAGGCGCGGGCGAAAGAGGGGAATGCATGAAGGAACTGCCTCCGGTGAAGTGATGAGCAGGAAGAACGAACTCCGGTACCCGCGGCTCGCGGTACCGGTGGAGGCGTCGTTCCTCAGAGGAACAGCAGTTGCTGCATCACGCCCACGAGGGTAGGACACGGCCGGAGGCCTCCGCATCCGATTTTCGGAACCACACGTTCGCACCATCCCCCTGGCGTGCTGGTCACCACCCGAGCACCCGCTTCCACCTGCGGCTACGCGCCGGTCCTAGCCCGTGAGCGTCGCTTCAAACCACCACTTTCCGGGGTCACCCACAGGGGCACCACGACGGTTGCCATGATCACCGGCCCGGCCGACGGTGGGCTTCTCAGCAGCATCTTTCGAGAGGAGCAGGACCGATGGCGAAGACCATGCAGCCGCAGGAACTCATCGACAGTGCGGTGGTCGACCCGACCGGCAACAAGCTCGGGAAGGTGGGCAACGTCTACCTCGCCGACGCGACACGCCAGCCGGAATGGATCACCGTCAAGACGGGCCTGTTCGGCACCAAGGAGAGTTTCGTCCCGCTCTCGGGAGCGCATGCGGACCAGGACGGTGTGCACGTCCGTGTCGACAAGGACGCCGTCTCCGACGCGCCCCGTATCGAGGCCGACGGCCACCTGTCGATGGAGGAAAGCGCGCAGCTGTACAAGCATTACGGGCTCCCGATGCCGCGGACCTCGCCGGACGGCCGGATGGACGACCGGACGCAGGGCCGGGGCGACGGCGGCCGTGGCAAGGCGGGCATGGACCCGGGCACGCGTGCGGATTCCGGTCGGAAGGATCGGGACACCGAGCCCGCCATGACGCGGTCCGAGGAACGGCTGAACGTCGGCACCGAGCAGGTCGAGACCGGCCATGTCCGGCTGCGCAAGTACGTCGTCACCGAGGAGCAGCAGGTCACCGTTCCGGTCAGCCACGAGGAGGTCCGGATCGAGCGGGAGCCGATCACGAAGCCGGGCGGTGAGCGGGCCGAGATCGCCGAGGACGAACAGGAAGTCGTGCTGCACGCCGAGAAACCGGTGGTGGACAAGGAAACCGTAGCGGTCGAGCGGGCGAGGCTCAGGACCGAGACCGTCACCGAGGACCAGACGATCTCGGGCAAGGTCCGCAAGGAGCAGTTCGAGGTCGTCGACGACGAGGGCAAGCACCGGAAGTCGTGACCCGGAGCGGGCCGCCCGGGTTCAGCGCATGCGCCGGACCCGGGCGGCCGCGACCACGAAACCGGTCGCCACGGCCCCCGCGATCGCGCAGCCGACGCCGAACAGGACCGCGGGCTCGTGCACCCTCAGCACCGAGACGCAGAGCCACGCCGTCGCGCCGAACAGCAGGCCGAGCACCGGCCCGCCGACGAGCGCGCCCCGCCAGCGGTGTCCGTTGCGGAGGGTCCGCAGCCCGGATTCCAAGTACGCCAAGGCGAACAGGGCGAGGATCAGGCTGCCCGCGCCGAGCGCGCTCGCGAGCGGATGCTGTTCGGTGACGACGGTGAAGGTCCGCGGGACACCGTCCGCGGTCAGGGTCGCGGTGACGGCACCGCCGACGATCCACCGGGTGAGCCCGGGAAACGCGAGATCGGCACGGTAGCCCTCGCCCTCGGGTTTCGGGACCGCCGACGCGGAACCGAGCGGGATCCCGGCGGCGGAAAGGGCAAGGGTGACCTGGCCCGGGTTCCCCTCCCCCGTCACCGCGAACGTCTTGCTGAGGTCGAGCGACGCCGACGAGGCCGCGACGCCATCGATCTTCAGCGTCGTGGCCTCGTGCGGCAGCCGTTCCGGTGTGAGCAGGGTGAGCACCACGAGCACGATCGCGGCGACGGCCGCGGCCAGCCGGAACCAGAGCACCGAGCCCGGACGTTTCCCCGGTTCGAGTTCCGCGCGGGTCGCCGACAGCGTCGGATCCGGTGCGGGACGCCGGACCGGCCTGGTCGGTCCGTCTCCGGCGGGCACCGTCGCGCCGATCGCGGAGATCACCCTCGGAGTGAGGTGCCGCACCGGCACGCGAGAGCGTTCGAGCCAGCCCGGCCCGTACACGGCGGTGGCGGCGGAGGCGAGGTCGGCGGCGAAGGTCTCCGCGTCGCGGTACCGCGAGTCGAGTTCGCGCGAGAGGCTGCGCATGACGACCCCGGCTAGCGGTGACGGCACGCCGTCGATCGGGCGCGGATCGGTGAACATGTGCTGGCGCATCATGCTGATCGCGCCACGGGTGTTGTCGAACGGCAGTTTCCCGGACAGCAGTTCGTAGAGCACCGTGCCCGCCGAGTAGACGTCCGCCGCCGGGCTCAGCGCGTTGCCCATCGCCTGCTCGGGTGCGATGTAGGCGGGCGTGCCGAGGACTTCGCCGCCGTGCGTGACGAGGGTGGCGCCCTCGCTGATCACCTTCGCGATGCCGAAATCGGCCACCTTCATCACGCCTTGCGTGGTGAAGAGCAGGTTCTTCGGTTTGACGTCGAGATGCAGCACGCCCGCTTCGTGCGCCGCGTGGAGACCGGCGAGCATCGCCAGCCCGATCGCGCAGGCCTGTTCCCCGCCGATCTCGCCATTATGGAACCGGCTGTGCACCGTGCCGCCGTCTAGCCGTTCCATCACCATCAGGTGCTCACGGCCGGTGCGCACGTAGTCGTACACGGGCACGATGTGCGGATGGTCGAGGCTGGCCAGCACGCGCGCTTCGCGGTCGAAGAGTTCGCTGCTGACGGCGTGGTTCAGCACGTCCCACGGCAGTTGTTTGATGGCGACGTCGCGGCGCAGCGAACGGTGGACGCCGGCGAAGACGACCCCCATCCCGCCCTGGCCGATCGCGGGCCCGATCTCGTACTGCGGCAGCGCGGCGACGACCTCGGCGGGTGCGCTCATCGGTTGAATTCCTTGGTGTCGTCAGGAAACCGGACCGTCTCTTCACCGCTGGGGCCCGGCGCGGGATGCGGGGTCAGGTAGCCGAGCAGGAAGGCGATCGCGGCGGCGCCGAGGACCACCGGGATCTCGATCGCCGGCTCCGGCGGGACGAGCCGCAGCACCGACAGCGAGACGACGGCGACGAGCCCGGTGCCGAATCCGGCCGGCAGGAAACGCAGGCCGCGGCGCCACCTGTTGGCGGGAAGGCGGTGGCGGGCGAGCGCGAGCAGGGCGGTCAGCCACGCCAGCACGGTCAGCACGAGCATCGCGAGCCCGAAAGCGCCGTAGACGGACCAGAAGGATCCGCGGATGTCCGCGACGGTGGTCGCCTCGCCGAGCGTTCCGCGCTGCGCGTCGAGCAGTTCGACCGTCGACGGGAGCAGCCCGATCGCCTGACCGGACAGATCGGCCATGTCCAGCACGAAGGTCCTGGTGACCCGGCTGTGCGCGGGAACCTCGAACGGCGCCGTGGTGTCGTAGGCGAAGAAGGTCAGGGCCAGCGCCACCCCGGACACCCGGACGCTGCGGACCTTGACCGAAGTCCCTCCGCTGTTGGTGGCCGTGACGGTGAGTTCGAGCTGTTTCGCCGGATCGATCATGACCGTGGCGTTGGCGATCGGCCGGTCGTCGAGGGTGACCGCCAGGTCGAGCCTGCCGTCGAGGACGTCGTCCGCATTGGCCGGTGGTGCACCCAAGAGGATCGCGCACAGCCCCAACGCAACCCCTGCCGCGATGACACGTCCCATTTTGCGCATCCCCTGTTTTCCTTGGCCGACTGGTCCGGAATGCTACAGCGAGTACTTACCGGAGAGGGACGTCCCAATGCGTATCGTGGTTCGCCTGATATTCGGCACCGTGACCGGGTTGTTGTTCCTGCTTTCCCAGGTGGGGGCGGGAAACGCGCAGCAGTCCCCTTATCAGTCCACGGTTGGTTTGAAACCTTCGAGCGGACCCGCCGGGAGTTCTTTCACCATTTCCTGGAATTTCTCCCCGTGCAAAGGACCGATTTCCTTCACGTGGGAAGGAACGGCCATCACGTCGGTCAGTGCCCCCAGTGGACAGGTCGGGACGGCCGTTCCGGGCAACGCGACACCCGGTGGCCACACGGTCACGGGTACCTGCACGAACGCGCGGACCGGCGGGCCGTTGACCGGGAGCGCGACCTTCCGCGTGACCGGGACCGTGACCACGGCGCCGCCGACCACGAAGGTGCCGCCGACCACCAAGCCGACGGTCCCGGTGACCACCCCGACCAGACCGGGGACGACCACGACGCCGACCACTCCGGTGACCACGACGACGCCGCCCACCACGACACCACCGTCCACAACGGACACTCCCCCGCCGCCGACGGACGTTCCGTCGACGAGCAGCACCCCGCCGGGCCCGAACGACCTGGTCCTCGACCGGCCGAGTGTGCAACCCGGCGACGCGCTGTCCGCGACCGGCAAGGGCTGCACACCCGGCGAGCGGGTGACGCTGACGTCGGACGGCGAACGCGTCGGCGGTGCCTACGCCGACGGCACCGGCGCCTTCACCGCGGCCGTCGAGTTCACGCGGATCGAGGCGGGCAGGCACACCGTCGTCGCGGACTGCGGCGTGCGGCTGACCGGCGCCGTCGAGCAGGTCGTGACCAGCTCATCCGGCGGGCACAGCGGAACCCTGGTGGTGCTGGTGTTCTTCGTGCTGGCGGGGATCACCGTGATCCGCTTCCCCTGAGCTCAGCGCGGGGGCCGCATCGCCGCGCACACCAGGACCAGCGCGGCCAGGAAGAGGGCGGCGACCGCCACATCGATCAGGAAGCCGACGACGAGCGCGGTGATCATCGCTCACTCCTGGGCCGTCCGGGCGGCTTCGCGACGGCGCGCGTACAGGCTGGTGAACGAGACCGTGACGAGGACGGCGATGATCACGCCCAGCGAGGCCGGGGTCGGGACCTGCGGCACCGAAGGCCAGATCCCGTGGGCCCAATGCAGGACCAGCTTCACGCCGATGAAGGCGAGGATGATCGCGAGGCCGTGGTTCAGGTGGACCAGCTTAGCGAGCGCCGAGTGGAGCACGAAGTACAAGGCGCGCAAGCCCATCAGGGCGAAGGCGTTGGTGGCGAACACGAGGTACGGGTCTTCGGTGATGCCGTACACCGCGGGCACGGAATCGACCGCGAACACGACGTCGGTCGCGAAGACCGCGACGACCACGACCGCCAGCGGCGTTAGCGCGCGGCGTCCGTGTTCACGCACGGTCAGCCGGGTGCCGCGGTAGTCGTCCGTGACCGGCATCAGCTTACGCAGCAGGCGGACCGACCGCAGTTGGGAAAGGTCCATCTCGCTCTGACCGCCGGACATGGCCTCGCGCAGGATCTTGACCGCCGAAGCGAACAGGACCACGCCGAAGACGAGGAACGCCCAGGTCCCGGCCGACAGCATCGCGGCACCGGCCGCGATGAAGACGCCGCGGAGCACCAGCGCGCCCACGATGCCGTACAGCAGCACACGTTGCTGCACCTCGGACGGGACCGCGAAGGCGGCGAGCAACAGCATGAAGACGAACAGGTTGTCGACCGACAGGGATTTCTCGACGACGAACCCGGTCATGAACTCGAGCGCCTGACCGCCGCCGAACTCGAGCCACAACCAGAGCCCGAACACCACCGGAAGCGCCAGGTAGAAGGCCGACCAGCCGGCGGCCTCCCGCATCGAAACCTCGTGGGGGCGCCGGGTCACCGCGAAATCGGCGACGAGCAGTGCCAGCAGGACGGCGATGCTGATCGCCCACAACGCGGGCGATCCCACGGTTGCCACGGACTCGGGCATGGAGTCTCCTCGAACTCGAAGTTCGAGGTCTCCTTCACCCCGGTGGGGCGGCCTCCCGGGGACACCGGCGGGATGTCCGTACTGACCGGGCAGGCTCTTGGGAAGTACTCCCCTCGTCGGTCCAGTATCGCATTTAGTAAAGAGATATTAAAGCGGGGGTCAAGCCGGGCCCTCCCGCAAGACGCCGCGCACCGCGTCGACGGACAGGTCGTCCCAGGGGAATTCGGCCATCCACCAGGTCGCGCCCGCCCGCTCATAGGGCGCGAGATCCGTGCCCGCGGGCACGCCGATGGCGAAGTCGTACGGCGTCTCGTCACCTTCACGCAGCGCGGTGATCGTCTCGACCGCCTCGGCGAACTCGTCCGCGTGCGGCAGGTTCACCGGGAAGAACCCGTCGTACCGCGCGGCCCGGCGCATCGGCTTCGTCTTCCCCGGGAAACCGGCCAGCCACACGGGTATCGGGCGGGCGGGACGAGGCAGGAAGGTGATGTCGTCGACCGTGTAGTGCACGCCGTGGTGCCGCACGGGCTCACCGGACCAAGCGGCGGTGAGGATCTCGAGCGACTCGTCGAGCATCTCGGCGCGCTTGCGATCGTCCGGTTCGTCACCGGTCCTCGAGAACTCCCCGCCGAAGCGATCGCTGCCGAGCCCCGCGCCCAGGATCAGCCGTCCGCCGCTCAAGCGATCCAACGTGGCCGTCTCACGGGCGAGCTTGACCGGGCGGCGGCGGGCCGGCGGTGTGACCATCGGGCCGAAGGCGAGGTTCTCGGTGGCGGACGCGACGGCGGCGAGGGTGATCCACGGATCGGCGATCGCGCGCACCGGCTCGCGCCAGCGGATGTGGTCCCAGACGAACAAGCCGTGCCAGCCCGCTTCTTCGGCTTCGGCGGCGAGACGCGCGACGATCACCGGGTCGGCCAGTTCGTCGAAGATCGGCAGCCAGAGTGCTGAGCGCAGAGTCATGCCTGCGACCGTACGGACCGGCACCGACACTCGGGACGGTTCGGCGTGACCGAGTGGCGATTCGAATTCTGGAGGCTTTCGTCCTGCTGCCGTTGAGGGAGCCCGATACCGGCGAGTGCGGCTGCGTTCCGGAGGTTGAGTGTCCGGAACCGACCCGCACTTGGCTGCGACTTTGATCAACGGAGGATTCGGGACGCTGAGTGTCCCCAATCCTCCGTTGATCAAGGGCCAGGCGGCCCGAGTGTGGAGGATTCGGGACGCTCAACGTCCCAAATCCTCCACACTCGACCGTGCCGCGGCGAGCGTCCGACGTCATCGAACTCCGCGACCGGCGCTACCCCGACCCGCCACCTCGTCCACAGGTTGACAACTCCACTAGAGTTCAACCAGGACATTGATTAACCTCTTGGTTGAATACCTGCGGAAGAGAACCACGATGACCGACCTGACGATCACCCGTCTCCTCGACGCGCCGCGCGAGCTCGTCTTCCGCGTGTGGACCGATCCCGACCATCTCGCCCAGTGGTGGGGCCCGGCCGGCTTCACCAGCAGGTCCTGCACCGTCAACCTCACCGAGGGCGGCAAGTGGCGCACCTGCATCAGCGACGGCGAGACCGTGCTGTGGATGTCAGGCGTCTACCACGAGATCGTCCCGCCGGAGCGGCTCGTCTTCAGCTTCGCCTGGGAGGAGCCGGAAGGCTTCCGCGGGCACGACACCCTCGTCACGGTCGACTTCTTCGACCTCGACGGCAAGACGGAAATGTCGTTCCACCAAGCGATCTTCGAGACCGTGGCGGAGCGCGACAGCCACGTCGAAGGCTGGCAGTCCTGCTTCGGCCGCCTCACGGAGCATGTAGCAGACGCGAGCGGTCGATGAGATCGCTCATGGCCCGCTGAAACTCGCTTCGCCGTTTCTCGCTCCATCCGTCGGTGAGCTGATCGAAAACCTGTTCCTGCCAGCGGTGTGCCTGGTCGAGCATGGTCCGGCCCGCCGCCGTCAGCGAAACTTCACGACGGCGCCCATCGCTCCGCGAGGCCTCCATGGCCAGATGACCCGCTTCGATCGCGGCCTTCACCAGCCGAGACGCGCCGCTCTGGTCGAGGCCGATCTCGACGGCGATCGCGTTCACCGTCGTCTCGGCCCTGCGCTCGGCGAGAGAGTGGACCGCCTCGCCGACGAGGACGAGACGGCCCTGATCGGCGACGGCCGCCGTCCGGCGCGACCAGTGCCGGACGAAGGCGAACAGCGCCTGACCAGGACCTTGGGTGCTCATTCGGTCGCCGCCATCTCGCGGCAGATGTACGCCAGTTCGAGCGCGGACTTCAGATCGGGCAGCCGGAGCGCCGCGGTGACCTTGCCGCCGCCCACCCGGAACACGGTCGCCACCCGCGTCGGCCCCGCGCTTTCGGGCCAGGTCGCGTCCTCCTCCACCACCATCAGGCGATCGCTGACCGGATGCCACGATCGCGGCTTCAGCCTGATCCCCGACCGATCCACCCAGTCGGCGAACTGCGCGGACGTGATCGGCCCGGCGCCCTTCGGCCCGAGGACGACGACGGGATCCCCGACCGCGGCCGCCGATCGCCTCAGATCGCCTTCGTTGACGCTCTCGTGCCATTCGTTGATCGCCGTCTCGAGTTCCATGGCTCAACTATATGCGAAACGCATACACTTAGCCCACCTCCCGGAGCACCTGCCGAGCCCGCGCCACCCCGTCCTCCTCACGCAGCCGCGCCGCGACGTACTGCGCGCCGCGACGGAACAGGAGGTTGCCGGACAGCTCCAGCAGCCGCGCGGTCAGCGAGTCCGCGGTCAGCTCCCGCAGCGGCAGTGGACGCGGCCCGGCGCCGAGCCGGAAGACCCGGTCGCCCCAGTACGGCTGGTCGGAGAAGACCGGGCAGACCAGTGAGGGAACGCCCGCGCGCAACGCGGCCGCGGTCGTGCCCGCGCCACCGTGGTGCACCACCGCCGCGGCGCGCGGGAACAGCCACGCGTGCGGAACGTCCCCGACGGTCAGCAGATCGTCGTCGCCTGCTCCGGCATCGGTACCGAGCAGGCCGCGCAACCCCACGCGGCGCAACGCCGTGCGGACGGCCGTGAACGTCCGCTCCGCCTCCGACGGCCGCATGCTGCCGAAACCGACGTACACCGGAGGCGGCCCGGACGCGAGGAAATCCCTCAGGCGCGGGTCCGGCCGCCAGGCGGCGGGCGCCTCAAGGAACCAGTAGCCGGTGACGTGGACCCGCGCGGGCCAGTCCTTCGGCCGGGGCACCACGGCGTCGGAAAACCCGCACAGCACCGGAGTTTCCGTCCGTCGTGGCCCGCGCAAACCGGCCGAGGGCAGGCCGAGTGACCGCTCGCGCCATCTGTCCACCTCCGGCCGCAGCACCTGCCACGCGACGGTGTCGACGGCGCGGAAGCTCAGCCGCCTGCCGCACGGCCCGGTCTTGGCCGCCCACGGCACCAGCGGATGCGCGAAGGCCCCCGTGGGCACGCTGGGCTGGTAGTGCAGTTCGACGTCGGGAACGCCGAGCGACGCGCCCAGATGCGCGCCGAGGAATCCCAGCGTCGGGGCGAGTACGAGGTCCGCTCCCGCCGATCCCTCGTGGACGTCGGCCAGCAGGCGCTCCATCACCGGGGCCAGCGCGCCGCGTAACCCGCGCAGGAAGGTCGCGGACGTGCGCCCCTCCGTCCATTCGCGTCCGCCGTCCGAACCGAGGATCTCCGCGGGATCGGCCGAGAGCGGCGCGAAATCCAGGCCGTGCGAGGTCACCAGGGTCCGGAACCGTTCGGCCGCCAGCACCCGCACCCGATCGCCGTCGAGACCACGCCCCAAGGCGATGCACGGCTGGACGTCGCCCCGCGAGCCGGGAGCGACGATCACGACGCGCCGGCTCATCGCTTCGCCGCCGTCAGCCGGTAACGGAGCCGGAACGGCAGGTTCGCCAGCACGGCGGCGATCCGCGCGTCCCTGCCCACCAGATACCTCGGCGCGAAGCGGCGTGCGGTCAGCGCGTGGACCACGACCCGTGCCGCCCGCTCGGGCGGCACACCGTTCCGCGCGGACCGCTCAGCGCTGCGCTCGGCCTCGTCCAGTTGCGCCGCATACCTTTCCCGCGCGGCTTCCGGCAGTGCGGCACGCACTTCTTCGGCGGCGACGCGGGCACGCGGCCAGATCGAGGTGGCGACGGCGCCGGGTTCGACGAGGACGACGCCGATCCCGGACGGGGCCAGCTCGGCGCGCAGGCTGTCGGTCAACCCGACCAAGGCGAACTTCGACGTGTGATACGGCCCGACCATCGGCCCCGCGATCCGCCCGCCCATCGACCCGACCGTGACGACCCTGGCACCGGTCGCGGCGCGCAGCGCGGGCAGCATCGCCTGCGTGACGGCCAGCTGACCGGTGACGTTGACCTCCAGCTGCTGCCGGAAATCGTCGAGCGGGACATGTTCCAACGGTCCTGGCCGGGCCATCCCGGCGTTGTTCACCAGTCCCCGCAACGGGCCCGCCGCCGCGACCTTCTCCCCGCAGTCCGCGATCGACGCCGGATCCCGCAGATCCATCCGCAGCACGGTGACCGCCTCGCCGAAGGTCCGCGCGAGGTCCGTTTCATCCGCGTCGGTGCGGACACTGGCCCAGACGTGGGCGTCCCGCCGGACGAGTTCGGCCACGCAAGCCCGGCCGATCCCGCTCGACGCCCCGGTGACCACAAAGGACGGACGGGTCACGACGCCTCCCCCGCCTTCACCGGCGCGGCGAGGGCACGCAGCATCCGCGGCCACGTCTTGTGCAACTGGTCCTGCCAGTACGCCCAATGATGCGTGCCCGCCCCGTAGAAGTCCGTCATGACCGGGACACCGAGCCGGTTCAGCCGGTCGGCCATCGCGGTGGTCTGCCCGGAGCAGAGGAATTCGAGCAGCATGGCGCCGGGCAGCACGTCGATCGGGAGCTTGCCGTCGAACGGCCCCGGGAGGCCGTTGCCCGTCGACAGGTACAGCTCGGTGCCACGCAGGCGGTCGGCGTTCACCAGCGGGTCGTGCGCGTCCCAGCGCGACGCCTCTCGACGACGGTCACCCCAGAGCGCTTCGGGGTCTTGCCGGGCGGAAGCGACGATCGCACTGGTCAGCAGCTCGCCGTACGGACCCGTGGGGTTGAGGTTGCCGCTGAACGACCCGGCGAACCGGAACACCCCCGGCCGCCGGGCGGCGAGTTCGACCGCACCGTAGCCGCCGAGTGACAGCCCCGCCGCCACTCGGCGACCGTCCCCGCGATAGCCGCGATCGATCAGCTGCGGGATCTCGACGGCGGTGAAGGTCTCCCATTGATTGAGCACGACGTTCTTGCCGTAATTCCACCAGTCGGAAAAGAACCCCGCCGAACCGGAGCCCGGCATCACCACCAGCGCGCCGGAGTCGTCGGCGAGCTTCCGGATGTCGGTGTTGGCGGTCCAGCCGCGATAGTCCTGCAGCCGTGTCTCCCCGGCGAGCAGGTACACCGCCGGCCACTTCCGTTGCGGTTCGGCGGCCCATCCCGACGGCAGGATCAGCCGGACCATCGCGTAACTCCCGACGCCGACCGAGCGCACGGTGAGGTCCAGCATCCGCGGATCACCGTCCACAGTGGTCTGGGCCACGACGTGCGAGCCGTCGTCGGCCCTGGCGTCCGGGACACCGCTCTCGGCCTGCGCCGGGGCCGCGACGACGCCCGGCAGCAGGAAGATGACGGCCGCGACCGCCCACAGCCGCCTCGAAGTATTGCGCATACGTAATCCTTTGTCCCGGTCGTTCGACAGAATTCGAAAATGTGACGGCGATTACCCGAGAAAGAAAATCAGCGGTGGCGACACGTTAAGCGGACGGGCCGCTTCCGCGCAATTGTCCTGCCCACAATCCGGGAGGACAATATGAATGCCAGGGAAACAAGAAAACCATCGACCTCCCCCAGTCGGGTGACCCATCACTCACGGACGGTGAGCGACTGTGGCACGGGAGTACCAGATCAGCTCGCACACCAGCGAAAAGTCCGGAAAACGCAGGTCACGTCCTGTACACGAAGGACATTTACGTTCTCTTGACGCCTTCCGGTATTCGATTTCCCGTCGTAGCCTTCGTCGTGCCGCCCGGGTTCGGCGTTCCCCGACGCGACCCCGGCGCCCGCGTCCCACCGAAGGGACCAAACCTCCCCACGGACCCTTCCGAAAGGGCTATTCATGGCTGCCCGAATTCGCGCACTCGTCGTGTCCGCCGCCGCGGTCGCGACCATTTCCGGCACGCCTGGAGAATCGATTCAGGCCGCGCCCGCACCGCCTCCGCCCACCGTTCCGGAGGCCGCCCTGCTGCCACCGGAAACCGTCCCGCACGCGTCCGCGCGCGACGGTTTCGACGTGGCCTCGGCACTGTCCACCTCGAACCGTCGAGAGAGCAGGGTCGACGTCGGCGGTTGCGAAGACGTCGTCCACGGCAGGCTGGTCGGCGACGGCGCCGCCGGCCAGGGCTTCCAGTCCGCCGTCCCCGGCGGCCAGGTCTCCGAACTGGTCGCCCGCATGACGAACCCACCCGATCTGGCGGCCTGGGCCGCGCAGGCCGGGCGGTGCTCGAAGGTGACGGTCGACGACGCGGCCGGTACCGCGGTGTCGACCGTCACCGTCCACCCGGCTCCTGTCGTGCCAGGCGCGAAAACCCTTTCCTACGAACAACTCCTGACGCTCCCCGGGCAGCCCCCCGAGCTGCCGGGACTGCGTCTGCGCACCGTCGCCATCGCCGCCGACGACGTGCTGGTCGTGCTTCGTGACGCCGGGACCACCGGCCTCGATCTCGACGCGCTCGCCGTCGACGCCTGGCGGCACGCCGCCGGTCCGCTCGGCCGCTGATCCCCCGCACCACCCGCCGATCCCCCGAGGAGACGTCATGTCCCTGGCCCCCGAAAACCTGCCCGCCACGGCCGGCCCCACCCTCCCCGACTGCCTGCGGCATTGGGCGGACACCGACGGCGACCGGCCTGCGGTCACCTTCACCGACTTCGCGACCGATCGCGCCGGGCGACGGCGGACGCTGACGTGGAAACAACTCAAGGACCGCGTCGACGCCGTCGCGAGCGCGCTGCCCGTCCGGGCCGGCGACCGGGTGGCGATCCTCTGCCCGCAGAGCACCGATTACGTCGTCGCCTTCCTCGGCGCGATCACCGCGGGCGCGATCGCCGTGCCGCTGTTCGATCCCGGACTGCCCGGGCACGCCGGGCGGCTCGCCGCGGTACTGACCGACTGCTCCCCCACCGCGGTGATCACCACCGCCGCGGCCGAGGACGCCGTCCGCGAGTTCCTCACCGGCCTGCCCGGCGGCGAGCACGTCACGGTCGTCGCGGCCGACAAGACGGGACCCGTCCGCGCCTGGCCCGCCCCTGCCCCGGCGCCGGACGACGTGGCGTACCTGCAATACACCTCCGGTTCGACGCGCAGCCCGGCCGGCGTGGTGCTGACCCACGCGAACGTGCTCGCCAATGTCAGCCAGGCGGTCCACGGGCTCGGAATCGCGCCGACGGGGACCACGGTGTCGTGGCTGCCGCTGTTCCACGACATGGGTCTGGTGCTCGGCTTGATCACGCCGCTGGCGATGGGCATGCGATCGGTGCTGATGGATCCGCTGGCCTTCATCGAGCGTCCGGTGCGCTGGCTGGAACTGCTCGGCGACCACAACGGGAGCTGGAGCGCCGCCCCGAACTTCGCGTTCCACTACGCCGCGAGCCGGGTGCGCGAGGAAGACCGCGCCAAGCTCCGTCTCGACCGGGTCGCCGCGATCGTCAACGGCGCCGAGCCGATCAACCCCGGCGTGCTTGACCGGTTCCACGACACTTTCGCCGAAGTCGGGTACACCCCGGACAAGACCAGGCCCGCGTACGGGCTGGCCGAGGCGACCGTGTTCGTCACCACCGGTCCCGGCGTCCCACCACGGGTCACCACGTTCGACCGCGCCGCGCTGGGCGACGGCACGGCACGGCCGTCGGACGACGGTCTCAAGCTGGTCGCCTGCGGTGTCCCGGTGGGTCAGCGGGTCGCGCTGGTCGATCCGGAAACCGGCGTCGCGTTGAAGGACGGTTCGGTCGGCGAGATCTGGGTCCACGGCCCCAATGTCGGCACCGGCTACTGGCAGAAACCCTTGGAGAGCACCGAAACGTTCGGCGCCAGGCTGACCGGCGATCACGAGGGGCTGCCGACCGGCCCTTGGTTGCGCACCGGTGACCTCGGCGTCCGGTACGACGGCGAGGTCTACATCGCGGGCCGGATCAAGGATCTGCTCATCGTCGACGGCCGCAACCACTACCCGCAGGACGTCGAAGCGACGGCGGCCTCGGCCGACCGTGACATCCGCCCCGGCAGTGTCGCCGCGTTCGCCGTCGAAGGCACCGACACCGAAGCCGCGGTCGTCGTCGCCGAGCACCGCGGCCACAGCGCGCTGACCACCGAGGACGAGCAGGCGCTCGCCGTGGCGGTCCGGCGGCTCGTTTCCGACGCGCACGGCCTCGCGCTGCGCGACGTCGTGCTCGTCCCGGCGGGCCTGGTCCCGCGGACCTCCAGCGGCAAGATCGCGCGGAGCGCCTGCCGCGACCGTTACCTCGCCGGCGATTACGGAAAGGCCTTGGTGCGATGAGAAACCCGTCGTTCGACACCCCCACGCTGCGCCGCTGGCTGCTGGACACGGTCGCCGGGCACACCGGCGTCGACGCGGCCCGGCTCGAAGCCGACCGCCCGCTCAGCGACTACGGCCTGTCCTCCCGCCAGGCCGTCGGTATCGCCGCCGATCTCGAAGACCTGCTCGGCACACCGCTCCCGGCCACCCTGCTGTGGGAGAGCCCGACCATCGACCACCTGGCCCGCTCGCTCACCGGCGGCGCCGAGCCCGAACCCGAACCGGCGGGCACCGACCGTCGCCGGACCGATCCGATCGCCGTCGTCGGCCTCGGCTGCCGCTGGCCGGGCGCGGACGGACTCGACGAGTTCTGGGAGCTGCTGCGCAGTGGCCGGGACGCCGTCCGGACCGCACCGCCGGGCCGGTGGAGCGCCGACGCGGCACCGATCGTCGGCGGATTCCTCGACGACGTTGCCGGGTTCGACGCGGACCACTTCGGCATCACCCCCCGTGAAGCGTCCACAATGGACCCGCAACAGCGGATGCTCCTGGAAGTCGCGTGGGCCGCGTTGGAACACGCCGGAATCGCCCCGGCTTCTCTGCGCGGCAGCCGGACCGGCGTGTTCACCGGGATCTCGACCCACGACTACGGCCACCTCACGATGGCGGGCGGCGGTGTGGATCTGTGGACCGCCACCGGCGCGGCCGGGAGCATCGCGGCCAACCGGCTCTCCTACGTCTACGACCTGCGCGGGCCTAGTATGGCAGTGGACACCGCCTGCTCCTCGTCGCTGGTCGCGGTGCACCACGCGGTGCGCGCGCTGCGCGACGGCGAGGCGGATCTGGCCTTGGCGGGCGGGGTGAACCTCATGCTCCTGCCCGGACCGACGGCCGCGTTCGCCGCGGCGGGGCTGCTCGCCGAGAACGGCCGGTGCAAGACGTTCGCCGCGGACGCCGACGGTATCGCGCGTGCCGAGGGCTGCGGTGTCGTCGTGCTCAAGCGGCTGGCGGACGCCGAGTACGACGGGGACCGGGTGCTGGCGGTGATCCGCTCCACCGCGGTCAACTCCGACGGCCGGTCACAAGGCATGGCGGCGCCGAATCCCCTCGCACAGCAGGACATGTTGCGCACGGCGTACCACGGCGCCCGGCTCGATCCGTCCACTGTGGACTACGTCGAGGCGCACGGCACCGGCACGTTGCTGGGCGACCCGATCGAGGCCCGCTCGCTCGGTGCCGTGCTCGGCAAGGACCGCCCCGCCGACGCACCGCTGCTGATCGGCTCGGTGAAGACGAACATCGCGCACGCCGAGGCGGCGGCGGGGATCGCCGGGCTGATCAAGGTCGTCCTCGCGATGACCCGGGACGAACTGCCGCCTCAGCTGCACTTCACCGCGCCCAACCCGCATATCCCGTTCGACGACCTGCGCCTGAAGGTGGTGACCGAACCGACGCCGTGGCCGCGCCGGTCCGGGCGGGCCACGGCGGGTGTGTCCGCGTTCGGTTTCGGCGGGACCAACGCGCACGTCGTCCTCGAACAGGCGCCGCCGCCGGAGCCGGTCCCGGACCGCGGCGACGTCCGCATCGGACTGCTGTCCGCCCGCACCCACGACCGTCTCACCGAACGCGCGACACAGCTGGCGAACTGGCTGGAAGCCACGCCGTCGCTTTCCCTCGCCGACGTCACCCATACGCTCGCCCGCCGCGACAACGGCGGTCCGCACCGCGCCGCCGTCGTCGCCGGGGACACGGCCGAGCTGGCCGAGCTGCTGCGCGCCGTCGGTTCCGGCGCCGATCCGCTGCCCGCGGGCGCGGTCACCGGCACCACCCGGAGCACCGACGGCCCGGTGTTCGTGTTCTCCGGTCACGGCTCGCAGTGGCCGGGTATGGGGCAGGGACTGCTGGCCGCCGAACCCGCGTTCGCCGCCCAGGTCGACAAGCTCCACGACCTGTTCACCGAGCACACCGGTCGCTCGCTGCGCGCCCTGCTCACCAGCGGGGATCCCTTGTCCCTGCCCGAAACCCAGACGGCCATCTTCGGCACACAGATCGCGCTCGCCGCCCAGTGGGAGGCGCTCGGCGTCCGGCCCGCGGCCGTCGTCGGGCACTCCCTCGGCTCCGCGGCGGCCGCCGTGGTGAGCGGCGTGCTCACCCCCGACGAGGCCGTCCACCTGGTCGCGACCAGGGCCCGGCTCCTGGGCACCATCGGGCCGGGTGGCGCGATGGCGGCGGTCGAACTGGCGCCCGAAGAGCTGGACCTGTACCCGGACATCGAGCTCGCCGTCGAATCCGCGCCGGGGCAGCTGACCGTGGCCGGGGACGCGACCGTGCTCGATCTCCTGGTCGCGGAGCTCGAAGCCGCCGGGCTGCGGGCGCGTCGGCTGCCGGTCGAGGTCGCCGGGCATTCCGCCCGTGTCGACCCGGTGCTGCCCGCGCTCCGGGAGGCGCTCGTCGAACTGGGCGGCCGTCGTCCGACGGTGCCTTGGTACGACACGGTGCTGACCGATCCGCGGGAGCTACCGGATTTCGACGCCGGGTACTGGGCCGCGCATCTGCGGCGTCCGGTGCGGTTCCGGCAGGCCGTGGCGGCCGCCGCCGCGGACGGGCACCGCGTGTTCCTCGAAGTGTCGCCGCATCCGATCCTGCGGGGTTCGGTGGCGCGGACGCTCGAAGCCGAGGGGATCGACGACGCGCTCGTCACCGGAACCCTGCGCCGGGGCCAGGACGAGGTCCGCGCGCTGGGCGCCGCCGCGGCCGAGCTGTACTGCGCGGGCACCCGGATCACCACCGCCGATCCGGACGACGGCGCCCGGCTGGTCGACGTCCCGCCGATGCCGTGGCGGCACGAACGCCACTGGTACACCTCCACTGAGGAAGCACCGTCGTTCGCGACCCGCACGCCGGATCCCGAACCGGTGCGCAGCGGCGGAGGCGACCGGCTCACCGAGATCGTCGCCGCCGTGATGGGGCTGCGGCCCGACCGCCTCGACGCCCATGTCCCGCTGGTGGAACTCGGGCTGGATTCCCTGATGGCGAACCGGATCCGCGAGGCCGTCCGCCGGGAGTTCGGCACGGAACCCGACTCGGCAGCCGTGCTCCGCGGCGCCACGCTCGCTGATCTCAGCCGCGATCTCGCGCCCCGCGAGAACGAGGAGCCGCTGCCGTCGCGCGGTCGCGCCTGGGACGCGGCGGACCGGCTGGTCCTGCGTCTGTGGCAGGAACACACCGGCACCGAAGCGGCCGGAACGCACGTCCGGCTGACCGAGACGGCCGCACCGGATCGGCTGGCCGAGTTGCTCGCCGAGGGACTCAGCACGGAACTCGCCACGCCCGTCGACGCCGCCGAACTCCGTCGGCACGACACGCTCGCGGCCATCGCCGACGTCGCCCGCGCGGTCCTCGACACGCGGGAGGAGCGGGGGCCGGTGCACGTCCTCGCGCCCGGCGAGGCCGGAGTCGCGCCGTTGCTGCTGTTCCACCCTGGTGGCAGCACCTGCACCGTGTACCGGCCGCTGCTGGAGCGGCTGCCCACCGGTGTGCCGTGCGTCGGGTTCGAACGCGTTCCCGGTGTCAGCATCGAAGACCGGGTCGAGCAGTTGCTGCCGTTGGTGCGGGAACAACGTCGCGACCGGCCGTACCGGCTGGCGGGCTGGTCGTTCGGCGGGGCACTGGCGTATGGCGTCGCCGCCCGGCTCGCCGACGAAGGCGAGGAGGTCGAGTTCGTCGCGCTGATCGACACGATGCTC
The DNA here is from genome assembly GCF_051373225.1 of Amycolatopsis sp. w19. NCBI lineage: Bacteria > Bacillati > Actinomycetota > Actinomycetes > Pseudonocardiales > Pseudonocardiaceae > Amycolatopsis > Amycolatopsis sp. w19. The sequence goes on along the minus strand of NZ_JBPQFM010000011.1, from coordinate 141,470 downwards.
CCGCTTCCGGAGCCGGATCTCGACGCGAGGGCGTCGTCCGCCCGGCGGTTCCTGCGCTTCACCGGGTACGTCGAGGGGACCTACGGCCGCGAAGTGCGGCTCGGTCATGAGGAGCTCGCACCGCTGCCCGAAGAGGAGCAGATCGAGCTGACCATGCGGCGGGTCGCCGAAGCGGGCTTGCTCAGCCCCGGTGTCCTCCGGCACCAGCGTCAGTCCTTTTTGGACACGTTGGCGGCCGAACGCGGCACGCCCCGTCACTACGGCGGGCGCGTCGTGCTCTACCGGGCGACCGAGCAGTACGCGGCGGGGCTGGCAATGGAACCGCGGTATTCGCGCACGGATCTCGCGGCGGGCTGGGCGGACCTGTGCCCGGAGCTGGAGATCGTGCCGGTCGAGGCGCATCACCTGTCGGTGGTCGACCCGCCCCACGTCGATGTCGTGGCGAGGCATCTGACGGAACTCCTGTGACCACGGCCCGGGCCGAGCGAGCGGTCGACCGCGCCTGGCCGCTTTTGGCGGTACTCGGCGCCGGGCTCTTCCTCGTGGCGGTCGACGCGACCGTGCTGCACGTCGCGTTGCCCGACCTCGTCCGGCAGCTGCGCCCGGGCGCGGCGGCTCAGGTGTGGATCGTGGCGATCTACCCGCTGACCGCCGCGCCGCTGCTGCTGCCGTTCGGCACCCTCGGCGACCGGTACGGGCGGCGGCGCGTACTGGTCGCCGGGTACGTCGTGTTCGGGATCGCGTCGCTCGGCTGCGCGTTCGCGCCGAACGTCCCGGTGCTGCTGGGCTGTCGCGCGCTGCTCGGCTGCGGCGGCGCGATGATCATGCCGGTGACGATGTCGCTGCTCCGCGAACTGTTCCCGGATCAGCGGCGTCGCCGGACGGCGATCGCGGTGTGCAGCGGGATCGCGGGCACCGGCTCGGTGTTCGGGCCGATCCTCGGCGGCGTGCTCGTCGAGGTGTGGGGCTGGCGGGCCACGTTCCTGCTGAATCCGCCGGTGATCCTGGCGGCGGTCATCCTGGCGCTGCGGTGGCTCCCCCGGAACCCACCCGGGCGGCGGCCGTGGGACGCGGTCAGTGCGGCGCTCGCGGCGGGTGGTGTCCTCGGGATCGCTTTCGCCGTCGGGCATCCGGGCGCCTGGACCACGGCCGTCGCCTCGGGCCTGACCGGATGTGTCCTCATCGGACTGTTCCTGCGCCGCCAGCGCCGGACCGATCCGCCGCTGCTGGACCTCGCCCTGTTCCGGCGGCCGGGCGTGCGGGCCGCTGTCGGCGGGGTGCTGCTGGTGATGAGCACACTCGTCGGGCTCGGCCTGCTGTTCGCCCAATACCTGCAGGTGGTGCTCGGCCTATCGCCCACGGCGGCCGCGGGCCGGCTGCTGCTCGTATTGGGCGCGTCGGCCGTCGGAAGTGTCGTGACCCCGTCCCTGCTGGGACGCTTCGGCAACGCCCGGGTCCGGACGGCCGGGTTCGCGGTGGCGGCGGTCTCGTTGCTGGTCCCGGCGGCGGGTCCGGCCGCGCTGACTTCGCCGGTGCTGCTGGGTGCCGGGCTGACGGGGCTGGGCCTGGGGATGGCGCTCGCGCTCACGTCGAGCACCGACACCCTGCTCTCGGCGACGTCGGCGGACCAGGCCGGCGGCGCCGCGGCCGTGGAGAAGACCGGCTACGAACTGGGCGCCGGTTTCGGGACGACGGTGTTCGGTTCCGTGGCCGCTGCCGTGTACGCGGGCCATCTGACCGTCCCGGCCGGCGTGCCCGAACCGGCGCGGGCGCTCGCTCTGTCGGGACCGGCTCAAGCGGAGGCGGCCGCATCAGGCCTCACGTCGCATTCAGCCGACGAATTGCTCGACGCCGCGAAAGCCGCCTGCACCGCGGGACTTCAGGTGTCGGCGGCCGTCGCTTGTGGGGCGTTCGTGGTGGCCGTGCTCTCCGCCAAAATCCGCAACCGCGCGTCCTGACGTTGCACGAACGAGCACTCTCGCTGCACCTACTGGTGAGATACGACCGTAGGGGAGGGAGTGGTGATGTTCGGTGAACGAGTACTCGGACTTCGACGAGTTCTTCAAGCACGACTTCGCACAGCTGGTGGGATTCCTGTGCAAGGCGGGCTTCGATCTCGAGACCGCGAAGGACGCCGCCGCGGATGCGATGGTCCAAGCCTTCGAACGCTGGAGCAGTCTTGACCACCCACGTGCTTGGGTGCGCAAGGCCGCACCCCGGATCGCCAGAGCGCAGCTACAGCGAACAGAAGAGGGTGTACGCCGCGCGGTCAAGGGTGATTGGTCTCAGCCTCTGGATCGAGAGACCGAGCGATTGATCTCCTTTCTGGAGGAGACCGCATGGGTCGCGAGCTTGGTGAATCAACTTCCGACGCGGCAACGTGACGTCATCGTTTGGGCACTCGACGGTTTCTCCCCGACACAGATCGCTGATCACCTAGGCCTGTCGACCGTGACAGTCAGATCCAACCTTCGCCACGCCCGCAAACGACTTGAGCGGCTCTATGGGCAACAGAGACCGGCACAGGACCTGACAGAAGGAGGCAACAGTGACTGATACCCGCAACGTGCCGACCTGGCTGTCCCAGGCCAGTGATGCCTTCAATGACTCCCTCAGTCGTAGCTTGGATCTCGACAAGACCTTGGCACAGGTCAAAAGTCGCGCGCTGACGCGCCAGTTGATCGCCGCAGGTCAAACGAGCCCCGTATCGAAAGTGCCTAGCCGCAGCGACGTCGAAAGCATCCCGGTCGCTGCCGCTGTTGAGGGTGATCCTCAAGCGGTCGAGCGGTTGCTGGCGGCCATCCGTCCTTTGGTAGTGCGGTACTGCCGCGCTCGGGTTGGCAGGCAGGAGCGTTCGTTCGCTTCCGCAGACGACGTTGCTCAGGAGGTGTGTCTCGCGGTGCTCACGGCATTGCCTTCGTACCGTGATCAGGGCCGCCCGTTCCTGGCCTTCGTCTACGGGATCGCCCAGCACAAGGTGGCCGACGCGCATCGCGCCGCGGCCCGCAACCGCGCCGAGCCGGTCGCCGAAGTCCCCGACGAGGTCGAGGGCGGCGTCGGTCCCGAGCAGCGTGCTCTCCAAGGCGAGCTGAACGAGCGCATGTCGCAGCTGCTGCGCGTCCTTCCCGACAAACAGCGTGAGATCGTGGTCCTGCGGGTTGTCGTGGGATTGTCCGCCGAAGAGACGGCAGAGGCCGTGGGGTCCACCCCCGGCGCCGTCCGGGTGGCCCAGCATCGCGCCCTCGCGCGCCTACGTAAGGTTCTGGCCGCTGAGGAGGTGATCTGAGCGACCACCCGGGCGTCCTTCGCCCGGCCAGGCGTCAGCTCGGGCGCGCCTCGTCGGTGAACTGCCCGGCGAACTCCCCGGTCGGCGGGATCTCCTGGATCACGTCGATCAGGACGCCGTTGGGGTCGGCGACGATGAAGTGCCGCTGCCCGAACTCCTCGCTGCGCAGGGAAAGCGCCTCGGGCAGCCCGGCCTCTCCGACCAGCCGCCGGTGCTCGGCGTCGACGTCTTCGACCTCGAAGTTCAGCAACAGTCCCTGCACGGGTTTGCCCGCTCCGCCGGGAATGGTGTCGTGCCCCGGGGCGAGGATCGCGAGCTCCCACTCACCGCGTTTCAGGCTGACGTACCAGTCGGCTTCGAAGGTGAGCTTGAAGCCGAAGTGATCGCGGTAGAAGTCCCGTGTCTCGGCGATCTTCTCGGTCATGAGAACGGGATAGAAGCTGGTCAGACGCATGGTGCCGCCTTGTCTCGTGAACAATACCGACCGTCGGTTTGTTTTATCGAAGTTAGCCAACCGACGGTCGGTATGTCAAGATCCGGGCATGGCCCGCACGAAACAGCAGCAGCGCGAAGAGACGATGGAGGCGTTGACCGCCACCGCCCGGCGGCTGTTCGCCGAGCACGGGTACGGCAAGGTCGGCCTGGAGACCATCGCGCAGACCGCCGGCGTCAGCAAAGGCGCGCTCTACCACCACTTCAGCAGCAAGGCGGAGCTGTTCCGGCACGTACTCGGCGTCGTGCAGCACGACGTCGGCGAGCAGATCGCGCGGGCCGCGGACGCCGCGCCGGACTCGTGGGCCGGACTGCTCGCCGGCTGCCGCGCGTTCCTCACCGCCGCGACCGATCCAGAAACGCAGCAGATCATGCTGCTGGACGGTCCGTCGGTGGTCGGCTGGCAGGACTGGCGCGAAATGGACGCGGAGTCGTCCGCCCGGCATCTCGCCGAAGCCCTGACCGGCCTGATGACCGAGGGCGTCCTAGCGAAGCGGCCCGTCGAACCGTTGGTACGCCTGCTTTCCGGCGCGATGAACGAGGCCGCCGTCTGGCTCGCCCACTCCCCCGACCCGAAGTCCGACCTCGCCGCGACCATGGACACCCTGACCCCGATGATCGAAGCGCTCCGCTAAGCCGAACTCGCGCGCTCAGAGACGGAACTCGCGTGATTCGGGCCAGATCATCGAGTTCGGCGTCCAATCAGACGAGTTACGTGTCCGGGCACAACGCAAAAGGCCCCACCCAGTGCCGGGTGGGGCCTTTACTGCGGTGGTGCTCTGTCACCGGTATGCGAACCGGCAGTATCTCTTAAACCCGCTGGTCAAAACGTTGCACATGATCCACAACGATGCGCCGGATTCCCCTAAAAGCCATTCCGTCACGCAGGGTAGCGATGGAAACGCTGGCGAGTGGTTGACCGACTCTCGACAGCAGAACTCGAAGCCCTCGTGAACGCCTACCTGCCAGGGGCGACCGCCAAAGCACTCGCCAAAAAGTATGACCTAGGTGAGACCACCGTCAAGAAGCTGCTCCGGCGACGTGGGGCGCGGAAGCAGTTTCCGCGGAGTGCCACTTAGATCCACACCAGTGTCGACGGCCAGTCCATGACAACCCGGGTACCGAGCACGCTCGGGACACTTAGAGGTTGCCTACCCCATCGAGCCGTAACGCCCCAGGCCTGGTTGTCGACTGAACGTGCTATCAACCCCAGGAGGTGATTACGCACGCAGAGAGAGGAGGCCATATGCATCGCCCGCGCAGGACGGTCGCGTCGGCCCACAAAAAGCTGACCTCAAACTCACTAGAGATTACCAACCGATTTCCATCGTACAAGGGAGCCCGAAATGGGATTCAAGGATATCTTTCGCCGCCAGAAGGAGAACTGGGACGATGCCAAGCTCACCTTCGAAATCGGCTGCGAACTACTTGGTCGGCCTTCCGACATAACATCAGTTTCTCAACGCGCCGAACGAATGACAGCAGGCCGAAAAGAACTCGCGCGACGTACCCAAATCCGTACTGTCGCAAATAATGCAATCCAAAGAGTGTTGCGAGAGTCTATGGCACAACAAGGCAGAGATACACAGTTTGAGCAAGACGGCATCAAAGTACTCGTCAAGAATGGCTACAGCCGCAATACAGACTCTTACACGACCGATATTATTGTCATAGACCCGGGGAGGCGCGGGCAGCACCTTCACATGATCGTGAGCGAACAGGGCACAATCCTACACGAAGAATGGACAACCAATCACTAATGATTTACAGTTTTCTCAAGCATGCATGGGATTCCGGACTCAATTCGGAACTGTTTCATTGAAATAAAAGACCAGGTCCACTCTGGGCGATTTACACATATTCAATCTGGCGTCAACCTTACGCATCTCAACTTTCATTCAGACTTCGAGAGCGTATGCGATTCTCGCGTACTTCATATTATCGAAGATCTCGGCCCAGATCCTGAGGTGGAGAACGGAATCCCAAAGAACTTTGGCTCGACATAGGAAATACGCTGAGTGATCACTCGACGAGTAGTAGCTCGCTCAGATTTACATTTATCATTCTTGCAAGCCGCATACGAGAGGGGCACGCAGACACCACCAGTCGGCAAGTTCAGGCGGCCCCTGGCAGCCCTCATCACAGATGTGTTCCACTCTCTTGCAAGTCGACTCCATAGTGTTATCTCAGCCCGTAACGCTGGGCAGGCACGATGCGATCTTCAGCCCAACACCTTCCACAGCAGGACAGAAGGCCAACACGACGACGTTGAGCACAGCTCCGCCCGCTCGCACCCGAGGAGACATCATGCCCGACCGGAAAGTTATTTTCGTTGCGTTCGCCATCGAGGACGAGACGCAACGAGACTTCCTCAAAGGTCAGTCACTTCACCCGCGCTCGCCATATGATTTTATTGACATGTCCGTGAAGGAGCCATACGCGACCGAGTGGAAGGAAAGGGTTCGTACCCGAATTAAGCGATCACACGGGGTGATCGTCCTCGTGAGCAAGAACTCCCTTACGTCCAGTGGGCAAAAGTGGGAAATCCAGTGCGCACGGGAGGAGGGTAAGAAGATACGTGGCATCTGGGCATACACGAACGACCGAACCAACATTGCCGGTGTGGCCACCACTGCTTGGAGCGACGCAAATATCAGCAACTTCATCGACTCACTGTAGGCCTATATGCGTAAAGCGCTCATCGTGGGAATCGACTACTACGCGAACATAGGCGGGCTGACCGGCTGCGTAAACGATGCCCACGCCGTAAAGGCCGTTCTCGAACGCAACGCCGACGGAACATTGAACTTTACAGCCCCACAAATCCATACCGGCACTGGCCCCGACCAGCCTGTTTCAAAAAAAGAACTCAAGGAAGCTGTTCGAGAACTCTTCTCAGACGACTCAGATATCGCGCTGTTCTACTTTGCAGGGCATGGCTACATTGAGGACACCGGCGGATTCTTGTGCGCGAGTGACTGCACGAGCGGGGACGACGGCCTCGCCTTGTCAGAGGTCATGACGCTCGCAAACCAGTCTGCAGCCAAAAATAAGGTGGTGATTCTTGACAGTTGCCACAGCGGCGTTGCAGGCAATAATACGATCGCGACGAAAATAGCCGAAATTTCAAGCGGGACAACCATTCTCACCGCCTCGACTGCGAATCAATACTCACTTGAGGTGTCCGGTGGTGGCGCAGGAGTTTTCACTAGTCTACTTGTAGACGCCCTCAACGGAGCGGCGGCGAACCTCGTGGGAGACGTAACACCGGGAAGTGTCTACGCGCACATCGATCAATCATTGGGGCCATGGGCGCAACGACCCGTCTTCAAGACGAACGTGAAGACTTTCGTGTCTTTGCGCAAAACCGAGCCGCCAATATCGCTCATAGAACTACAATCGCTGACAACTCATTTCCCGACACCCGACCATAATTTCCTGCTGGATCCATCGTATGAGCCAGAAAGGTCACCCGACCAGCTCGCCGATCCGTCGATCCCACCCCCGGACGAAGTCAACACAGTAACGTTTCGCAAGTTGCAGAACTTCGTTCGAGTCAACCTCGTTCGCCCTGTCGATGCCCCGCATATGTGGCACGCCGCAATGGGTAGCAAGTCATGTAAGCTGACAGTGCTTGGCCAGCACTATTGGAAGCTCGTGGACGAGGGACTCATCTGAATGTCGAATAAACCGGCAAATCCGTCGAGCACTTTAGCAAATAGAGAGTTACTAGAGCACCTCGCCGCCATCGAACACGAGCGATGGTCGCACTGGCAACGGTATCTTCACTCAAAGTGCATTCAGGACTCTGACGGATCCCTTACGATCCCCCGCGAGTTCGTCGAACGCTGGGCGAAACAGATGGAAACACCGTATGCCGAACTATCAGACGATGAGAAAGAGAGCGACCGTGAACAGGTTCAACGGTACCTGCACGTGATCGCTCAAGCTTTGGACGAGCAGTAATTTTTGTTATTTTCACGCTGCCTGCTGAAGGTGTTCGCTGCCGTCTCAGCGACACCCTCAGCAGGCCAGTCAAAGTCACGGACGTCGAAATTCTCCATCTTCGACTCCGCCAATGAACGCACTCCACCCTTCAGGAGTTAACTGCTGGCCAACCTGCAACGCTTTTACCAACGTGTAGCACAGTGTCAAGAAGGCTATGCCAAGTTGGTGTTTGCCACCCTCGAACTCGATGCTCATGACCCAGACGGGCAGAGCGCCGATGTACGTGTTGGACGTCACAGCCTCAGTGAAGGGGTCGACGGCTTGGTCGAAGTAGGTAGCGCCTCTGGCTCGACGTATACGGCCGTCACCACACCGGCCCCAACAGCAAACGAGACCCCACCCCGGAGGGTGGAGTCTCGTTTGACGGTATGACCGAAGCGGAACTACTCACCGCCGTCCTTTCGGACATTGGTTCGAATAGGGCCGCTTTGGTGGGCGATACTGGGATCGAACCAGTGACCTCTTCGGTGTGAACGAAGCGCTCTCCCCCTGAGCTAATCGCCCTTGGTACGAACTTCGGTCCACCGGAGGAAGCGAACCTGGTGCGCGATACTGGGATTGAACCAGTGACCTCTTCCGTGTCAGGGAAGCGCTCTCCCGCTGAGCTAAACGCGCGTGGTGTTTCGTTCGTACTGGCGATAGCTTAGCGGACCCCGTTTTCGGGGCCTCACAGGGGGTTACCCATCCGCGAGGCTCAGGGTTTCGGCAGGCGGGACGCGACCGAGCCCGCGATCTCCTTCGCCCGGCCGCAAGGGCTTCCGCTCCCCTCGCGCGCCAGGAGCCGGACGGCGACGTGTTCGACCTCGCGGTCCGGCAGCGGCCGATGCTGCCAGGTGACGGCGCAGTTCGAGCCGCCGAACTCTCGCATGTCACCGGTGACACCGCTGCCGAGGTCGACCGGCGATCCCTCCGGCGCGTAGGCGCCTCGCTGCAGTTCGACGGTCAGCGTGTCCCCGCCGCCCACCCACTCGCAGATCCGCAACGTCCGCGGGGCGGGCTGCGTGTTGGGCATGGTCCTGCCGAGTACCGCCGGATCGGCGACCGCGCACGGGTCGAGCGGCAGGATGCTCGCCGGGTCACCGGCGCGATCGACCTCGTGCGTACGCAGCCGGGTGAGCGCGGCGCTCAGCATGTCGTCGGCGGCCTTGCAGGGATCGCCCTCCCGCCCCGGATGGGAGACGACGACGCCGAGCCGCCGGTCCGACGGCAGCTGCACGACCGAATCGCAGCCGCCGCTGATCGTGCTGCGCAGCAACGGCAGCCCTTCGGCCGTGCGCTCCGTCCGTTCGACGCTGCTGGTACTCACCCCTTCGCCGAGCCGCAGTTCGAAGCTGACGCCCTTGAGTCCGGTGTACTTGCAGCGGGCCGGATAGATCGGGCTCGTTTCCGGTTTCAGGGTGCCGAATTCCTGCACGAACCGGCCCGCGAGCACCTTGCACGGATCCACCAGCCGCAGACGTTCCGCTGCGAGCGCATCGTTCGCCGACAGCGAGGTGACCCCGGGATTCTCGGGTTTGGCGTGCTCGGCGATCGCGAGGCCGAGCGCGACCATCCCGGCCACGACGAGCAGGACGACCGCGGCGAGCGAGCCGAACAGGATCTTCTTCGTCCGGGGCGCCATCTTCTTGGGCGGCGGCCGCCAGATCGGCAGCGGCAGCGCCAGCACTGAACGCACCTCGTTGTCCTGCTGGCGGATCCGCGCGTGCACGGCCGGCGGCCAGGGCGCAGCACCGGGCGGCACGGGGCCGAGGAAGTCCAGGATCTGTTCCGGGGTCGGCCTCCGCGCGGGATCCTTGGCCAGGCACGGTTCGGCGAGCTGCCGGATCTCGTCCGGGACGACGCTGAAATCCGCCGCGCCGTGCACGACGTTATACAGCGTTTGCGGCGCGGTCGGGCCGGTGAACGGGCCGCGGCCGGTCGCGGCCATGACCAGGATCGCGCCGAGGGAGAACACGTCGCTCGCGCCGGTGATCTGCCCGCTGCCCGCCTGTTCCGGGGACATGAACGCGGGCGAGCCGATGATCGCGCCCGTCCCGGTGAGGTCCTGCGCCTCCTCCGCCACCCGCGCGATGCCGAAGTCGATCACCCTCGGGCCGTCACTCGTCAGAATGATGTTGCTGGGTTTCAGGTCCCGGTGGATCAGCCCGGCACGGTGGATCTCGGTCAGCGCCGCGGCGAGCCCGGACGCCAGCAGCCGCACCGACTCGGCGGGCAGCGGTCCGGCCGCGTCCACGGCCTCCTTCAAGGACGGTCCCGTGACGAAGACCGAGGCGAGCCACGGGGTTTCCGCTTCCGCGTCGGCGTCCATCACCGCGGCCGTGTAGGCGCCGGAGACCAGCCGCGACGTGGCGACCTCGCGCCGGAACCGCTCACGGAAACGCGGGTCGTGCGCGAATTGGGCGTGCAGCTGTTTGACCGCGACGAGCCTGCCGTCCGGAGCCAGGCCGAGCACGACGCGGCCCATCCCGCCTTCGCCGAGTTCGGCGATGATCCGGTACGGGCCGATCTGCCGGGGTTCGCCGGGGTTCAACGGTTTCACTGACCAGCCCTAGGGTTTCGGAAGTTTCTGCAGCAGCACCCCGGCGAAGGCCTTGGCCTTCTCGCAGGCTTCGTCGGCGGTCATCTTCGTACCACTGGTGCCGACGGTCAGCTCGACGTTCTCCCCGTCGCGGTCGCTGACGGACCGATGCTGCCAGGTCAGCGAACAGCTGGAGCGGGCGATGCCGTCGTCCTTCTTCGCCAGGTACACCTTGGCGCCGCCGAGATCCAGGGTGGCGGTCCCCGTGTAGTACGAGTCCTTCGACTGGACCGGCGGGTACGCCCGCACGAGGCTCAGCCGGACACTGCCCGCCGCGTCGTACCGGCACTGGTGCAGATGTTCGCGGATCGTTTCGACGACCGGGCCGATCAGCCGGTCCGTCGTCACGGGGCCGACCAGCGCGCACGGGTCCAGCGGCGCCAGCGTCCCGGCGGGGAGCTCGCGTTCCTGGCCGCCTGCCCGGATCCGCTTGACCGCGTCGGCGAGCGCGGCCTTCACCACCGAACACGCGGCGTCCTTTGTGGACATCGAATTCACGTCGACGGTGAGCTTCGTGTTCGGCAGGCCGGAGACCGGGACGGCGACCGCGCACGCGTCGTCGGATCCCTTGATCCGCAACGGAAGCCCTTCCAGCTCGCCGCCCGCTTCGCCTTCGACCAGGTCGCCGCCGATCGCGAGCTCCAGCCATTTGCCCGCGGGCGAAGAGTACGTGCACGAATCGAACTGTATGTCGATCTTGGTGCTGAGCTTGCCGAACCCGGGCACGTCGCGTCCGTTCAGGACCTTGCACAGGTCGACCCGGCGCAGGTTGTCCGGGCCGAGCGGGTCCTGGTTGACCGGAGTGGCGATCGGCTCGTCCGGTTGCGGCGGCGAACTCGGCGCGACGGCCGCCGGCGGCGGATCGTCCGAGGACAGGGAGACCGCCGTGACGACGCCACCGACGAGCAGCACGACGCCGGCCGCGGCGAGCCCCGCGTACAGGCCACGTCGGGATCGCTTCTGCGGTGGCGGGTTCAGCAGCCGCCGCACCTCGGCCTGTTGCGACGCGATGAGGTGCGACACCACCGGCGGCCACGGGCTGGTGACCGGCGGGATCGGGCCCAGCCGCTCCAGTACCCAGGCCGGGGACGGCCGGTCCGCCGGGTTCTTCGCCAGGCACGGCTCGACGATCTGCCGCAGCTCGGGCGCGAGGTGCCGCAGATCGGGGTGGACGTGGACGACGTTGTACAAGGTGTGCGGGGTGGACGTCCCGGTGAAGGGATTCGTTCCGGTCGCGGCCATCACCAGCAGCGCGCCGAACGAGAACATGTCGCTCGCCGGGGTCAGCGGCTTGCCCTCGGCCTGTTCCGGCGACATGAACCCGGGCGAACCGATGACGGCGCCGGTGTGCGTGAGTTCGGAGTCGCCTTCGACGGCGCGGGCGATGCCGAAGTCGATCACCCGGGGACCGTCGCCGGTGAGGATGACGTTGCTCGGCTTCAGGTCGCGGTGGATCAGCCCGGCCCGGTGGATGTCGCCGAGCGCCAGCGCGAGCCCGGCGGCGAGATGCCGTACCGCCATCGGCGGCAATGGACCGCCGGCGGAGACGGCCTCGGACAAGGCCGGTCCCGGTACGAACACCGAGGCCAGCCACGGTGTCGGCGCGTTCGGGTCGGCGTCCATGACCGGCGCGGTGTACGCACCGGACACCAGGCGGGAGGTTTCGACCTCCCGGCGGAACCGCTCGCGGAAGCCGGGGTCGTGCGCGAAACCGGGATGGACCTGTTTGATCGCGACCAGGCGCCCGTCGGAGGAGGTCCCGAGCAGCACCCGGCCCATCCCGCCCTCGCCGAGCGCGGCGAACACCCGGTAGCGCCCCACGCCGGTGGGTTCGCCGGTGTTCAACGGCTTCACGAAGGCCCCCTTGTTCCGAGGGGCGATGGTACAAAACCACCCGGAAGTGTCACGCGGCGCGTCGGTCCGCCCGGCCGAAGTCCTTGAGCCGGAGGCTGTTGGACACGACGAGCACGGACGACAGCGACATCGCCGCCCCGGCGATCAGTGGGTTCAGCAGTCCCAGCGCGGCCAGCGGGATCGCGGCGACGTTGTACCCGAACGCCCAGAACAGGTTCCCCCGGATGATCCGCAACGTGCGGTCGGCGAGCCGGATGGCGTCGGGGACCACGCGCAGGTCTTCGCGGACCAGCACCATGTCGGCGGAGCGGACCGCGATGTCGCTGCCCTGTGCCATCGCCATGCCGAGATCCGCGGTGGCCAGCGCCGGACCGTCGTTGATCCCGTCGCCGACCATCGCGACCCGCGCTCCCCCGGCCCGCAGTTCCTCGATGACCGCGGCCTTCTCCGCGGGCAGCACCCCGGCGCGCACGTCGGAGACGCCGATCTCGTCCGCCACCACGCGGGCGGCGGTTTCGTTGTCGCCGGTCAGCAGCACGGTCCGCAGGCCGAGCGCGTGCAGGGCGTCGACGGCGGCCCTCGCTGACGGCTTCACGACGTCCCGGACCTCCAGGTGCCCGGCGATCCGGCCGTCCACCGCGACGAGGATCGCCGTCGCGCCATCCGCCGCCGTGACGTCGCAGGGGATCCCTCGATCGGCGAACAACCGCGCGTTGCCGACAAGGACGTCGTGCCCCTCGACCTCGCCCTGCGCGCCGAGCCCGGGCAGCGCGGCGAAGCGTTCGACCGGAGGCGGGTCCGCCCGCGCCGCGGTCACCACGGCCGCCGCGATGGCGTGTTCCGAACCGGCCTCCACGGCCCCGGCGAACCGCAGCAGCTCGCCGGTGGTGAACCCGTCGGCGGGGCGGCACGCGGTGACGGTCATCTTCCCGGTCGTGACGGTGCCGGTCTTGTCCAGTACGACGGTGTCCACCGTGCGGCTCGCCTCGAGCGCGTCCGGGCCCTTGATGAGGATGCCGAGCTGGGCGCCGCGGCCGACCCCGGCCATCAGCGCGGTCGGCGTCGCGAGCCCGAGCGCGCACGGGCAGGCGATGATGAGGACGGCGACGGACGCCGCGAACCCTTCGCGCGCGGGCGCCCCGCCGAGCAGCCAGACCGCGAGCGTCAGCGCGGCCACGCCGAGCACGGCGGGGACGAACACCGCGCAGATCCGGTCGACCAGACGCTGCACCGCGGCCTTGCGGGCCTGGGCGCGTTCCGCGAGCGCGGTCATCTGGGCCAGCTGGGTATGCGTGCCGACCGCGGTCGCGCGGACGACGAGCCTGCCGTCCCGGTTCACCGAAGCGCCGATGACCCGGTCCCCGGTGGTGACCTCCGCGGGAACCGGCTCGCCGGTCACCGCACTGACATCCACAGTGGACAGTCCGTTGTGGACGACACCGTCGGCGGCGACAGCCTCCCCTGGCTTGACCACGAACAGGTCGCCGACGGCCAGCTCGCCGATCGGGATCATCCGCTCGGCCCCGTCCCGCAAGACCCGGACGTCCTTGGCGGCCAAGGCGTCCAGCGCGGCCAGCAGCCCGGCGGCGCTGCGCCGGGACCGGCTCTCGAAGTACCGGCCCGCGAGCAGGAAGGTGGTCACCCCGGCGGCGACGTCGAGATAGATCGCGTCGGCACCGGCCGCGGTCGGGCCGAAGCCGATCCAGTAGCCGGGTTCGGTGCCGCCCGCGAAGGCGGACCAGGCCGACCATGCGAACGACGAGAGCACCCCCAGCGACACCAGAGTGTCCATACTAGACGAACGATGACGGAGATTTCGCAGCGTGGCCCGGTGAAACGGCAGCGCGGACCAGAACACCACGGGCACGGCCAACGCGAGGCACAGCAGCTCCCAGCCGGGGAACCGCAGCCGCGGCACCAGGGCGAGCGTGATCGAAAGGTTCCCCAGCGGGATCGCCAGCAACGCGGCGACGACCAGCCGTCGCCGGAGATCCCGGACCTTGGCGAAACCGATGTCCGGATCCTCGTCGCCGCGGATCTCGGCCGTGTAGCCGGATTTACGGACCCGCTCGATGAGCACTTCGTCGGCCAGCGTTCCGGGGACCTGCACGGTGGCGCGCTCGGTCGCGTAGTTCACCGACGCGCGTACCCCGTCGAGTTTGTTCAGCGTGCGTTCCACCCGCGCCGAACACGCGGCGCAAGTCATCCCCGACACGGTCAGTTCCACCGTGCGGACGGCGGACTCCGGCGCGGAAATCGTCATTTCGTGGCACTCCCAGGTTTCACCGATGGTTCCTCGGTGGTGGAACAGGCGTCCCTGGTGGTGTCGCGAGGCAGATTACCGGCGGCGGGAACCGGACCCGTCGCCGGGCCGACTACTGCGATGGTGGTGGAAACAGGTGTCTCAGGTCAGGCTTCGATACAGGGGTCGTGAGTGGCGTTCAGGGCCTGCCGCGCGTGAAGGACTCTTTCCCAAGTACATGAAGGCCCCCATCCTTGCGCCTAAGTACAGGAAGGGGGCCTTCATGTACTTGGACTGCCCCCGACCACTAGGCCTGGCGTGGGGTCAGCGCGAGTTCGAAGGTGTTGCCGTCTCCCTGGAAGAGGGTGCTCACGTACGACGTGAACGCGCCGCAGCCGGTGAGCGGCGCCAGCGAATAGGTGCCGGCGAGCGCGCCGCCTTTCGCCATGGTGAAGCCGTCACCGGTGCGCAGTTCCGCCGTCGACGGGGCCGACGTCCGGCAGGACGGCCCGGTACTGACCGGCATGCCGACGAGCGTGACGAGCGGGAGGACGGTGGTGAACCGGGGCCGTGCGACGAAACCGGTCCCGGCGAGGTCGCCGCCCTGCGGTCCTTCGGCGACGAACTCCAGATCGGCCGTGCCCGGCAGGAAGCCGAACAGCCGGAAGTCGGCGTGCGCCTTGTCGAAAACCGGGCCGCCGCTGAACACGGTGGCCGCGGTGGGGCTCAGGTCGAACGTGCCGGTGAGCGGCGCGGCGGCACCGAGGGCTTTGACGCCGGTCTTCCCGGCGACCGCGTACCGGTGTCCCGCGGGTTTGTCGCCGAGTTCGAAGGCGAGCAGGACCGGGTCCTGGCCGGGGTCGAGCACGCAGTCCGAAGTGAACGAGCCGAGCCCGGTGAAGGAACCGTCGGCCTTCTTCGGGGTGAGACGGGTGGTGAAGTCGCCGACGGTGAGTGTCGTCTTGCCGGGTTTCGCCAGCGTGATGGTCGGGACGGAGCCGGTCGCCACCGTACTGAACGAGCCGGACGGCGGCAGATCGGTCTTCGCGACGTTCAGCGGGAGACGCACGGGAAGCGGGTTCGCGTCGCCGTTGACCAGGGTCACGCCCGCCGCCGCGGTGCCCTCGATGGTGGTGGCGCCGACGAGGTTCAGCCCGCGGGCCGCCTTGTCCGGCACGGTCACGGTGATGGCCAGCCCGGAGGTGGTGAGCGTGCCACCGGGCGCCGTCGGCACCTCGAAGTCGGCCTTGATGTTCACGTCGAGCTTCTGCAACCCGATCAGCGGGAACGGGCAGGTGAACGACAGCTTCTTGTCCACAGGCGTGCCCGCCGCCGCGCTGCGGACGGCGACGAACAGCAGGCAGCCGGCGGTGATCAGCACGATGAGGCCCGCCGCGAGCAGCATCCGGACGTTGGCACGAAGGGGCATGGTCGCCTTCCCGAAAACGGCACCGGTCCCCGTCGCGGGAGGCGACGGGGACCGGCGGCCTGACTTACTTCTTGGTGAGGTTCAGGTCCAGCGTGTTGCCGTCGCTCTTGGCGAACGCGCTGACCCAGTCGTTCAGCTGACCGCAGTTCTGCAGCGCGGACAGCGAGTAGGTACCGGTGAGCTTCCCGCCCTTGAGCAGGTCGAAGTCCGGACCCGTGGTCATCTCGCTGGTGGACGGGCTGACCGTGCCGCACTTCGGGTCGGTGCTGATGGGGATCCCGAAGATCTGCACGCTCGGCAGGAACACGTTGAACTTGATGTGCGCCTTGAACCCGGTGCCGACGAGCTCACCGGTCTGCTTGCCGACCTGTTCGACCTTGATCTCCGAACGCCCGTCGATGAACCCGAACAGCTTGAACTGGGTGGACGACGGGTCGAGCTTCAGGTCACCGGTGAACGTCTTCGACGCGAGGTCCACGTCCGCGTCGAACCCACCGTTGATCGCCGCGGTGCTGCCGAGCGACTTCAGCGCGGTCTGCCCCTTGATGCCGAACGCGTACTTGAGTCCGCCGCCACCGGGGGTGGTGGTAGTGGGCGGGGTCGTCGGCGTGGTCGGCGTCGTGGGGGTGGTGGGCGTGGTCGGGGTGGTGGGCGTGGTCGGCGTGGTCGTGCCGCCGCCACCTTCACCGATCTTGATCGTGGCCAGGGTGTTGTTCTGGCCGGGATCCTGCGTGCACGGCGCGTCGATCGTGCCGTCCGGCGTGATGCCGGTGACCGAACCGTCGGCCTTGCGCGGGGTGACCTTCAGCTGCAGGTCGCCCACGGTGATCTTCGCCTCGCCGGGCTGGTTGAAGGTCAACGAAGGCGTCTTGCCCGCCGCGTTGATCGTCATCTCGCCCGAGGTGGGGATGTTCTGCTTGGCGATGTCGTTCGGGACCTTGACCGGGAGGTTGAGCCCCGGTGCCGCCACGTTCGCCGCCGCGATGGCCTGGCCTTCGAGCGTGGTCGCACCGATCAGGTTGAGCCCGCTGACCGTGTCCGCGTTGATCGTGGAGACGGCCTTGATGTCGAACGTCCCGGTCGGCTGACCGGTCTTGACCGACAGCGGAAGATCGGTGTTGATCACCACCTTGAGCGACTGCGACCCCACGAGCGGCAGGTTGCAGTGATAGTTGAGCGGGAGCGAGATCGGATCGGCGACACTGGACTGTGCCCCGACCACGAGTACCGCGGTGGCAAGCCCCACGGCACCGGCAGCGGCGGCGGCGACCGCCTTCTTGGTTCCTCTACGGTGACTCACGATCGTCCTTCCGTGGTATCAACGATGATACGAAACGGCGTACAATTCCCCAGAGCAATGATTACCGGCCCGAGAGAATTCTCCGGGTAGCGACGATGTCTGACGGATCGCAACCGAACAGTAAACTAACGACGCGTCCGCACCGCTATCAAGTGCTTCCCCGGAAAAGTTGACGCGCCATCGGTAAATTGTCACGCTGGCACGGTGCGCCAGGGGTGTTCCTAGTAGCGGCACATGGGTTTCCCCAGTTCAGAGCCGAATGAGGCCGTTCGCGGAACCGCTGACGAGGGTGACAATCGCGTCCCGGAAAACTATCTCGCGCGTGCCAATCCCCCTTTTCCGGCTCGCACCCGCCTTGCCTGCCGTAATCTTTCGTGAGTAACCTCGCGGTTCAGCAAGCCGGTCGCCACCGACCATCGCGGAATCCCGCTCGTCGTGCCGCGGCAGGCCCTCTTTCGCCGAATTCGACGGGGAAACCATGAAAAGAATGCGCCGCACGGCAGCGCGAATCGCGTTCGCCACCGTCTCCGTGACCGCCGCGGCGGTCCTGCTGAGCGCCTGCGGGTCGGACGACCCGGCCGACGCGGGCAGGCACGCCGACCCGGCCGCGCTCGCGTGGGTGGACAAGGTGTGCTCGGGCGTCGCGACGGGCTCGGCGAAACTGTCCCAGCCGCCGGCGTTCGACCCCGCCAACCCGCAGGCGACGAAAACCGCGATGGTGAGTTTCCTGAACTCGCTGTCCGCCGCGCTCGACGACATGGCGGGCGGGATCCGGAACGCCGGCGTGCCGCCGGTCCCGGATGGACAGTCCGCCGTGGACAAGGCCACCACCACGCTCGGCGAGACCAAGTCGAAGGTGTCCGCCACCCTGACGCAGATGCAGGACGCGAAGGTCACCGACCAGGCAAGCCTGCAGAAGGTGGTCGCCGACGCGGACAGCACGATGAGCGGGCTGAGCGAGCCGGAAGGCCCGATCAAGCATCTGCGCACCAACCCGGAACTGGATCTCGCGTTCACCGAGTCCACGACCTGCCGCCAGGTCTACGGCGGCAACGCCTGATCCCCCGACCCGCCACCCCGCCCTGGAGGCCCGGCCGTGCCGACCCCGTTCCCCCGCCCGTCCCGCCGGACGCTCGCCGTCGCGCTGGCGATCGTCCTGTCCGCCGGTCTCCTGACCGTGCTGACCGGAAGCCCGGCGAGCTCCGCCGTCCCGGCGGCGTCCGACGACTCGTTCTACACCCCGCCGTCTCCGCTCCCGGCGGGCAAACCGGGTGACATCATCCGCTCGCGGGTCTCGAAAGCCGGTCCGCGTAAGGATTCCGTCAACGCGTGGCAGGTCATGTACCTGTCGACGAACGCACTCGGGCAGCCGGACGCGGTGACCGGGACCGTGCTGGTGCCGAAGAACGTGGACCCGGCGAAGGCGCCGATCGTCTCGTTCGCCGCCGGTACGCACGGTCCCGCGTTCACCTGCACCCCGTCGAAGATGATCGACATCGGCGCGTTCTACGAGCAGTCCGGTCTCGACGACGCGCTCGACGCCGGGTACGCCGTCGCCCTCACCGACTACGAGGGCTACCGCCAGGATCCGAAGACGACGTACGTGGTCGGGCGTTCGGAAGGCCCGGCGGTGATCGACGTCGTCCGTGCGGCGCAGCGTCTGCCGGAGTCGAAACTGTCGGCCGACGCCAAGGTGCTCTTCCGCGGGTACTCGCAGGGCGGCGGGGCGGCCGCCTGGGCCGGCGAACTGCAGCCCACCTACGCACCGGAGCTGAACCTCGTCGGCGTCGCCGCCGGCGGTGTGCCCGCCGACCTCGTCCAGGTCACCCTGCAGCTCGACGGCAAGTTCGGTTTCGGCGTCTTCGCCTACGCCCTGATCGGCTTGGACAACGCCTACCCCGAACTGAAACTGGACTCGTTCCTCAGCGACAACGGCCGCGTGAAACTGGCCGAGATGCAGAAGAGCGCGTGCACGTTCGAACTGCTCACCACCTACGCGAACAACAAGATCGCCGACTACACGACCAGCGCCGGGTACGTGCGCCCGGAATGGGTGAAGCGCCTCAACGAGAACAAGCTCGGCGGCACTCCCCCGAAGGTCCCGGTGTTCCTCTACCACGCCACCCAGGACCAGCTCGTGCAGTTCGCCCAGGCCGACGCGTTGCACAAGGCCTACTGCACCGCCGGGGTCAAGACGACCTGGAAGACCTTCGAGACCGACCACATCACGGCGGTCTACACCGGGAACGCCGACGTGCTCGCGTTCCTCAAGGACCGGGTCGCGGGCACCCCTGCGACGTCGAACTGCGCCTGACGTACCGGTCGTGAGTGGCGTTTCGGCTTAGAACCCGAATCGCCACTCACGACCCCGAGCCGTCCGCCGGGACACGCGTGTCGTCCGTCTGATCACACGTGCCGTCCATCCAGTCACGCGACCGAGCGTCCTTTGTGGACAAGGACCGTCAGACGTCGGCGGGCCGCTGGCGTTCCGCGCGCAACGCCAGCTCGATCCGCAGCCGCTGATCCGGATCGTCCAGCCGCTCGCCGAACAGCTCGGAAAGCCGCCGCAGCCGCGCTCGCACCGTCTGCGGGTGCACCGCGAGCTGCCGGGCGATCTCTGGCGCGCTCCCCCGCGTCTGCACCTGCGTGAGCAGGGTCGCGGACAGCTCGTCGTGCTGACGAGGCGCCAGCCCCGACAACGGTTCCAGCGCCTCGCCGGCCAGCCGGTCGAGCAGGAACTCGTCGGCGAGCAACAGCAGCGTGGTGATGTGCTCCTCGCACCACAGCACGGGGCCGACCGTGGTGATCATGCCGCGCTGGGCGAGCTCGGACGCGCGGCGCGCGATGCGGTACGACTCGGCGGCCTGCGCGATCGGGACCGACACCCCCACCGTCGCCGTCCATCCGGACGGCAGCTCCCGCAGACCGCTCAGGTCGGCTTCGGGGCAGGCCACCAGCGCGCCGGGCACGTCGGAGACGAGATCGACGGGCACCGCCGAGGGCAGCAGACCGGCCGGGAACGAGGGTGCCCCGGGTGCCGCGGTGAAGACGACCGCCGTGATCCGTTCCGGGATCCGCCAGCCGATGGCGACGGCGAGCGCGCTCGCGTCGGCCTGGCTGTACCCGGTGCCGCCTGCCAGCAGCCGGAACAACCGCGCACGCTGCTCCGCCGGGCCCGTCGCCTCCGCCTGTGCGGCGTTGTAGCCGTCGGTCAGCGCCATCGTCACCTCGACGACGTCGCCGAAGAGGCATTCGGCCGCTCCATAGAGGACGTCACCGGGCAGCTGGAGCTGACGGCCGATCGAAGCGATCGAACGCCACAGCACCCGGCTCGAGACCCTGAACGCCGCCTGCGCGGCTTCCCGGCTGAGTCCTTGATGGAACGCGATGCGGCCCTGTGCGCGGAAATCGACCAGGAGGTCGTTCTGCAGCAGTTCGGGGACGCCGACCCGGTCGATGGCGCGTTCGATACTGCGCCTGGTCAGCTCGACGGCCGCCGCACGGGCCTCACCGTCGCTGAACACCTCGGCGCATTCGCCGATCTCGGACACCACGCCTTCGACGCAGTGCCGGGCGATCGCCGGGATGCGCGGGCGGACGGCGTCGCCGAGTTCCCTCGGCAGGCGTGCCCACAGGGCGCCGACGGGCTGCCAGCTCACGTGTGCGATCCCCCGTTGAGAAGTAGGCCGACGATTACGGGCACCAATTCCCTTTCGTCCGCGCGCCACCGGCGCGCTCGAATGCACGGAGCGTAGAACCGTCGACACATCCGTGTCAAAAGACGTCACACCGAAACGCCCGTCCGTTGTCACCTCGGTGAGCCCCGCGACTTTCCGTTGCAAATTCAACGTCACATTCGGGGTACAGGCCGTCCGCCGATCCAGTACAAACGGCCCCGCACCGTTCCCGTCGATCCGACGTGGTTATGCAAACGGATTCATGTTTCTCTCCCCGGTTCGAAGAAAATCAAAGGGTGGTCTTGGTGGTCGAGTACCGCGGTTTCGGCATGCTGGCGACGTTGCCGCGTTCGCTCGGCGAAGAACTGCGTCCGTATACCGGGCACGCCGCGGCCGCCATGGTCAAGCAGGTGCAGCGGTCGGTCACCGCGTATTCGCAGCCGTTGCGCGGCGTCTTCGGCCGTGTCCTGGTCGTCTCGTGCGAGCGGGCGGTGCGGCATTACGTGGACTGCATCGGCGATCCGGACATCCCCCACGACCGCTGGATCGACTTCTACCGCATGCGCGGGCGGATGGAGTTCGCCGAGGGCCGGAGCCTGGAACCGTTGCACGACAGCGTGACCGTCGGCGCGCGGGCGGCATGGCGGGCGATGCGGCCCATCGTGCGCGGGCTCGGCGTCGGTCTCGACGTCATCGCGCTCGCGGCCGAGTCCGTCTTCGTCTACGTCGACGAACTCTGCGCCACGACGATCGAGGGCTACCAGCAGGCGGAAGCCCGGGCGGCGGGGGCGATCCCGCTCCGGCGGCGACGGCTGCTGGAGCTGATCGCCCAGGCGCCGGAAGGCTCGGCGTGCAGCATCGCCAGCCTGGCCGACGGCGCGGGCTGGCGGGTTCCGAGTACCGCCGCGATGGTCGCCCTCCAACGCGCCGCGGGGGCTCCCGCCTTTCCGGCCCATCTCCTGGACGACACCGTGCTGGCCGACCTCGACACCGCGGAGCCGTACCTGCTCACCGCGGATCCCGACGCCGACCTCGCCCCGCTTAAGGACGCACTGGACGGCTGGCGGGTGGCGGTCTCCCCCGTCGTACCGCTCGTCGACGCCCCTGCCGCGCTCCGCACCGCGCGCCGCGCGCTCCTGCTGACCGGCGAGGACGCGCCCGGCCCGGTCATCTGGTGCCGGGACCATCTCGCCACGCTGTGGCTGCTCGCCGAAGACTTCCTCGGCGCCGAACTCGCCAAGCAGAGCCTCGACCCGTTCACCTCGCTGAGTGAGAAACAGCAGGAACGGCTCAGCGACACCCTGTTGGCGTGGCTGGAAACCCGTGGCGGGGCACCGGAGATCGCGCAGCGGCTCGGCGTGCACCCGCAGACCGTGCGGAACCGCCTCCGTCAGCTGGAGGATCTGTTCGGCGACCGCCTCAGGGACGCCGACGACCGGTTGAACATGCAGCTCGCCCTGCGCGCGCAACGCCTCATGCGCGCTCACCGCCGCGACGAAGGGACCTGATCCGCCGCACTCGCCGTTCCGGTGGCCGCACGGTGGGGAGCACCCAGCGGAGGCCGCGGCGGGCGTGCTTCGCCCTCGGCTGGTCGACATGGAAGTCAGCCCGGCAGGCCATCGCATTTCTCCCCGTGGTGACGGGTGTTTACCGACGCTTTCCTGAATACCGGGACGGTGGGAAAATGTCGATGCGCAATAGGCCGTCGTTCCCGCTTTTGGCATCCGCCTCGGGGTCGGCCCCGGCATTCTTGTCACCCGGGTCGCAATCGACGGACGTGTCCCGCGACACGCTGACGAACCCGGCGTTCCACACGTTATTTTGACGCCTGACAACGGAAAGGCGGGACATGGCCCTCCAAGCGCGCACCCTGACCCTGCACGGCCGGGAAATCCGGCTGCGGGAATACGTTCCGTCCACAAAGGACGCCGCGGGCGAGCCGCTCGTGCTGTTGCACGGGATCTCGGGCAGCGGCGAGACCTGGGTCCCGTTGCTCGACCACTTCGAGCGAAGCGGGTTCGAGCGACGCGTCCTCGTCCCGGACCTTCCCGGACACGGCGATTCGGCCGCCCCGCGGGCCGACTACGGCCTCGGCGCGATGGCCAGCGTGGTGCGCGACGTCCTCGCGCTCACCGGGAACCGGCACGCCACCATCGTCGGGCACTCCCTCGGCGGCGGGATCGCGATGCAGTTCGCCTACCAGTTCCCCGAGATGTGCGCCCGGCTGGTGCTCGTGGGTAGTGCGGGGCTCGGCCCGCAGGTGACCCCGGTGCTGCGCGCGACGGCGCTGCCAGGGGCCAACGTGACGCTTTCCCTGGCGGTCAACCCCGCCACCGTCGCGATCGCGCGCGGACTCGCCGCGGCATGCCGGTCCCTCGGCGGGAAACTTTCCCCCGAGACCCGCGAGCTGACCCGTCACCTTGCGTCACTGGCCGACGCGGGCAGGCGGCGCGCGTTCCTGTTCATCGCCCGCAGCCTGATCGACCTCCGCGGCCAGCGCGCGAGCGCGATCGACAAGCTCTACCTCGCCAGGGAGGTGCCGACGCTCGTCGTCTGGGGCGCGCACGATCCGCTCATCCCGGTCGCGCACGGCCGGAAGACCGCCGAAGTGCTGCCGGACAGCCGATTGACCGTGTTCGAAAATGCGAAACACTTTCCACATGTGGCCGACCCGGCCCGGTTCGCCGGCGAGCTCGAACGCTTCCTCGCCGCGACCGCGCCCGCCAGGCTGAGCCTGGACGAGGTCGTCGAGGTGCTCATCCGCGCCAGCGAGGCGGCGGAAGCGCCCGAAAACGTCCCGGAAAAGTTGTCATCCGGACGCCATCTCAGGCCCGCCTAAATGTCACTCGCCGCCGGATCCGACCACCCGTTCGGGTGTAGTCCATCCAGGTGGCCGATCAAGCTCCCGCCAGCCGTTGACAGTCCTCTCGGCCGGATTTTATGTTGCGTGAGCCACAAAATCTGGATCGGCTTCACCGTTGAAGAGGCTGATTTTGTTGCTAACAAGGATAAAAACATGACCGACTTGGATACCGGATTCTCGCGGCACGATCTGCGGACCGCACGCCCCGACCCCGACGTGCGCCACCCCGCCACCCCGCACCGCCAGCCACCGGGTCCGGTCCAGCGACCGCGCGCCTTCACGCCGGCACCGAGAACCCCAGTGGAGAACCGACCTGTGCGCAGCACCGGTGCGAATGGACTGTGGGCGTCATTGCCCAGAGACCTGGGCGAGCGGTTCCGGCCGCGGGCCGACCCCTTGGCACGAGCCATCCTGCAGGAGGTGCAACGAGCCGTTCCCGAATACGCGCAGCCGTTGGAAGGCGCGTTCGGGCAGATGATCACGCAGGGTATCCGGCAGGCGATCCTGCACTGTCTCGATACCGTCGGTCAGGGGACGGCGCCGCTCGACAAGTGGTCGGCGGTGTTCCGCAACCTCGGGAAGGTCGAATTCAGCGAGGGCCGCAGTCTCGACTGCCTGCAGACGGCCTACCGCGTCGGCGGCCGTGTCGCGTGGCGGCACGTTTCGGAATTCGGGCAGGCGATCGGAGCGGACGCCGATCTCCTGTGCACCGCGGCCGAGGCGATTTTCGCTTACGTGGACGAGATTTCCGCACTGTCCATCGAGGGCTACACGGCCGCCCAGGAACGGGCCGCGGGGACCAGGGCGAGACGCAGGCGCCGGTTGCTCGAACTGATGCTCTCCGATCCCCCGTCCTCCCCGCAGTCGATCGCGTCGCACGCCGCGAACGCGCAGTGGGCACTGCCCACCGAGGTCACGGTCGTCGCGCTGGAGCGACGGCTCGGCCCGCTGGACCCCGACAGCGCCGATCTGGACGCCGACGTCCTGGTCGACTTCGAAGGTCCGAAGCCCTGCCTGGTGACCGGCGACCCGGACAAGCACCTGAAGGATCTCGCCGAACGGCTTCCCGGCTGGCGCGCGGTGATCGGCCCGGCCGTGCGGCTCACCGAAGCGCCGCGTTCCCTGCTGTGGGCGCGCCGCACCCTGCGGCTGGTCCAGCGCGGGGTCCTGCCGGACAATCCGGTCACGCGGTACAGCGATCACCTGTCCACCCTGTGGCTGCTCGCCGACGAGTTCCTGGTCCGTGAGCTGTGCACGCGCAGCCTCGCCCCGTTCGACGACCTCACGCCCAAACAGCGGGCGCGGCTCGGGGAGACGTTGCTGATCTGGCTCCAATCCCGGGGCAGTGCTCCGGAGATCGCGAAGAAGCTCAAGGTCCACCCGCAGACCGTCCGGTACCGCATGCACCAGCTCATCGATCTCTTCGGCGACCGGTTGAACAACGCCGACGACCGGCTCGACATGGAGATCGCCCTGCGCGCGGAGGCCCTCCTCGCCGAGGACTGACCAGATCAGCGTTTCCCACTCACAACGAGGTGACGAGGTGACCCGACCGCAGGACGCCCGCAGCGGGGTCGAGGCGACGTACGGACCGCTGCTCACGCCCGCCCGGCCGGGTGGGTCGAGCGGGCGTCCGGTCCAGCTCTGGGCGCTGCTGCCGAGAGAACTGGCGACCGTGTTCCGGCCAGGGCTGGGCGATACGGCCGGGGAGGTGGTCCGGGAGATCCAGCGGACCATCCCCGAATACGCGCGGCCACTGGACGGAGCGTTCGGGAAGGCGCTCAAGACCGGCGTGCAGATGGCGTTCGTGCAGTTCCTGGAACGCCTCGGAAACCCCGAGGCACCGCCGGAGGACCGGCGGAGCGTGTTCGTGAGCCTGGGCGTCCAGGAGTTCCATCAGGGCCGCAACGTCGACGTCCTCCAGGCGGCCTACCGGGTGGGCGCCAGGGTGACCTGGCGGCGGATGGCCGAAATCGGACGCCGCGCCGGGGTGCCTTCCGCGACACTGTGCCTGCTCGCGGAAGCCATCTTCGCCTACATCGACGAGCTTTCGGCGCTGTCTGTCGAGGGCCACGCGGAGGCGCGGGAAAAGGCCGCCGGCGCACTGGAGCGCCGGCGGCACCGGCTGATGGAGCTCCTCCTCGCCGACCCCCCGTCGCCTCCCGAAGTCGTCAAACACGCCGCCGACCTGGCCCGCTGGCAACTACCGGACCTGCTCGTCGCCGTCGCCCTCGACCAGCCGTCGGTCGAGGCCCCACCGGCCGCGCTCGCCGACTTCGAGAGCAGCTCGCCCTGTCTGCTGTTGCCCGCTCCGGAACCGGACGAACGGGAGCGATTCGCCGAAGCCCTGGCGGGCACGCGAGCCGCGATCGGCCCCGCGGTCCCACCCGTCTTCGCCGCCCGTTCCTTGCGGGCCGCCCGAGAGGCCCTGCGCCTCATCGACTCCGGCGCGCTCGTGGACGAACCCGTGACGTGGTGCGTCGACCACCTTTCGCGCCTGTGGCTGCTCAAGGAACCGTTCTTGGCCGCCGAGCTCGTCCGGGAACGGCTCGGGCCGCTGGCCGGATTGACCGGTAAGCAGCATTCGCGGCTGGCCGGGACGCTGCTGGCGTGGCTGGAGACCTGCGGGAACGTGCGCGAGGTGGCGGAACGGCTGGCGGTACATCCGCAGACGGTGCGTTCTCGCGCTCAGGAACTGGAGGCGCTGTTCGCGGACGGGCTGCGGGATCCGGAGCGGCGGTTCGAGATGATCCTGGCTTTGCGGGCTGCTCCTTCTTGACGGTTTGCGCGTGAAGGCTTCCTTCCCTCGGCTGAGCCGAGGGAAGGAGGCCTTCACGCGCTGGCGCGACTTGGGTTCCGCGAGGCGACCGACGTTGCGCCGGTGTCGCGAAAGCCACTCTCGGGACATCTAACGTCGCGAAAGTGGCTTTCGCGACGAGATCGCTGAGCAGTCGCGAGCCCGGCCGCAACCGAGGTTGCGAAAGCCACTTTCGCAACGTTGAAGGTTGCGAAAGTGGCTTTCGCAAACTTCGGACCAGGCATGACACCCGGCCGCGTGCTAGAGGTACGGGAAAGTCACTCACGGAAGCGGCTGGGGGACCTTGGTTGCGTTGAGTGAGGGGTGTGTGGAAATAGGGACGTTGAATGTCCCTATTTCCACACACCCCTCACCAAGGCGACCGCTCACAGCAGGTTGATGCCGGACCGTGTGGATTTCGGGTCACCTAACGCACCAAACCCACACAGTCGCCGCCCGACCTGTCAGACGGACTGTACGCACTCCCCAGCCATGGGCTCCCTTTCCCGAGTACATGAAGGCCCCCTTCATGTACTTCGGCTCCCCGACATCAGGCGGCCGCCAAAGCGGTCACCCGCCACTTCCCCTCAGCCCGTTCCGCGCTCACGCTCAACTGAGCCGCTCCCGTACTCCGCTGCCCGTCCCCCCGAACACCGGTCTGGTCCAGGAACACCAGCAGCGAAGCCCGATCCCCGTCGAGGACCTTGACGCCCGAGACCACCGCGGTCGAGGTCACGACCAGCTTCTGCTCCGCCGCGAGCCCCCGCACCTGCGCGAACAGCTGGTCGTACTGCCCCAGCGCCGGCCCGGTGAGGACCGCCTTCGCGGCTTGCTCGCTCTTGGCGGGATCGTCGTAGCGGTAGGAGAAGACCGTGCCGAGCGCCTTGCCGATCTGGTCGCTCACCTCCGCGGTGGTGGCGACGTCGGTCAGCGCGGTGTTGTGCGTCAGCGCCGCCGTCGCGTCCCGCGCTTCGATGGCGAACCACCCCGCGAGGCCCGCCATCACCAGCGCGACGGCGCCGAACACCACCGCACCCCGCCGCCGCACCGGAGCGGCGACGGGAGCCTCCTCAGGCTCCTCAAGCACGGCGACCCGGGTGCTCCCGCCCATCTTCCCGGCCACCTTCACCGCGCGCCGCGCCGGTTTATCGGCTCGTTTCGTGGTCATCGCGTCCTCCGTCAGGGCTTTCCGGTGTCGGTCACCGGCACCTGGCCGAGTGACGTGACGCGCCACCCGTCCGGCGTCCGGTTCAGGCCGGCGCGGAACCGGTTGTGCTTGGTCACGGCTTCCCCGCCTTCGGGCCGCACCTCGAGTTCGACCGAAGCGATCACCTCGGCCGTCCCGCCACCGCTGTCCACTTCGGTCACCGCGGCGTCGACGACCCGGCCGGTGGTGACGGTCTTCGCCTGACCGATCCGGCCGAGGCCGCCTTCCCGGTCCCGCGCCAGCTCTTCGTGCAGCGCGCCGCCGGACAGGTTCAGCCAGTTCTGGTAACCCTGTTCCGCCTGTCGATAGTCCAAAGTGGTCAGTGCGGCGACGGACTGCCTGCCCACCTGCAAGGCCTCGTCGCGGACCGTGGCCCGCGCGACGCCGTCGTCGTGGCTCGCGTCCCACCACGAGTAGCCGGACCAGGCCGCGGCCGCGGTGGCGACGGCGGCGAAAAATGCGGCGATCCGAGTCATGGCCTTCACCTCCTGGGCACGTTCTGCGAGCCGCGCACGTTCGTCGGGTTGCCCTTCGGCAGGGCACAGCGCGCCGCGGTGTTCAGCGGACGCGGCGAAGCATCGAGTCCGTCGCGATAGCCGGTCCCGTAACCGGTGACGCACGGCGGCGGGTCGAAGAACGTCAGCGAGAGGCCGACGTGCGCGCCGTCCGGCCCCATGATCGCGTGTCCGGCGGCGACCGCTTTCGGCGCGGTGACCAGCAGTTGCTCGATACCGTCCTGCCGCGTTTCCAGTACGTCCGCGGTGGTCAGCAGGTTCGCCAGCAGGATGCCGAGGCTCGGGCCGGTCTCCCTCAGCAGCGTGCTGACCTCGTTCGCGGCCGCCGGGACGGCCGGGATCAGCCGTCGCAGATCGCCGTCGGAGCTCTTCAACGTCGCGGCGAGCAGTTTCGCGTTCGCGCCGAACGAGCGGATCGCGTCCGCCTGCGAGACCTGGGTGTCGAGCACGGTCTGCGCGTCGGTCACGAACCTGGTCAGCGGGCCGACGTGCGCGCTCGCCGCCTGCACGAACTCGATCCCCCTGCCGACGAGCTGGTCCAGCGCCGGGCCGGCGTCGGAAGTCGCGTTGTACAGCTCGTCGACCACGGTCCGCAGCGCCGGCTTCGGCACCGAGTTCGCGAAAGAGTCCACACTGGACAGGACGACGTCCACCGGCAGCGGGATCTTCGTGTCCGCCTCGGCGATCACCGAACCGTCCCGCAGCATGGCTCCGTTGTCGCGGCGCGGCCGCAGGTCGACGTACTGCTCGCCGACGGCGGATCGGTTGGCGACGACGGCTTCGGTGTCCGCGGGCACCTCCGGGCCGCCGGGCTCGATTTCGAGGTCCACCTCCATCCCGGAGGCGGTCAGCCGCAGGTCCCCGACGCGACCGATCGGCACGCCCCGATAGGTGACCTCGGCGTTGCTGAAGATGCCGCCGCCGGTCGCGAGTCGCACCTTGACGGTGTACCCGCGATCAAGAACCAGTTTGTCCAGCCCCGCGTAGGTCGCGCCGACGTACGCGACGCCGAGGACCGCGATGGTCACGAAGACCACCAGCTGCACGCGGACGAACTTGGTCAACATCAGCGGCCACCATTGTTCTTGAAGGTCAGGAACGTGTTCAGGTAGTCACCGCGGATGGCCTCGAGCGCGGCGTCGGGGAACGGGAAGGTGAAGATCATCTCCATCGCCTTCGGCAGTTTGTCCCCGGACTCGGCCAGCTTCCGCAGCAACGGTTCGAGCGCCTTGAGGTCGGCGACGAGGTCGTCCTTGCTGCGATTCACCGTCTCGACCGCGACCGAAGTGAGCCCGTCCAACGACTTCAGCATCCCGACCAGCGCCTGACGCTGCTGGTTCAGGACCTCGATCCCGGGAGTGAGCCCGTTCAGCGTCGCCTTGATCTCCTCGGTGTTCGCGTTCAGCGTCGCCGCGAGCTTGTTGACGCTCTCGATGGCACGGGTGATCTCCGCCTTGTGCTCGTCGAGTCCGCGGACGAACACGTCCAAATTGGACAGAAGGCTGCGTGCCGCGCTCTCCTTGCCGCCGAGCGCGGCGTTGAGTTCACGGGTGATGTTCTGCACCTGCGCGACACCACCCCCGTTGAGCAGCAGGGAAAGCGCGCCGAAGACCTCCTCGATCTCCGGAGTCAGCGAAGAACCGGCCAACGGGATCACGGCGCCGTCGGCCAGTCGTCCGCTAGGCGTGCCCTCGGGCGGCGGCGCGAGCTCGACGAACTTCTCGCCGAGGATGCTCGCCTGCCGCAGCCGCGCGACGGCGTTGGCCGGCAGGTTCACATCCCCGTTGATGAGCAGGCCGACCACCGCGCTGCGGCCGTCCGGCGCCAGATCGACGGTCCGCACCTGGCCGACCGGGACGTCGTTGACCTTCACCCCGGACTGCGGCACGAGGTCCAGCACGTTGGTGAAGCTTGCCGTGACGTGGATCGGGCGCTCCCCCAGCGCGGCCCCGCCCGGCAGCGGGATGTCGTAGACGTCGACACCGTCGCTGCAGCCGGTGGCGGCCAGAACGAGGACGAGTACGGCAGCGATCCGGGTTTTCATTTCGCCCCCGAGAATTCGGTGATGTTCCCTCGTCCGTCCAGCGTTCCCGCGCCCTGGTTGTACGCACCGAGCACGTTCGCCAGCGCGTTCGGCGCGGCGTCGAGCGCCTCGCTCAGCGACGCCTTCTGCTGGGTGAGGAGTTTGGTGACCTCGGCGAGTTTGTCCACATCGGACTTGACCTTGCCCCGGTTGTCCTTGATGAAGCCCTGCACCACGCTGAGCGCCTCGGTGAGTTCGGTCATCGCGCCGGAGAACTGGTCCCGCTGATCGGCCAGGATCTTGCTGAGCGAGGAGATCTGCTGGATCGCCTGTTTCACCTTGCCGTCGTTCGCCGCCAGCATCGCGGTGAACTTGCTGATGTTGTCGACCGAGTTGAACAGATCGTCCTTGGAGTCGCTCGCCGTCCTGGCGAACTCCCCGAGGTTCTTGATCGCCTCGCCGAGTTTGCCACCGTTGCCGTCGAGGTAGGTCGCGGCCTTGGTGAGGACGTCGCTGACCGCGCCGTCCCGGTTGGCGCCCTTCGGTCCCAGCGCGGTCATCAGCTGGTTGAGGCTGCCCAAGAGTTCGTCGACCTCGACCGGGGTGACGGTGCGCTCGGGCGGGATCCGCGCGTCGCCGCCCAGCTCCGGTCCGCCGAGGTACACCGGGGTGAGCTGCACGTACCGGTCGGCGACCAGGCTCGGCGTGATCACGACGGCGCCGACGTCGGCGGGCAGCTTGACGTCGGGCCGCACCGTCATGGTCACTTCGACGTTCGTGCCGCGCGGTTCGACCTTGGTGACCGAACCGATCGGGACGCCGAGCACCCGCACCTCGGTGTTCGGGTACACGCCGACGGTCGCGGTGAAGAACCCGGTCACGACGCGATCGGCCTGCCGGGTCAGCAGCGGCCAGGCCGCCGTCACCAGCAGGCCCGCGACAACGGCGACCGCGAGCCGCCGCAGCCAGGCCCGCCGCCGCGCGTGGGCGCCGAGATCCGTGAGCGTGAAGTGGCGTCCCATCAGCGTCCTCCCTGCCTCGAAGGCATGCAGCTGCCCGGCGTGCCGCCGGTCGGGACGAGCCCGCAGATGTAGGTGTCGATCCACCGGCCGTTGCCGACCGCGTTGCCGAGCAGCCGGTAGAAGGGACCGGCCAGGCGCAGGCTCTCGTTGAGCTTGTCCTGGTTGCGCAGCAGCACGGTGGCGACGCGATCGAGCTGGTCGAGAGCGGGCCCGAGCGTCTTCTGGTTGTCCGCCACCAGCCCCTTGAGCTGGATCGACAGGTTCTTCACCCCGCTGAACAGTTTCGCGATCGCGTCCTTGCGCGCGTTCAGCTCCGTGAGCAGCGTGTTGCCGTCGCGGATCAGCGCCTCGATCTGCTGCGAGCGGTCCCCGAGGGTCTTGGACACCTTGTTCGTGTTCGCGAACAGCTTCACCAGCTCCTGATCCCGGGAAGCGAGCGTCTTGGACAGCGCGGTGATGCCGTCGAAAGCGGTCCGGACGTCCTGCGGGGTGGAAGCGCCGAGGGTTTCCGACAGCGTGCCGAACGCCTTCGCCAGCTGATCGGTGTCGATCGCGCCCACCGTGTTCGCGAGGTCGTTGAAGACCGTGGTGACGTCGTAGGGCGAACTGGTGCGCTGCACCGGGATCGGCTCGTCCGGATCCAGTTCCGCGTTGCCGACCGGATCGAGGACCAGGTTCTTCTGCCCCAGCAGGGTTTTGATCTTGATCGCCGCGGTGGTGCGGTTCCCGACCCACGTGTCCTTGACCCGGAACAGGACCTTGACCTTGGCACCGTCCAGCAGGACGTCGGAGACCTCGCCGACCTTCACCCCGGCGACCCGGACCTCGTCGTTGGGTTTGAGCCCGGCCGCCTCGGTGAATTCCGCCGCGTACGTCGTGCCGCCGCCGATCAGCGGGAGGTCGTCGGAGAAGAACACCGCCGAACCCGTGACGGTCATCAGCAAGGCCGTGACGGCGCCGACGACGATGGGGTTGCGGCTGCGGAAGGGTTTGATCCTCGGCGCTTTCATCGGCACCGTCCCTGGGTCAGCGGGATACCGACCGGCGGGCCGCCGGGCGCGGGCGGCGCGTCCGACTTCACCGAACACAGGTAGAAGTTGAACCACGAACCGTACGAGACCATCGCGCCCATCCGGTCCAGCTTCTTGGGCAGGTTCGCCAAGAACTGCTCGAACACCGGGGTGTTGTCGGCGAGGTTCTTCGACAGATCGCCGAGAGTGTTGATGCTGTCCTTCAACGGCTTGCGGCCGTCCTGGAGCAGATCCGCGGTGGCCGTGGTGAGTTCGCCGAGCCCGCCGATCGCCTGCCCGATCGGTTTCGCGTCGCCGGCGAGCCCGGAGACCAGCTGCGCCGTGACGTCGACGAGCTTGTCGAACTGGTCGCCCTGCGAGTTGAGCGTGTCGAGCACCGTGTTGAGGTTCCCGATCACCTGGCCGATCACCTGGTCCTTGCCCGCCAGGGTGTTCGTGAGCGACGCGGTGTGCTCGATGAGGCTGTCGATGGTGCTCCCCTCGCCCTGCAGCACCTGGACGATCTCGAACGACAACTGGTTGACGTCGTTCGGCGAAAGCGCCTGGAACAGCGGTTTGAACCCGTTGAACAACGCGGTGAGATCGAGCGCGGGATGGGTCCGCTCCGGCGGGATCAGCGCGCCTTCGTCGAGCACGGCAGGCCCGTCCGGCCCCGGGTCGATCGAGAGATACCGCTGGCCGACGAGGTTGCGGTACCGGATGGTGACCGTGGCCCCGGCCGTGAGGCGGCGTTTGTTCTCGACCGAGAACCGCACGTCCGCCAGCCGCCGCTCGACCACGCCGACCGAATCGACCTGGCCGATGCGGACACCGGACATCCGGACCTCGTCGCCGGGGTTGACCGACGTCGCGTCGGTGAACCTCGCCGTGTAGCCGACCGTCGTGCCGACCCCGGAGTTGGCGATGGTGATGGCCAGGATCCCCGTCGCCACCACGGTGATCACGAAGAAGATCAGGCCCTTGATCGCCGGCCCCGCGATACTCCTCATCGGACGGTCACCTCCGTACCGCGCAGCGCCGGGCCCACGAGCACGCTGCTCCAGTCCGGGACCTCGGCCGGCTTCATCCCGAGCGACGGCGCCAGGATCTCGGCGACCAGCCCCCGCTCCCCCTTCGAATTGGCCGGACCGAGGTCCCCATCGGCGGCGAACGCGACCGCCGCCGAAGACCCACCGCCGCCATAACAGCGCGGCCCGCCCTTCTGGTCGAACCGCGGATCGTCCCGGCCCGGCACGTACTTGTCGCGCGGGTCGTGGACGGACAGCGTCACGTGCAGCCCGGGTTCACCGGTGCCCTTGCCCAAGGCCTTCTCCATCACCGGCTTGAGCCGGTTGACCGCGTCGAACAGGCAGGGGAACTGGGGCGAGTACCGGGACAGCAGTTCCAGGGTCGGCCTGCTCTTCACACTGACACCGATGATGTTGTCCTTGTTCTGCACGAGGAACTTGTTCATGTCGCCGCTCGCGGTGGTGACGCTCGTGTACAGCTTGTCGAGGTCCGCGCGAGTGTCCACAATGGTCTTCGCGGTCGTCGAGAGATCCGAGAGGGCCTTGAGGATGTCCGGCGCCGCGCCGGTGTACAGATCCGCCACGTCGGCGAGACCGCTGACGTCGGCCTTGAACTGCGGCATCAGCGGGTTCACCTGGTTGAGGAGGTCGTTGAGCTGGACGATGCTGTCCCCCAAGGACTTCCCGCGGTTGTCGAGCGCGAGCGAGATCGCGCCCAGCGAACTGTTCAGCTTCTGCGGCTGCACCGCCCGCAGCAGGGGCAACAGGTCGCCGAGCACGCGTTCCAGTTCGATCGCGTTGGCCGACCGGTCCTGGCCGATGACGTCGCCGTCCCGCAGTGATCCGCCGGCGGGCCGCTCCGGGAGCACGAGGTTGACGTAACGCTCGCCGAACACCGTCTTCGGCAGCAGCCGGGCGGAGACGTTGCGCGGCAGCTGATCGATCTTCGCCGGGTCGATCGCCAGATCGATCTCCGCGCCTTCCGCGGTGCCCCGGACCGCCCTGACCTCGCCGAACGGGACGCCCCGGACCTTGACCTCGGCGGGCGGGGCCAGCTGGTTGCCGACGCGGTCGGCCTTCAGCGTGACCATTTCCGCCCGCTCGAAGTCCTTGTTGAAGATCGCGACGGCGAGCCAGCCCAGCAGCACCAGGATGACGAGGAAGATCACCCCTGCCGCCTGCGTCCGTGCCCGCGCGCTCATCCGGAGACCTTCACCGTCGTGGTCGCGCCCCAGATCGCCAGGCTGAGGAAGAGATCGAGCACGCTGATCAGCACGATCGACGTCCGCACGGCGCGGCCGACCGCGACCCCGACACCGGCCGGGCCACCGGCGGCGCGATAGCCGTAGAAGCAATGCGTGAGGATGACGCCGACGCTGAACACGAGCACCTTGCCGAACGACCACAACACGTCTTCAGGAGGCAAGAACAGGGAGAAGTAGTGGTCGTAGGTTCCGCCGGACTGTCCGAAGAAGACCACCGTCGTCACCCGCGAGCCCAGGTACGAGATCAGCAGGCCGATCACGTAGAGCGGGATGATCGCGATGAACCCGGCCACGATCCGGGTGGTGACGAGATAGGGCATGCTGCGTACGGCCATCACTTCGAGCGCGTCGATCTCTTCGGAGATCCGCATGGCGCCCAGTTGCGCGGTGAACCCGGCGCCGACCGTCGCGGACAACGCGAGCCCGGCCGAGAGCGGCGCGATCTCACGGGTGTTGAAGTACGCGGTGAGGAAACCGGTCATCGCGGAGATGTTGATCTGGTTCAGCGCGCTGAAGCCCTGCAGCCCCACCGTGATCCCGGTGAAGACGCACAGGCCGACCATCACGCCGACGGTGCCGCCGATCACCGCGAGCGCCCCGCTGCCGAAGGTCACTTCGGCCAGGAGGCGCACCACTTCACGGAAGTAGCGGGTGACGGCCATCGGGATCGCCGCGAGCGCGCGGATGTAGAACAGCAACTGGTCGCCCAGCTCGAAAAGACTGTTGCCGGGGCGTTTGAACGCCTCGCGGGCCCGTTCGGGGACGCTGGTCACGGGATCAGGTTCCCTTCGCGGGGACGAGCTGCAGGTACAGCGCGGTCAGGATCGTGTTGACGAAGAACAGGAGCAGGAACGTGATCACCACCGACTGGTTGACGACGTCGCCGACCCCCTTGGGGCCGCCTCTGGGGTTCAGTCCCCGGTAGGCCGCGACGACACCGGCGAGGAAACCGAAGATGAACGCCTTGATCGAGCTGACGACGAGGTCGGGCAGCTGGGCCAGCGCGTTGAAACTCGCGAGGTACGCACCCGGGGTGCCGCCCTGCACGATGACGTTGAAGAAATAACCGCCGAGCACGCCGACGACGCTGACCAAACCGTTCAGCAGCACCGAAACGCCGATGGCCGCTTGCACGCGGGGTACGATCAGGCGGTGGATCGGCGAGACGCCGAGCACCTCCATCGCATCGATCTCCTCGCGGATGGAGCGTGCGCCCAGATCCGCGCAGATCGCCGACCCGCCCGCGCCCGCGATGATCAGCGTGGTCACGATCGGGCTGGCCTGCTGCACCACCGCGAGAACGCTCGCGGCACCGTTGAACTGCTGCGCGCCGATCTGGCTCGTGAGCGATCCCAGTTGCAGCGAGATGACCGCACCGAACGGAATCGACACGAGGATCGCGGGCGTGATCGACACACTCGCGATGAACCAGAACTGCTGGATGAACTCGCGAACCTGCACGGGACGGCGGAACATCGCGATGACGACGTCGATCCCCATGGCGCACATGCGGCCGAATTCGCGCAGTCCCGCGGCGGCCTTCTCCGGTGCGCGGGCGAGCAGGGCGGCTGGATTGGCCATCGTCAGGCTCCGCATCCGTCGACGGAAGCCGAGGAAAGCGCCTCCGGTCCCGGCATCGCCGGGCGCGGGAAGGCGCGCGGAACGCGCCCGGTCATCACTGACATTCGGGCTTCCTCACTTCTACTTCTCCGGCCGAACGGCCAACTCTGGCTGCACGCTACTGGCGGAAGATCAGGGAGACAAGTAATTCGACAATGGCATGCCAGGGAGGGGTCAAGGTTGTTATGGCGGTAACTGTTTTGCCTTGTGTCCCATGAGTGTTAATGACGGTTCCAACCGTCCTTGTCACTCACGACACCGCAGGTGATCACTTTTGTCACCCCCGTCAGCCGCCGTGGTCGTGGAATTGTCACGCGCATCCTGAGTCCTCTTGCCTTCATTGCGGCCGCACCGAAAACCCCGCTACGTTCGGCGAATGGAGCAGGCTGCCATCGAGGTGACCGGCCTCGCCAAGCACTACGGTGAAGTGACGGCCCTCGCCGGCGTCAGTCTCCGGGTCGGCCGCGGCACCGTGCTCGCGGTACTCGGCCACAACGGCGCGGGCAAGACGACGTTGATCGACATTCTCAGCACCCGCGTCAAGCCGACCGGCGGAAGCGCGAAGGTGTGCGGTTTCGACGTCGTGCGCGCCGGGCATCACGTCCGGCGGCGGATCGGGGTCACCGGCCAGTTCGCGGCGGTCGACGACGCGCTCTCCGGCCGCGGCAACCTCGAACTCGTCGCCAGGCTGCTGGGCGCGAACCGGCGCCAGGCCAGGGCCCGCGCGGCCGAACTGCTCGCCATGTTCGGCCTCGACGACGCGGCGGACCGCCCCGCGCGGACGTATTCCGGCGGGATGCGGCGGCGGCTCGATCTCGCCGCCGGCCTGGTCGGCTCCCCCGACGTCCTCTTCCTCGACGAACCGACCACCGGGCTCGACCCGCTCAGCCGGGCGGGGCTCTGGGACGGCGTCGAACGGCTCGCCGCGCGCGGCACCACCGTCGTGCTCACCACGCAGTACCTCGAGGAGGCGGACAGACTGGCGGATCACGTCATCGTGCTGGGGCTGGGGCATGTCACGGTGTCCGGGCGGCCGTCGGAACTGAAGGCGCGGCTCGGGGAAAGGACCGCGACACTGACCTTCGGCACCGATCTGGCCGCCCGCCGGGCGCTGGCCGCGCTGCACCGGCTCGGCATGGGCTGCACGACGTCGGCCTCCGGGCTGGTGATCGGTGTCGCGCTGTCCGGGCCCGCCGACATCACCGTGCTGGTCCGCGCGCTCGACGCGGCGGGCGCGCCCATGAGGGACCTCACCGTCGCCGAGCCGACCCTCGACGACGTCTACCTTTCGTTGCACCGGAATCCGGCGGCCGCGCCATGACCGAGGCACGGCACCGCGCACCGTCGCAGCCGGTGCTGACCAATCCGGCGACCTGGCCGCCGAGCACCTTCACGACTCAGGTCCGGGTGCTCGCGGTCCGCTCGCTGAAGACGGCGTTCGGCGACCGCAGGCTGGTGTTCTTCGGTCTGCTGCAACCGATCGTCCTGCTCCTGTTGTTCAGCCAGGTCTTCACCGGGGTCAGCACGCTGCCCGGAGTCGCGGCGTACGAGGGATACGTGAACTTCCTCGTCCCGGCGACACTGGTGAACATCGCGATGACCACGGCGATGAGTTCGGGCGCCGGCCTGCTCGCGGAGATCTACAGCGGTTTCACCGGACGTCTGCGGTGCATGCCCATCAGCCTTTCCGCCGTCCTGGTGGCGCGCACCATTTCGGATTCCGCCCGGCTCGGCGTGCAACTGCTGGTGACCACGCTCGCCAGCGTGGTGCTGCTGGGTTTCCGGCCGACCGGCGGCGTTTTCGGTATCACCGCGGCGCTGCTGCTCACGCTCGTCGTCGGCTGGTGCCTGAGCTGGATCTTCGTCGCCATCACGACCTGGCTGCGCAAGGCCGAAACCCTGCAGATGGCGTCGTTCGTGGTGATGTTCCCGCTGATGTTCTCCTCCAGCGCGTACATGCCGCTGGAGACGATGCCGTCCTGGCTGCGGGTGGTCTCGGCGCTGAACCCGCTCACCTACGCGATCGACGCGACCCGGGCACTCGCGCTCGGACGGCCGTCGGGCTGGTCGATCCCGGTGTCGCTGGCGATCGCCGCCGTCGCCGCGGCCGCCGGTGGATGGATCGCGGCCCGCACCTTCCGGACCCCGCGCGACGTCACCCCGATGACCTGAGCCCGGAACTCACGTGATCGAAGACCGAACTCGCGTGATTGGAGGCGGAACTCGGGGTTCCGTCTCCAATCACGCGAGTTCCGTCTCCAGGCACGCATGATCCGGGTAGGCGTCAGTGCGGCAAGGACTCGAGGTGGTCCGCGGCGGCCACGACTCCCCCGGCCGCCGCGAACGAGGCCCGCACCCGCGCGGCCGCCGCGGCGTAGGCGGGGTCGGTCAGCACTTCGGTGACCGTGCGGCGGATGTCGGGCGCCTTCGCGCGGTCGAAACGCAGACGCAGCCCGGCACCGGCCGTTTCGACCTGCTGAGCCAGCATCGATTGATCGTCCCGGATCGGCGCGATGACCAGCGGCAGGCCGGACGCCAGCGTCTCGCTGACGGTGTTGTGCCCGCCGTGACAGAGCACCGCCGCCGCTTTCCGCACCACTTCCGCCTGCGGGATCCGCTTGACGACCAGCACGTCGTCGCTGAGCAGTTCGCCGGTCGGGTCGACGACGAGGCCCTGGACGTCCGGCATCCCGGCGAGGGCGTCGACGCATTCGGACAGGAACCGGCGGCCGAGAGCGGCGTTGGCCGTACCGAGGGTGGCGATGACGAGCGGACGGCCGTCGAGGCGGTCCCACGAGAAACCCACCGGCGGCGCGGGAGCCAGCGCGGGGCCGACGAACCGGACCGCGCCGACGTCGGCGATCGGGCCCGTCAGGGAGACGGTGGTGAACGCCAGGATGAGCTCCGGCGAGAACCGCAGGTCCCCGCACGACACCCGGTGCCGGGCGCGCAGGCCCTCCTGCAATGCGTCGACCCAGGCGGCGATCTTCGGCATGGCGCCCAGCGGATCGCCGAGTTCGGTGGACGTCGACGCCGACGTCACCCACGGCAGGGAGCGGCGGCTCGCCACGAGGGCGCCCGCGAAGGCCTGCTGGTCGGCGAGTACGACGTCGGGCCGGAAAGCCTCCACCGCCTTCTCGACACCCGGGACCATCGCATCCGCCAGCGGAACCAGGTACTGCTCCCACAGGTACTTCAGCGCCGCGAACCCGCGCAGGCCTTCGGGACGCCGTTCGACGGCGAACTCCAGCGCGTCTCCCGCCGCGTACACCCGGCCCGCCCTGGTCAGTTCGGACGTCGTGGGTTCCGGACCGCACCAGGCGACGTCGTGGCCGCGGCCCACCAGCTCGGCGGCCACCGCGCGCAACGGCGCCACATGTCCGGTGAGCGGCGGGACGACCAGCAGGAACCGGCTCATCCGCGTGGCCTCCCGTGCCGGTCGATCCAGTTCAGCAGCAGCTCACGGACCTCGCGGTGCTGCTCGACGAGCACCGAATGCCCTTGGCCCTCGAACACGTGCAGCTCGCCCCGGGGCAGCAACGAGGTCAGCGCGGTGAGATCGTCGGCCTGGTAGCCGTGACTGCCCAAAATGGACAGTACGGGACAGCCGATCCCCGCGACCTGGTCCAGCGTCAGCAAAGGACCGAGCGGGACCTCCTCGGCCATCGACGTCGACATGATCCGCTCGGCGGCCATTCTCGCCAGCCGCCGGTGATGCGCGCTGTAGTTGGCCTCGATCCAGTCGAAGCTCTCCTCGACCTTCAAGAACCGCACGGTGTGTTCGAGGATCTGCGACATCTTGTCCGCCCACAGTTCGGTGGCCGGCTCCGACTCGATGCACACGATGCTGCGCACCCGCTCCGGTTTCGCCACGGCGTAGCTGTAGGCGAGGGTGCCGCCGAAACTGTTGCCGACCAGGTGCACGGGCCGGTCGAGGTCGAGCTGGTCGAGCAGGTCGTCGAGATCGGCGACGAAATCCGCGATCGTGTACCCGCGCTCCGGGCGTTCGGTCTTGCCGTGCCCGCGCAGGTCGTAGCTGATCACGTCCACCCCTGCGGCGGCGACCGGCGGCGCGAGCGTGAGGTAGAAGCTCGCGAGGCTGTCGGTGCCCATCCCGTGCAGGAACACCACGGTCTCCGTGCCCCCGCCGGGCACGAGCTGCACGTTGGTGCGCAGCCCGTTGACGGTCATGGTCGGCACCGCCTCAGCCCCGTTCGCCGAGGCGGGCGGCCACGTAGTCGGCGATGTCGCCGACCCGCAGCTCGATCACGTCGTCGAGGTCCTTCTCCGCCAGGAACTCCGCGAGGTTGACGTCCGCGCCGAAGAACTCGGCGAGGATGCTCGCGAAGGTCACCAGATCGATGCTCTCCAGCTGGAGATCTTCGTGGAAGGTGGTCTGCGGAGTGATCTCGATGCCGAGGACGTCGGTGTCCCCGACCAGTTCCTTCAGCAACTCGGCCACGGTGCCGAAGACCGACGCCGGACTCTGCTGTTCGATGGTCATGCTGTGCTCCTCTTTCTAGCCGCGGTTCCAGGCCACCACGTGCCCGGGGATTCCGGTGAATTCCGCCCCGATACCGATCTCCTCGGCCAGCCCCGCCAGTTCGCCCTCGGCCCGGACCGCGATCCGGGGAGGCGTCGCGGACTCTTCCCGCACCAGCGCGACCGCGACCTCGCCCGCCGAGGCGACGGCCACCGCCAGCGGCGGCACGACCAGGCCGTGCAGGCCGGTCACCCTGGTCCCGTCGGCGCTCACGCGGAGTTCCGCCGGGTACACGCCGTCCAGGCCGAGTTTCGCGCGGACCGCGTCCTTGATCGCGATCCGTTCCAGCAGCCAGCCGCGCTGCCGTCGCGGCGCGCAGGCGGCGAACTCGGCGCGTTCCGCCGTCCCGAGGTAGACGCCGGCGTAGATGTCCCGTGCGGCGGGGCTCGGCCACCGGTCCGTGACGGCCGTCCAGCCGCCGTGGTGATCCTCGGACAGCCGATGCCGGTCCGGGAAGGCGTAGACGCGGTGGGCGGGCCGGTCGCACGGGAACCGGATGTCGCGCCACTGTTCGATCCTGGCCAGCACGGCGCCGTCCAGCACCAGTTCCGCGTCCATCTCCAGCACGTCCGGCCGCGGCAGCCGGACCCGGACCACGCAGCGCAGCTTGGTGCCCGGCGCCGGTTCCGGTGCGAACCAGGTGACCCGG
Organism: Amycolatopsis sp. w19; assembly: GCF_051373225.1. Lineage (NCBI taxonomy): Bacteria > Bacillati > Actinomycetota > Actinomycetes > Pseudonocardiales > Pseudonocardiaceae > Amycolatopsis > Amycolatopsis sp. w19. The sequence goes on along the minus strand of NZ_JBPQFM010000011.1, from coordinate 100,062 downwards.
CCCATCGACGTCGGGAACGCCAGCAGCGCGTCCGCCTTGGTCGCCATCAGCCAGCAGCCCAGCAGCTGGCCGACGTTGTCCAGCAGCGCGCCGGGCGCCGACGGTACGACGAGGTCGCCGCGGATGTGCCGCTCGCCTAGCCCGATGAGCTTGTCGAGCCCCTGGTACGCCGGGCCGTGGAACATCTCGCGGCGGGTGTAGATCTCCGCGGCGCTCAGCGGCGGCGCCGTTTCCGGGCCCGGCGGCGGAGACGGCCGCGGGGCCGTGGGATAACGCTGCGCCAGGTGGACGTCCATACTGGCGTGCGGTCCGATTTGGACACTGATCCGATCGCCCTCGCGGGTCATCGAAAGCGGTACGCGCACCGCCGGGGCGGCGATCAGCCAGCGGGAGAACGCCGCGTTGCTCACCCCGGTCGCGACCGTGCCCGGCCAGGCCCGTTCCGCTTCCCGGCAGGCCAGGTCCACCAGTGTGGTCGCGGGCACGGTGGGACGGAAGTCCGCCTCCTCCGGCCAGTCCTCGCGCTGGCGGAAGAACCGGTGATCGACCAGATACGGCATCGTCGCGAGGGATACGTCCACAGTGGACTCGACCGTTCGTCGTGCCGCCGCGTTGGCGACACTCGCCGCGGCGGCCCGGGTCTCCGCCAGCAGCGCGGTGAACTCCGCGACGATCGCGTCCGGGATTCCATCGCCCAGTTCGGGCATATCACCGGCGCCCGCGAACATGCCCTTGACGTCGCCTTCGACCGAGAGCAGCGTGCCCGCCGTGTCGATCCGGGTCCGGCGCGGCTCCAGCGCGTCGAACGCGGGCCGCCCGCCCTCCACCCAGACCGCGGTCGCGACCCGGCGCAACTGGGCGAGGCCCGCCCTCGTACCGGAGGACGCCGGGATGACCAGATGCGGCCGCGAGCCCAGCGTGTCCGACACGAACGAACCCAGCTGACCGGCGCCCGCCTGCACGAAGACCCGGGCGCCGTCGGCGTAGAGCGCGTCGACGAGCTCCCGGAACCGGACCTTGCGCACCAGGTGGGCCAGGTACAGCTCGCGGACCTCCACCGGATCCGCGGGATACGGCCGGGCAGTGGTCGCCGACCACACCGGGACCCGCGGCGGCTTCAGGTCCAGTTCGGCCGCGAGCCGGGTGAACGGGCCGAGCCGCGACCGCATCAGCGGGGTGTGGAACCCGGACCGGAACGGCAGCGTCCTGGCGACGACGCCGTGCTGGGCGCACAATTTGGCGAGCCGCCCCGCGGCGGCCGGGTCACCGCAGACGATCGTCTGCCGCGGCGCGTTCTCGTGGGAGATCATCAGTTCCGGCTCGGCGGTGAGCAGCGCCTCGGCCCGCTCCGCCGAACAGCCGAGCACGAGGAACTCGGCGTCCGGCAGTGTGAATCCCTGCGGCCAGTACCGGTTCAGCATGTCCTCTGTGGACTGTCCGGGGTACATCCCCGCCGCCTGCATCGCGGTCCATTCGCCGACGCTGTGCCCGGCGAGCACGTCGGGGGTGATCGCGAGCCGCCGCAGCGCGGTGTCGAGCAGCAACCCGACCTGGGACACGCTGGAGGCGCGGGCGAGCACGCTCGCCGTCGACCATTCGGGCCGTTCCAGACCGAAATGCCGGGCGACGTCGGCGCAGCGCGGTTCCGCGTCCGCTTCCAGCCCCGGATAGACGAACGCGGTCTTCGCCCCGGCCTGCTCCAGCAAGGGCGCCGTCGTGCACCAGATGTCGTTGGGCCCGTGCCAGGAACCGCCCTCGGCCGCGATCTTCGCCAGCACCCTCCGCGCGACTTCGAGCCGTTTCCCGGTCGGCCCGACGATCCCGATCCGGCATGGACCGTGGCCGCCGGATTCCGGATCCGGGCGATCGAGCAGGGTGCGCAATCCGTCGAGTGTGGGCGCCGCGAGCAGGAGGACTCGCTCGGGTTCCCCGGTCACCTTGGCCCGCCTCGGCCGCGACGGCGCCGGGTCGGCCTCCTCCAGCACCACGTGCGCGTTGACCCCGCCGAAACCGAAGGCGTTGACCGCCGCCCGGCGCGGGACGTCACCCGACCGCCACCGCTCGGCGTCGGGCAGGGTGCGGAAGCGGGTCTTGTCCAGCAGCGGGCTCGGGTCGGCGCAGTTCAGCGTCGGTGGCAGGACGGCGTGGTGCAGCGCGAGCGCCACCTTGACCAGACCGGCGGCGCCGGCGGTCGGCATGGTGTGCCCGATCATCGCCTTCACCGCGCCGATCGCCGCGCGAGGACCGTCCGGCGGGCCGAACACCTCGGCGAGGGTGGCCAGTTCGGCGGCGTCCCCGGTCGGAGTCGCGGTCCCGTGCGCCTCCAGCAGGCCGAGCGCGTTGGGCGCCGTTGGGTCGAGGCCCGCCGAGGCCCACGCGCGCCGCAGGGCCAGCGTCTGGCCCGCGACAGCCGGGCTGAGCAGGCTCGCGCCCTTCCCGTCGCTCGATGTCCCCGAGCCGCGCAGCACCGCGTAGACCCGGTCGCCGTCGCGACGCGCGTCGTAGAACCGTTTCAGCACGACCATCGCGGTGCCCTCGCCGATCAGGAGACCGTCCGCGTCGCGCGAGAACGGGCTGATCCGCTGGCTCGGCGAAAGGGCGCCGAGCTGCGTGAACATCGACCAGAGCGTGTCGTCGTGGCAGTGGTGCACGCCGCCGGCCAGCACGACGTCACAGCGACGGCGCGCGAGTTCGCCGATCGCCTGGTCCACGGCGAGCAGCGAGGACGCGCAGGCGGCGTCGACCGTGTACGCGGGGCCGCCGAAGTCCAGCCGGTTGGCGACCCGCGACGCGGCGAGGTTCGGCACCAGCCCGATCGCTGTGTCCGGCCGGAACTCGCCGAGCGGCTCCAGCAACGCGTCCCGGAGCCGGTTGAGCATCTCCGGACGCGCCGACGGCAGAAGATCCCGGACGGCGCCGGTGATCTGGCGGACCGACCGGACCCGCTGGTCGAACCGCTGGAGCCCCGGCGAGAGATAACCGCCCCTGCCCAGGATGACGCCCACGCGTTCGAGGTCGCCCAGCCGTCGGAGACCACCGGCGTCGTCGACCGCGGACGCGGCCACCGCCAGCGCGACCAGCTGGTCCGGCTCCATCCCGGCGACGGTGCTGGGCGCGATACCGAGCGCCGTCGCGTCGAAGTCCAGGCTGTCGGCGACGAATCCGCCGCGCCTGCCGTAGGTGCGGTCCGGCGTGCGGCCGTCGCCGTCGTGGAAGCTCGGATCCCAGCGGTGCGGCGGGATCTCGGTGATCGCGTCGGTACCCGAAACGATGTTCTGCCAATATTCGTCCACAGTGGACGAGCCGGGAAGGAAGACGCCCATCCCGACGATCGCGACCGGCTCCTGGTTCACCACAGCGACGCCGTGTACAGCACCGAGCGGACGTCGGCCGGACCGTAGGCCAGCTCGCGCAGGAGCGCGGTGGTGCCTTCGTCCGGATCGATCAGCGCCACCTCGCGGCGCTCGTACTCGCGCGCGAGTTCCGGTGACACCATGCCCGCGTGATCGTCCGAGGGCGCCCACGGTCCCCAATGGACGGTCAGCGCCCGGCAGCCGGTGCGGTCCGCCCACTGCCCGCCGAGGGTTTCGAGCGCGTCGTTCGCCGCCGCGTAGTCGGTCTGACCCCGGTTTCCCAGCACCGCGGCGATGCTGCCGAAGAAGGTCACGAACCCGGGCCGAATGCCGAAATGCTCCAGCGCGTCGAGCAGCGCTCGCGCACCGTCCACTTTGGTCCCGTAGACCGTGCGGAACGACTGTTCGTCCTTGTCGGCCATCAACTTGTCGTCGATCACCCCGGCCGCGTGGACGACGCCGTCGATGCGGCCATAACGGGTGTGCAGATCCTTGACCACCTGCCGGACGGCGGCGGCGTCGCGCACGTCGAGCGACCGGTACGCCGCCGTACCGCCCGCCGCGGCGATCTGGTCGAGCGTCCGCGCGATCTCACGCTGGGCCAGCACGGTGCGCACCCGGCGTTCGATATCCGCCAGCGAACCACCCCGCGCGGCCAGCGCCGAACGCATGGCCGGCGCGTCACCGGGCAGGTCCTCGTCGCCCGGTTCGGCGGGCCACGGGGTGCGGCCCGCCAGCTCGATCCGGCATCCGCTCGCCGCCAGCGCGACCGCCGCCCGCGCGGTGATCCCGCGGGCGCCGCCGATCAGCAGCAGCACGGAATCCGCGTCGAGGCCGAGCGCCTTGACCTCTCCGCCGCCGGGGCCCGCGCCCGCATACGCGACAGAACCGAGGGAGCCCGCGGACGGCTCGAACACCGCGCGTCCCGCCGTGTCGTAGCGGACAGCGGACGGCCCGTCGGCGATCGCCTCCTCCAGCACGATCCTTCCGAGGTCCACAGTGGACTCCAGCTCGACCAGCCTGGTCGGCTCGCTCCGTTCCCGCGCCGCGGCGCGGACGAGACCGCGCAGCCCGGCGGCGTGCCCGGCGCCCGTCTTCGCCACCACGACCACCGCGCCCTTGGCGCTCTTGACGAGGCCGAACACCTGCGCCGCGACGGGTTCTTCGACGTCCGACAACGGATTCAGCAGGATGGCGATGTCGGCGCCACCCCCTTCCGCCGGAAGGCCGCCCGCGTCGGCGAACACCGCGCGGATCGACTCGGCCAGTTCCTCCTGGCCGGGCTCGAAGCTCACCGAGACCGTTTTGCCCGCCACCTTGGCGAGGTCGGGCGTGCCGAGCGGCGCGGACACGCGATCGAGCAGGTACCGGTCTGGCGCGGTTCCGGCGGGGGCCTCATCGGGGGCCGCCGCCACGGCGACCGGAACGGCCGGTTCGAGCCACTTCCGCAGCCGCGCGGCCAGCGCGCTCGCCGTCCGGTCGCGGCTGAGCTGATCCTGGGCGTCGTCGTGCACCCGGCCGGAGAGGCCGAGCTTGGCGAGCAGCGAGCCCGCGATCTCGGTGCGTTTGATCGAGTCGATGGAGAGATCCGCTTCCAGATCGAGATCGGCGTCGATCATCTCGGCCGGATAGCCGGTGCGTTCGCTGATCGCGCCGATCACGGTGGCCAGGACGTCCGTGACAGGGGCCTCCGCGACCGGTTCCGGCGCGGGCACGACGACCGGGGCTTCGACCGGCGGCAGCAACGCGGGCACGACCGGCGTCCGCACCGGAGCGGGGGCGGGCGGGGCGGTGCCGAGGTACCCCAGCATCACGTCCCGTTGCGCCGCCAGCATTTCGCGGCTCGTGCGGAGGAATTCGACGACGGCCTGGTCACGACCGGGCGCGGGCTGGTTCATGGTCGTCCTCGGGATTCGTCGGGCGGGCACGAGCCCGTGGGCGGGGACCTCGCCGCCGGGCGCGCGGACGGTCTGGCCGTCCACGGTCCAGGCGGGTTTGGGGAGCGGGCCGACACGGACACGGCCGCGGAAGAGCCGTTCGGTACGCACATCGACGCCCATGAGCGCCAGGCGCGCGAGCGCGGTGAGGAACCCGCGCAACCCCGGGCCGCCGGGGTCGCACGCGATCACGGTATGCGGACGATCGCCGAGGATCTCCTTGGCCAGCCGGGAAAGCACCTGTCCCGGGCCCGCCTCGACGAACGTGCGCGCGCCCGCCGCGTACATGTCCTCGATCAGTTCCACGAAGCGCACCGGCGAGCCGATCTGCGCGGCGAGTTCGGCACGCACCGTGCCGGCTTCGTACGGTCGCGCGGTGCGGTTCGACCACACGGGCTGCCCCGGCTCACCGATCTCGGCGTTGTCGAGATCGACGGCGAACACGTCGCTCGCTCCAGCCACCAGCGGGCTGTGAAAGGCGCAGGCGACCGGGATCCGTTTGGCGCCGATCCCCTGTGCCCGCAGTTCGCGGACCGCCTCCTCGATGGCGGCCGTCGGTCCGGAAAGGACGGTCTGGCCGGGTGCGTTGTGGTTGGCCAGCACGACGTCCGGGTGGTCGAGGGCGGCGGCCAGTTCCTCACGGGACGCCTTGACCGCGGCCATCGCGCCTGGGTCGGCGCCCGCCACTTCGGCGATGGAGCGGGCCCTGGCCCGGCTGAGCGCCACCAACGTCGCGGTGTCGAACGCGCCCGCCACCGACAGCGCGGTCAGTTCGCCATAGCTGTGCCCCGCCAGCAGATCCGGCCGGACGCCGAGGTCGGCGAGCAGGTGGCAGACCGCCGATTCGACGAGTCCGAGCGCGGGCTGCGCGACCCGCGTGTCCTTGAGCGCCTCGTCCTGCGCGGTACGGGCTTCCTCGGTGAAGGCGCGCGGCGGGAACGTGGTGGCGGCGACGTCGGGAGCGAGCCCCAGGACGTCAGCCAGTTCGGGGAAGTGCACGAACAGTTCCGCCAGCATCCCCGTCCGCTGGCTGCCCTGACCAGGGAACAGGAACGCGACCGCACCGGCTTCGGTGTCGTCCGCGACGATCCCACCGTTCGCGGCGGCCTCACGCAGCTCCGCGAGGTCGCTCGCGACGATCGCGAGCCGCACAGGGTCGGATCCGCCTCGTTCGGCGGCGAGGGCGGCGATCTCCCGCAGCGGACGTCCTTCGCTGGCGGCCAGCAGATCCCGCAGCACGGCACGAGCGGACTCCACGTCGGCGCCGCGGAGCAGGACGAGCTCGGCATCCCAGTCACGCGGGCCGTGCCGCCGTGCCGGCGGGACCCCCGGGGCGGCGAGCACCGCGTGGAAGTTGGTCCCACCGAACCCGAACGCGCTCACTCCGGCGAACTCGCGGCCGCGCGGCACCGGCGTCGGCCGGGCTCCGGTGGAGAAGGTGAAGGGACTGCTCTCGGCGTCCCAGGCGGGGTTCGGCCTGCTCAGATGCAGCGTGGGCGGCACGACCTCGTGCCACAGCGCCAGCGCCGCCTTCATCAGGCCCGCCAGCCCCGCGGCGCATTTCGTGTGCCCGATCTGGCTCTTCACCGAACCCAGCGCGCAGGTGCCCGGCCCGGCGCCCGCGGCGAGGAAGAACTCGGTAAGCGTCGTCAGTTCCGTGGCGTCGCCGACGACTGTGCCGGTGCCGTGCGCTTCCACCAGCGAGACGTCCGCCGGCGACACCCCGGCGTCGCGATAGGCCCGCGCCAGGGCCCGCCGCTGCCCCTCGGGGCGCGGCGCGGTGAGGCCGAGCGCCTTGCCGTCGCTGGCGGCGCCGACACCCTTGACCACGGCATACACCCGGTCGCCGTCGCGTTCGGCGTCGGACCGCCGCTTGAGCACGAGGCACGCGACGCCCTCGCCGAGCGCGATCCCGTCCGCCGACGCGTCGAACGGACGGCATCGCCCGGTCGGCGACAGCGCACCGGCCGAGGTGAACATGAGGTAGTCGTTGACCCCGTTGTGCAGGTCGACGGCGCCGCACAGGACCATCGAGCTCGTGCCCGCCCGCAGTTCCTTCACCGCGAGGTCCAGTGCGGCCAGCGAGGAGCCGCACGCGGCGTCCACGGTGTAGTTGGTGCCGCCGAGGTCGAGCCGGTTGGCGATCCGGCCGGAGATGACGTTGGCGAGCGTGCCGGGGAACGAGTCCTCGGTCAGTTCCGGCAACTGCGCGAGCAGCTCCTCCGGGACGTCTTCGAGGTAGCTGGGAAGCAGCGCGCGCAGGACACCGGCGTTGGCCAGGTCTCCCCCGGCCTCGGCGCCGAAGATGACGCTGGTGCGCTCACGGTCGAAGCCGCCTTCGCCGTAGCCCGCGTCTTCGAGGGCCCGCCGCGCCGTCTGCAGGGAGACCAGCTGGGCCGGGTCGATACTGCCCATCGACTTGGGCGGGATGCCGTACGCGAGCGGATCGAAGTCCACCGGTGGCAGGAAGCCGCCCCATTTCGACGTCGACTGGTCTGCGTAGACGTCCTTGTCCCAGCGCTGATCCGGCACCTCGGTGACGGCGTCCGCGCCGTGCAGGACGTTGGACCAGAAGGCCGGGAGATCGGGTGCGCCGGGGAACACGCACGCCATCCCGACGATCGCGATGTCACTGTCCACAACGGACTCTTCGTCGCGAACACGGGCGGCGAGCAGCTCCGCCGCGCCGTCGGTGACTTCCCGGTGCAGGGCGGCGACGTCGGTGCGGTCCTCACGCAGGACGGTCACCTGTCCCGCCATGTACATCCCCTCGGCGAGCTGCCCGAGCGTGTCGACCTCGACGAGCGTGTCGCCTTGCCGCTTGATGCCCTTGCTGGCGATCCGCAGCCGTCCGGTGTTCAGCTCCTCCAGCCGTTGCCATGTCTCCTGCGGTAGGACGCCGTCCGCGCGGAGCCCGGCCTTCAGCGCGGCGAACTCGTCGGTGTACGGGCTGGGCAGGCAGCGGGTGAGGTGCCCGGGCGCGGTCTCCAGGGTGACCGTGGACCCCGCGTCGAGCACGCGATCCTGGAACGTTTCGGTGATGGCGCCGTGGGTCACGGCTTCTTCGGTGAACAGGTACGCGGTGCCCATCAGGACGCCGACGCCGCCGCTCAGGGGCTCCGCCATCGCCGAGACCATGGCAGCGGAGCGGGCGTCATGGATCCCACCTGCGAACAGGACCTCGACGTCGTTGGCGCCGTGTTCGCGCAGGACGTCCAGCTGCTGCTCCCACAGCACGAAGCTCGACCGCGGGCCGATATGCCCACCGCATTCGGCGCCCTCGAAGACGAACCGGCGGATCCCGGCGTCGAGGAACTGACGCAGCAGGATCGGCGACGGCACGTGGAGGAAGGTCGCGATGCCCTCGGCCTCCAGCGCTTTGGCCTGCGCGGGTTTTCCGCCCGCGATCAGCACGCAGCGCGGGCGCGCCGCCCGGATCGCCGCGAGCTGCTCGGCACGCAGGGCCTCCGGGACGAACCCGAGGATGCCCGCTCCCCACGGCCGTTCACCGAGCGCTTCGGCGGTGCGGCCGAGCAGTTCGGCGGTTTTGGCGCCGTTCGCGGTGGCCACCGCGACGAACGGGAAGCCGTCGTGCGCGGCGACCGCGGCGGCGAAACCGGGCTGGTCGCTCACCCGCGTCATCGGCCCCTGCACGACCGGCAGCCGGGTCCCCAACGTGCGGCACAGCCGTACGCCTTGGTCCGAGGGGACCGCCGACGGCGCCGCGAGCGAGCGCACGACCGAACGGACAGCGCTTTCCGCGTCCTCGAAGCGTTTCGCGAACAACGCGCTGAGCCCGTCGTCCGCCCTGGCGAGCTCGTTCCGGGCCGCCGCGGGCACGTCGGCGTCGGGGAACAGGCCGAGCCCGTCGAGCACCACGCCCGCCGCGCCGCCCGCGATCGCGGCCACCGCCGTACGCGGCCCGATGCCCCCGTACGCCCACACGGGGACGTCCTCGCCGAACCGCTCCAGCAACCGCTGCAGCAGGACGAACGTGGTGAGATCGGAACCGCCCGCTTCGGCCCCCTTCGCCACCAGACCGGAGGCGCCGGCGTCGAGCATGCGGACGGCCTGCTCGACACCGGTCACCTCGGCCAGCACGGGGAGGCCGGCCCTGCCCCGCCAGACCGCCCCCTCGGCCAGCAGCACGAGCCCCGCGCCGCTTTCCCGCACTTCCTCGTCCCGCACGGTGCGGCCGGCCGGGATCCGGACACCGAACGGGATGCGTCCGTCTACTGTGGACCCGATTTCGACGATCCCGAGGCCGCCGCCCCTGGCGACCGCGGCCGCCAGGCCCGGATCCGGACATCCGAGCGGGTTGACGCCGAGTACCCGCGTGCGCGCCGTCGCATGACTCACCGGCGGTCCTCCTGTTCGGCTGGGGCTGGTCGAACCTCGCCGGGTTCGGCGATCTTTCAGCGGGATTCCCAAGAAATAACCTACTTGCCGCAGAGAGCGCAATACTCTCGTGTGAAAACTCGGAAAACAAGGGAACGCATGCTAAAGTCCGGCGCCGGAAACAAATATGTCGACACGTGCAGAACGAGCCCCTGACCTGCACTTTTATCACGGTCGTCGGCGATTTGAAGAAATCATTGCTCACCGGCATGACAAAACAGAAGAATTGTCATAGAACGCAGAATCGATAACCATGGAGCGCATGTGGAAGTGACAGGACGGGTCGTCGTGCTGACCGGCGCGGCACACGGTATCGGCGCCGCCATGGCCAGGCGGTTCGCCGCCGAGGGCGCGGCCGGGGTGGTGGTCTCCGATCTCGATCTCGAGGCCGCGGACGAGGTCGTCGCCGGGATCACCGCCTCGGGCGGCACCGCGATCGCGCGCCACGCCGACGCGTCGTCCAAAGAGGACTTGAAGATGCTGGTGACCGAGGCCCGCGCGGCGTTCGGCCCGGTGGACCTCTTCTGCTCCAACGCCGGTGCCGCGTTCGGGACGGGCGTGCACGCCGCGGACGAACAGTGGACGCGGTCGTGGGCGATCAACGTCATGCAGCATGTGCACGCCGCACAGGTCGCGCTCCCAGCGATGCTGAGCCGGGGCCACGGATATCTGCTGATCACGGCGTCGGGCGCGGGCCTGCTGGGCACTCCCGGCGACGCGCCGTACTCGGTGACCAAGCACGCGGCCGTCGGGCTCGCCGAATGGCTGGCCATCACCTACCGGCCGCGCGGGGTGCGGGTCAGCGCGCTGTGCCCGCTCGGTGTGCGGACCGCGCTGCTGGAGCCGGGTATCGCCGCCGGTCACCCCGCCGCGCTCGCGATCGCCGCCGCGGCACCGCTGCTGGAGCCGGAGGACGTCGCGGAGTCCGTCGTGCACGGGCTTGCGTCGGAGGAGTTCCTGATCCTGCCGCACGAATCGGTGCGGGAGACCTACGCCCGCAAGGCGGCCGGGCTCGACGAATGGATCGACCGCACCATCCTCGAAACCGGCGCGCGGAAGAGGTGACCATGGAGTACCGCAGGCTCGGCGCGAGCGGGCTTTCCGTCAGTGAGATCTCCTACGGCAACTGGCTCACGCACCCCGACGGCGCGGAATGCGTGCAGGCCGCACTCGACGCGGGCATCACGACCTTCCACACCGCGGCCGCCTGGGACGGCGGTGCCGCCGAAGAGAACCTCGCCGAGGCGCTGAGCCACGCGCGTCGCGACGATCTCGTCCTGTGTACCGGTGTCTTCTGGCCGGAAGGCCCGGGTGCCAACGACGCGGGCCTCAGCCGCAAGCACCTGGTGACCTCGGTGAACGGCTCGCTGCGGCGTCTGCGCGCCGACTACATCGACGTCTACCAGTTGCTGCGGTTCGACTACCGCACGCCGCTGGAGGAGACGTTCCTCGCGCTGTCGGATCTGGTGCGGCAGGGGAAGATCCTCTACGCCGGCACCGCGGAATGGACGGCGGAACAGCTGCTGGAAGCGCGGCCGATCGCCGAACGGCACGGCGTCCCGCTGGTGGCGAACCAGCCGCATTACTCGATGCTCTGGCGGGTCGCCGAGGCCCAGGTGATGCCGGTCTGCGAACGGTCCGGCATCGGCCAGTTCGCGTCGGTCCCCCTCGCGCAGGGCGTGCTGACCGGCAAGTACCGGCCGGGCGAGATCCCGCCGGGCTCACGAGGCGCGAAGGCGGTCGAGACGCGGCCGTTGCTCCTGCCGGACCTCCTCGAACGCGTCGGCATGCTGCGCGGCGTCGCCGACGAAGCCGGACTGACCATGGCCCAGCTGGCGCTCGCGTGGACGTTGCAGCACAACACCGTCGCTTCGGTGGTGATGGGCGCGAGCACCGCCGCCCAGGTGACCGAGAACGCGAAGGCGGCCGGGGTGGTGCTGGACCTCGACGCGCTGACGCGGATCGATCACCTGCTGGGCAGTTTCGTGCAGACGGATCCGCGGCTGACCTGGTCACCTCCGGCGACCACCTGACGCCCTGTCTTCGTAAGTCCGTGAAGGCTTCCCAAGTACATGAAGGCCCCCTTCCTTGCGTCTAGCGCAAGGAAGGGGGCCTTCATGTACTTCAGTTCAGACTCGAGAGGGGCACTCACGAGCCCAAAGCGGTCCGCAGGAGGGCCTCGAACCGCTCCGCCGTCGGCGGTTCGTCGCGCAGCAATCCCTGCAGAAGAACACCGTCCACCAACGCGACCAGCATCTCGACCCGTACCGGATCACGGGTGAATCGGCGTGCGAAATCCGCCAACGCCGCCATCCAGCGATCAGTCGACTCGCGGAGCTTCGGCTCTCGTGCCGCCAAGAGATACAGCTCGTACTCCGCCAGCAGGTGCCCGGGTCTGGCGACGACTTCGGCCAGCAAGGTGGCGAACCGCCGCAGCGCGTCCTCACCGCCGTCGGCCTCGGCGGCGAGTACCCGCATCCGCTCGGCGTCCTCGTCCATGCACCAGGTGAGCGCGGCGGTCAGCAGCTCCTCGATCCCCTGGAAGTGGTACGCGGCCGCAGTCGCGGGCAAGCCGGCCTCGCGGGCGACGGTGCGGTGGCTGACCCTCGAAACCCCGTCCCTCGCGACGATGCGCAGGGTGGCCTCGATCAATTCCCGTTTGCGCCGCTCCCCCTTGGCGAGACGGCCGTCGGTGATCGGCTCGTTCAGCACGCCACCTCCTCGCTGGTCACGGTCTTCCTGCTCAGCAGAGGATACGAGAGCAGAGCGACGAGGATGATCAAAGCACCGGCGGCGACCGCCACAGCGAATCCGCCGCCGGGCCCGAACCGGTCGACGGCCTCACCGGACACCGCGGCGCCCAACGCGACCCCGACGCTGAGGCCCGTGATCGCCCATGTCATCCCTTCGGTCAGTTTCTCCGCGGAGACGACCGTTTCGATCATCCCCATGACGACGATCATCGTGGGAGAGAAGAACAACCCGGCGACGAACACCACCGCGCACAGACCCACGACGTCGTCCACGAGCAGCAGCGGCACCGCGCTCGCGGCCGTGCCGGCGGTACCGATCAGGAGCAACCGAGGCGCTGTCATGGCCGGTTTGAGCGTCCCGAAGACCAGTCCTGAGATGGCGGAGCCCGCCGCGTAAACGGACACGACCACCCCCGCGGCCGACGGCGATCCGGATCGCTCCGCGAACGCCACACTGACGACGTCGACCGTGCCGACGATGATGCCGCCCGCCATCAGCGTCAGCACCAGTACCCGCACCGCGCCCATCCGGACAGGCGAGATTCCGGCCGATCCGGTCGTCGGCCGCACGGGCGGTTCTGTCCCGCGTTGCGCGACGAAGAGCACCACTCCGATCGCGAGGAACACTACGGCGACCAGCGGCCCGGCCTCGGGGAACACGGTGGTGCACAACGCCACCGACAGCGCGGGCCCGATGACGAAGGTCAGTTCGTCGACCACCGACTCCAACGCGAAAGCCGTGTGCAGCCGAGGCGAGCCGTGGTACAGCCACGACCACCTGGCCCGGACCATCGCCGCCATGCTGGGCATGAACCCGGCCAGGACCGCGGACACGTACAGCGTCCAGACCGGCGCCCCGAAGCGGGCGCAGAGCAGGAGCGCGCCGAGCGCCATCACGCTGATCCCAGTCGCCGGCACCAGGATCCGGCTCTGCCCCCGGCGGTCCACCAGCCTCGAGACCTGAGGCCCGAGCAGCGCCATGGACAGTGTGAACGTCGCCGAGACCAGACCGGCGAGCCCGTAGTCGCCCCGCGTCTGCGCCAGCATCGTGATGATGCCGATTCCCGTCATGGGGACCGGCATCCTGGCGACCAACCCCGCGGCGAAGAAGGCGAAGGAGCCCTTCGCGGAGAACAGCTCTCGATACCGGCCCGGCACGGCAAACCCCCACAAGTTGAACGACTGTTACATTTTGAACAGTCGTTACACTTTATACCTGCGGAAGGCGCTCCCCGCAAACGGCCCGGGACACGATGAGGGGTCCTTCCAAGACTCTGGAAGGACCCCTCGCGGTGAAACTCAGTTCAGGCTCGAGCAGGGTCTCGCGTCAGGATCCTGCGCCCCCTTGGGCACCCACCGCACGTTCGCGAACGAAGCCGAGAACCGGCCGTCCGTGTACACCAGGAACGGCGTGTTCACGTTCTCCAGATCCAGCCCGTTCGCGAAGCACGACACCGGGATCTTCACCGTCGACTTCGGCGCGCCTGCGAGATCGGTGAACAGCTTGGTCGCGTTCACCTCGGAGAAGCACGGGTAGACGCAATGCATGCTGATCACGGTCCGGTTGGCCGGCGCCTCGTGCACGACCGTGTCGAACTCCAGCGCCGCGTCGGCGTTGAGGTAACCCCGAAGATCGTTGGTACCGGCCGGGTTCTGGAAGTAGATCTGCGCCGGGCCGGTGCCGGTCCAGGTCGACTTGAGCCCGTCCTGCTGCACGTTCACGTCCGACTGCACGACGTCGATCTCGGCGTGTGAAGCGGTGCCGTCGGGGCCGATCTCCGTACCGCCCCAGTTCTCCGCGGAACCGATGAAACCCTTGTACGGCGCGACATCGGTGCGGTTGAACACCTCGAGATCCTCGGTCGCGGTACCGCCGCCACCGGTCGAGCCACACGTCACCGGCCCGGCCGTCTCGTCGAGCTGCCCGACCGTGACGCGCTGCCCGGTCTTGAGCCCGTAGCCGAGTTTGAACAGCGGGTCGTAGTCCGCCGAACCCGCGTTCAGCGGCGTCTGGCACGCGCTCTTCGGCCACGAGTACGGCAGCGTGCCCTTGAAGCCACCCTTGACCAGGACATCCGCGACGCCGCCGCCTTCGGTACCCGGCAGCCAGGCCGCGACGAACGCGTCGGAGCGGTTGATCTCCTTGTTCATGTACAGCGGGCGGCCGCCGACGTAGACGGTGACGACCGGAGCGCCCTTCCCACGGACCTTGTCGAGCACGGCCAGATCCTCGGGGTAGAGCTTCGAAGCCTCCAGCGTCTTGCGCGTCAGGTCGCCGACGCCTTCCGCGTACGGGGTCTCGCCGATGACGGCGATGACCGCGTCGTAGCCCTTCGGATCGGTGTCGCCCTTCTCGTCGAAGGTGACGTTGACATCGCCGAGTTGCTGCTTGAGCCCGGCCAGGATCGACGTGGCGTTCGGGAAGTCTGCGTTGGTGTTGCCGGTCCCCTGCCAGCTCAGCGTCCAGCCGCCGGTCTGGTTCTGGATGCTGTCCGCGCTCTTGCCGACCACGAGCACCTTCGACTTCGGCTTGAGCGGAAGCACGTTGCCGTTGTTCTTCAGCAGCGTCTGCGAGGAGCGGACCGCGTCGCGCGCCAGCCAGGTCTCCTTCAGCGCTTCATCGGAGTTGGCGTAGGACCTGTCCGATGGCTTCTGCGACTCGTACAGCCCGGAGCGCAGCTTCACGCGCAAGATGCGGGTCACCGCGTCGTCGATCCGCGCGAGCGGGATCTGGCCGGAGCCGACCTGAGCGACCGTGTTGGTGATGAACGCCTTCCAGTCGTTCGGCACCATCACGATGTCGATGCCGGCGTTGATCGCCTGCGGGCAGGAGGCGTTGGTACAGCCCGGAACCTGGCCGATACCGTTCCAGTCCGACACGACGAGGCCGTCGAAGCCCATCTTGCCCTTGAGGATCTGGTTCAGCGCCTTGTCACTGCCGTGCAGCTTGCCCTCGTCGATGCCCAGTTCGGCGTTGGTCCAGCTGTTGAACGACACCATCACCGTCTGGGAGCCCGCGGCGAGCGCGCCGTAGTAGCCCTGGCCGTGGACGTTGATCATCTCGGCCTCGGACGACGGGTTGACGCCCTGATCCTGTCCCTTGAGGGTGCCGCCGTCACCGATGAAGTGCTTGGCGGTGCCGATCACGCCGTTGTAGCCGATGCGTTTGGTCGAGCCGTCCTGGAGACCGTTGATCGCCTCGTAGCCGTAGGCCCTGGTGATCCGCGGGTCCTCGGAGAACCCTTCGTAGGTGCGTCCCCAGCGGTCGTCCTTCACGACCGCCAGCGTCGGCGCGAAAGCCCAATCCTGGCCGGTGGCGCGGATCTGCCGGGCCGTCGCCGCGGAGATGTCGCGCACCAGGCACGGGTCGTGCGCCGCGCCGAGCCCGATGTTGTGCGGGAAGACGGTGGCCCCGTACACGTTGTTGTTGCCGTGCACGGCGTCGATGCCCCAGATCACCGGGATCTTCGTCCTGCTGCCCTTCGCGGCGTCCCAATAGGAATCGGCGAGTTTCAGCCAGTCCTGCTGGGAGGCGTGCTTGTCCTTGTTCGGCCACGAGCCGCCACCGTTGAGGACCGAGCCGATCGAGTACTGCCGGACCTCGTCGGGGGTGATCGCGGCGATCTCGGGCTGCGTCATCTGCCCGACCTTCTCCTCCAAGGTCATTCCCTCGAGGATCCTGGCGATCCACTGTTCGTCACCGGCCTTGCCCTTGAACCGGCTCTCGACCTTCGGCCAGTCGGCGAGCGTCGGCAGGCTCTTCTCGATCCGGGCGCAGCCGTCCCGGTCGAGCGCGGGTTTCCCGATCACCGGCTGCTCGGCGGCGACGGCGGCGGGCGTGGCCACCACGGCCCCGCCGAGCAGGGTGAGACTCATCAAGGCGATCAGCGGACTTCGGCGCGCGCGAGCACGTCTTGCCATGGTCTGGTCCATTCTGCGGAAGGCGGGGACCGGCCGATCCTCACCGGACCAGGCGGCGACGTCAAGAGTTTCCGGCCGATATGCCACCTGTTAATTTTTGCCGTGAACTAAGATCTACCCGGCCACCCGCCGCCGATTGCGCCGCTTGGCGGTGTACGGCAGCGCGAACAGGTACAGCCCGCTGAACATCAGCAGGAAGAGCGGCGGCAGCGGGGTGTAGAGCACCCACTGCGCCGGGTCGCCCTGCGCCACCACGACGAAGCACACGATGACGGTGGCGACGAAGACGAGCGACGTCCACCTGTGGAACGTCCGGATCCGCTTGCTCACGAGAGCCTCCTGGAGTCGTTTTGCCTGTGGCGAAGACGCTAGGGATCCCGTGGGCACCGATGCTTCTCGATTCCTGATCGGTCCGCTTGACCTCCACATTACTTGAGCTTTTATCGTCGCGGAAAACGAAGGGAATCACTCATGACCGTCTTGGTAACCGGAGCAACCGGGAACACCGGCCGCCACGTGGTGGCCGAACTCCTCCGCCGTGGGGAACGCGTCCGGGCACTCACCAGGAACCCCGCCGAAGCCCGGCTTCCGGCAGGCGTCGAACTCGCGGAAGGCACCCACACCGCGCCGGAGACCTTGACCGAGGCCTTGGCAGGTGTCACCAAGCTGCACATCACCGTCACGGCCGGGCTCGCGGATGTCGGCGTCGATCTGGTCAAGCGCGCCGTGGACGCGGGCGTGCGCCGGATGACCATCGTGTGGGGCGGTTACGTCGGGCCGACGGAACAGGCCATGGCCGACTCCGGGGTGGAATGGACGCGCCTGGAGCCGCAGGAGTTCATGTCCAACGCCCTGACCTGGGTCGACTCCGTCCGCGCCGAGGGCGTGATCCGGGAGCCGTTCGACCTTCCGAGCGCCGTGGTACACGAGGGCGACATCGGCGCCGTCGCCGCCACCGCACTCGTGGAGGACGGGCATTCGGGCAAGGTCTACAACCTCACCGGGCCGCAGGCCCTGACCACGAGCGAACGGATCGCGATGCTCGGCTCCGCGGCCGGCCGTGACATCACACTGGAGAAGATCACGCGGCAACAGGCGATCGACCGGCTGCTGGCCGAAGGCGTCTCGGTCGCGGACGCCGAGTACGTCGTCGGCTGGCACAGCGATCCGCCCGTGGAGGCGCGCACCGTCGTCGACACCATCGAGAAGGTGACCGGACGGCCCGCCCGCACGTTCGCGCAGTGGGTCGCCGAGCACGCTGACCGATTCAGGCCGTGAGCGGCCCGACCGCCTTCACGATTTCCAGTACCGGGGCGGTGTGCACCGTGTGGATCGCCCGCAACGCGCCCAGCCGGTGCGTGAGGTAGTGGTGCAGCGCGGCGGGATCCGGGCACAACGCCTGCGCGGCCAGGTTGGTGGGCCCGGTCGTGGCGACGACGACGGCCAGCTCCTCGTGAGTGGCCAGCGTCGTCGCCACCTCGTCGAGATCCGCCGGCGCGACGGCCATCCACAGGAACGCCTGGGTGGTCACGCCGTACAGGGCCGCGCTGATCTCGACGTCGAAGAAGAGCGCGCCTCGCGCGCGCAGATCCGCCAGACGACGGGCCGCCGTCGCCGGGGCGAGGCCCGCCGCCGCGGCCAGGTCCGCGACACTGGCCCGGCCGTCGTGGCGGAGGGCGGCGATCAGCGCGTGATCCGCCGCCGTCAGCGGGCTCTCCTCGCCGACGGATTCCGGCGGTCGCAACGCTTCCTGCTGCTCCTCGGTCAGCGCGGCGACCCGGCCGCGCCACGCCGTCGGGCCGCCGAGGTAGGTGTGCAGGATGAAATGCGCGGACACCGCCGTGACACTCGCGGCCCGCGGGATGTCGTGCAACAGCATGGCGCTCCGCGCGTGCCGCGGCGTGTGCGCGATCGTCACGATCTCCGTGCCGCCGGAGGTGAGCTTGACCCACGACGTGTCCGGCCGCCGGGCCAGCGAACGAGCGAGCGTCCGTGCGGCGGCGGGCTGCGCGCTCAGCCGGACGAGCCACTGCGTCAGCCCGGTCCGGTCGGGATCGGGCAGGCCCACCACGCGTAACCCTGATTCGGCCCGGAGTCGCTGATAGCGCCGGGCGACGGTCTGGGTCGAGACACCGAGGACCGCCCCGATCCGGCTGAACGGCGCACGGGCGTCGATCTGCAGCGCATGGATCAAAGCGCGGTCGATGTCGTCGAGCATGGAAAATTTCGTCCATTCGATCCGGGTTTCAGGGAACAAAAGTCATCTTCGACGCACGATCCCGTTCATGCAACTGACGAAGACCGGATCGGTTCCGCTCGCCACGCTGCTCGCGGCGGAGGCGATGAACGTGCTGGACGCGACGATCACCCAGGTCGCCGGCCCGGCGATCCACGCCGACCTCGGCGGACCCGCTTCCGCCCTCCCCTGGTTCGGCGCCGCGTACACGCTCCCGTTCGCGATGCTCCTCATCACCGGCGGCAGGCTCGGCGACCTGCTGGGCCGCCGCCGCGTGTTCCTGTGCGGTGTGACGATGTTCGCCCTGGCCTCACTGTGCTGCGCGCTCGCACCGGGCACCGGTGTCCTCATCGGCGCGCGAGCGGTCCAGGGCATGGCGGCGGCGCTGGTGATCCCGCAGACCTTCGGCTTGATCAAGGCCATGTTCTCCGGCCCGGCGCTGGCGGCGGCGCTGGGCTGGAACGGGCCGGTGGTCGGCCTGTCCGCCGTGAGCGGGCCGTTGCTCGGCGCCTTGCTGACCGATCTGGTGTCGTGGCGGGCGGCGTTCCTGGTGAACGTGCCGATCTCGCTCGCGGTGCTCGTGGCGGGACGGCTGCTGCGGGAAGACCGCGCCGAGCATCCGGTCCGGCTGGATGTGCAGGGCACCTTGCTCGCCTCGCTCGGCATGGGACTCGTGGTGTACCCGTTGCTCGACAGGTGGAACTGGGCGCTTTTCGCCGCGGGCGCCGCCGTGCTGGTGCTGTTCGGGTTCCATCAGCGGAACCGGCGTCACCCGCTGGTCGAGCCGAGTCTGTTCGAACACCGCGGTTTCCCCGCGGCGCTGGCGGCGTCGACCCTGTTCTTCGCCGTGATGAACGGGTTGATGCTCGTGGTGGTCCTGCACCAGCAACTCGACGAGGGTCTCGGCGTACTCGCGTCCGGGCTGACACTGCTGCCGTGGTCGGGCGGGCTGGCGATTTCCTCGTGGGTGGCGGGCAAATGGCTCGTTCCCCGGCACGGATCGCGTGTCGCCTTCGCCGGTCTTGCGCTGCTGCTCGCGGGAATCCTGCTGGCTCTCGGTGGCACATTGCCGATCGCACTCGGGATCGGCGGACTCGGCCTGGGGCTGTTCACGGTGCCGTTCTTCACCGCGGCGCTGTCCGTCGTCCGTCCCCAGGAGACCGGATCCGCGGCGGGCCTGCTGAACGCGGTGCAGCAAGTCGGTGCGACGCTGGGCATCGCGGTGTTCGGCAGCGTCTTCCTGCACGGTCGTTCCGTGGTGGGGGCGTTCTCGCTCGCGGCGGTGCTGGTGGTGGCGACCATGGCCGCGACCGCACTGATGCCCCGAACCGGGTCGGTTGCGTGACTGAGTGGACGGCACGCGTGATTCGACGGACGACACGCGTGATCGGTTGGACGACACCCGGACGCGACCGGTCCCGCCGCGTGTCGTCCGGCTGGACACGTGTGTCGTCCACTCAGTCACGCGTGTCGTCCAACACGACCACCGGACCGGACCGCGCTCGCTAACCCTCGGCGGCCTTGAACCACGCGCCGATCCCCGCGAGCGCGCCCGGACCGTAGTCACCCCGGACGTCGTCGGCCAGATCCGCGATGGTGACGGCGCGCAACGCCGCGCGCCACTGAACCTCGGCGTTCGCCATCGCGCGGCTGATGGCGCACGGTGTCGTGCACGCCTCGGGCGGCGTCGCCATCGGGCCGCGCTGCCGGATCTCGGTGCAGACGAAGGCCGGGCCGGGTCCGTCGATGGCCTCGACGACGTCGAGCACCGTGATCTCCGAAGGCGGCCTGGTGAGGACGTAGCCGCCGGCCTTCCCCTGCACCGACCGGATGAGATCGGCCCGGGAAAGCGCCTGGAGCTGCTTCGCGAGGTAGCTCGGCGAGACGTCGTGAAGCTGCGCCAAGCGCGCGGCGGGCGCGGGCTCGTCGACGGAGGTCAACACGACACAGCAGTGCAGGGCCCACTCGACCCCACCGGACATCTTCACCCGGATGACTCTAACCCGCCTCTTGACTCGGACACAATGTATCCGAGTAATATCTCGGACATGCGGTGTCCGGGTTTGCGGGCGCCACCGACGAAGGGCACTGGGTCATGAAATTCGCGATCATCGGCGGGACCGGGCTGATCGGCTCGCAGGTCGTGCGCAACCTGAACGAAGCGGGTCACGATGCGGTGCCGCATTCGCCGTCCACCGGGGTCGACCTGCTCACCGGCCAGGGCCTGGGCACCGCGCTCGACGGCGCCGACGTGGTCGTCAACCTCACGAACTCGCCGACTTTCGACGACGCCTCCCCGGCGTTCTTCCGGACGTCGATGGACAACCTCGTGGCGGCCGCGAAGAAGGCGGGCACCGGGCATTTCGTGATCCTGTCGATCGTCGGCGTCGACCAGGTGCCGCAGCTCGACTACTACCGGGCGAAGACCCTGCAGGAGGACATCCTCAAGGAGAGCGGCGTTCCCTACTCGATCGTCCGCGCCACCCAGTTCATGGAATTCGTCGACGCGGTGCTGTCCTGGACCTCGGACGAGACCGCCGTCCGCCTGCCCAGCACGCCGATCCAGCCGATCGCCGCGGCCGACGTCGCCGCCACGGTTTCCGAGGTCTCGGCGGGAAAACCGTTGAACGGCACCCTCGACGTGGGCGGCCCGGACGTCTACCCGCTGGACGAACTGGGCCGGATCACCTTGTCCGCCAAGGGAGACACGCGTCCGGTGACCGTCGACGAGACCGCGGGCATGTTCGCCGCCGTCAAGGGTGACGTGCTCACCACGAAGGACGGCGCCCGTATCGCCGAGACCCGCTACCTCGACTGGCTCAAGTAGCCGGGCTGAAGGGAACCATGACCGCATGCGACGCGACGAAGGGCCCCTTCGCCGCGTCGC
Source organism: Amycolatopsis sp. w19 (assembly GCF_051373225.1). Taxonomy (NCBI): domain Bacteria; kingdom Bacillati; phylum Actinomycetota; class Actinomycetes; order Pseudonocardiales; family Pseudonocardiaceae; genus Amycolatopsis; species Amycolatopsis sp. w19. The sequence continues at coordinate 78,577 of NZ_JBPQFM010000011.1, read as the reverse complement.
ATGCGGCGAAGGGCCCCTTCAGCCCACGTCAGCTCGGCAGCAGCGCCGGAGCCGCGAGACGCTCGGCGTTCGCCGCCTCGTCGTCCGGCTGGGCCTGCGCGGACCGTTCCGCCTCGACCCGCGCGAGGTAGTTGGCGACCTCGCGCTCTTGCTTGTGCGAGTCCCAGCCCAGCAGCGGCGCCATCAGCGCGGCCACCACCGGCGCCGCGGTCACGCCGCGATCCCGCTCCTCGATGGAGATCCGGGTGCGCCGCGTCAGGACGTCCTCCAGGTGCAGCGCGCCCTCGTGCGAGACCGCGTAAACGACCTCCGCCTTCAGGTACTCCGCGGTCCCCGGGATCGCTTCGCCCAGTTCGGGACGTTCCGAGATCGACTCCAGGATGTCCTCGATCGCGGTGCCGTAGCGCTGGAGGAGATGCTCGATACGGGCGATGGGCAGCCCCGTGCGCTGCACGAGCGAGTGCCGCGCTCCCCACATCTCGTGATAGCCGGTCGCGCCGACGATCGGCAGCCGCTCGGTCCACGACGACGGCGCGGGGCGGCCGAGGTCCTCCACCGCGACGTCGACCGCGTCGGCGGCCATCACCCGGTACGTCGTGTACTTGCCGCCGGCCACGATCACCAGCCCCGGCACCGGATGCGCCACAGCGTGCTCCCGCGACAGCTTCGTGGTCGACGTCGCCTTCGCGGCCAGCAGCGGCCGAAGCCCCGCGTACACGCCTTCGATGTCGTCGGCGGTGAGCGGCGTGCGGAGGACGGCGTTGAGGTGGTCGAGCACGTAGTCGACGTCCGCCTGGCTGGCCGCCGGGTGCTCGCGGTCGAGGTCCCATTCGGTGTCGGTGGTGCCGACGATCCAGTGCCGTCCCCACGGGATGACGAACAGCACGCTCTTCTCGGTGCGCAGGATCAGCCCGGTGTCCAGGTCGATCTTCTCGCGCGGCACCACCAGGTGGATACCCTTCGAAGCGCGCACGGTGAACGGCGCGGGGATGCCCGCCGCTTCCGCCATGTCGTCGCTCCACACGCCGGTGGCCGCGACGACCGTCTTCGCCCGGACCTCGATCTCCGCACCGCTCTCGCGGTCGACGACCTTGGCCCCGACGACACGTTCGCCGTCGCGGATCAGCGAGGTCACCCGCGCCCGAGTGAGGACGGAAGCGCCCTGTTCCGCCGCGGTCCGCGCGATGGTCATCGTGTGGCGGGCGTCGTCGACCTGGGCGTCGTAGTACTGGATGGCGCCGATCAGGGCGTCGTCCGCGAGGCCGGGAGCGACCTTGCCCGCGCCGCGCTTCGACAGATGCCGGTGCCGCGGCAGGGCCCGCGCTCCGCCGAGGGTGTCGTAAAGCGTGACACCCGCGCCGATGTAGCCGCGTTCCCAGACACGGTGCTTGAGCGGCACCAGGAACTTCACCGGCCGGACCAGATGCGGCGCGAGGGTCTGCAGGAGAAGGCTCCGTTCCTTCAACGCCTCGCGGACCAGCTTGAAGTCCAGATTCTCCAGATAACGCAGGCCACCGTGGATCAGCTTCGACGACCGGCTCGACGTTCCGGCGGCGAAGTCGCGGGCCTCGACGAGCGCGACGGAGAGTCCGCGCGACGCCGCGTCGAGTGCGACGCCGGCACCGGTCACTCCCCCGCCGACGACGAGCACGTCGATCTCCTCGCGAGCGAGCTTGCGCAGCGTCTCGGCACGGTAGACCGGGGAAAGCGGTACGGGTGTCACCTTGTTCCTCCTGTTCATCGGGCTCACTCGACCTCGACCCAGTCGAGCGTGCGGCCGACGGCCTTCTGCCAGCCCGCGTAGCCCTCGGCGCGCTGTTCGTCCGTCCACGACGGTTCCCAGCGCTTGTCCTCGTTCCAGTTCTGTTCCAGCTCGTCGGTGCTCTTCCAGAACCCGACGGCGAGCCCGGCCGCGTAGGCGGCGCCGAGCGCGGTGGTCTCGGCGACGACCGGCTTCGACACCGGCACGCCGAGGATGTCGGCCTGCAGCTGCATGCAGAGTTCGTTGGCGGTCACGCCACCGTCCACACGCAACACGTCGAGCGTGACGCCGGAGTCGTTCTGCATGGCCTCGACGACGTCGCGGGTCTGGTAGCAGATCGCTTCGAGCGTCGCCCGCGCCAGATGCGCGTTGGTGGTGGCGCGGGTGAGGCCGACGATCGCGCCGCGCGCGTCGGAACGCCAGTACGGCGCGAAAAGCCCGGAGAACGCGGGGACGAAGTAGACGCCGCCGTTGTCCTCGACCTGACGCGCGAGGCTCTCGCTCTGGGACGCGCCGCTGATGATGCCCAGCTGGTCGCGCAGCCACTGCACGGCGGAACCCGTGACGGCGATGGAGCCTTCCAGCGCGTACACCGGTTTCTCGTCACCGAACTGGTAGGCCAGCGTCGTGAGCAGCCCGTGCTTCGACCGCACGACCTCGTGCCCGGTGTTGAGGAGCAGGAAGTTTCCGGTGCCGTAAGTGTTCTTGGCCTCGCCGGGGCGGAAGCACACCTGGCCGACGGTCGCCGCCTGCTGGTCGCCGAGCACGCCGGTGATGGCGACCTCGCCGCCGAGCGGGCCGTCCGCGCGGGTCACGCCGAACCGGCCGTTGTTCGACGACGGCGCGATCGCCGGCAGCATCTGCTTGGGGACACCGAAGAACGACAGCAGTTCGTCGTCCCACTCCAGCGTTTCCAGGTCCATGAGCATGGTGCGCGACGCGTTGGTCGGATCCGTCACGTGCACGCCGCCGTCGGGCCCGCCGGTGAGGTTCCAGATGAGCCAGCTGTCGGTGGTGCCGAAGAGCGCGTCACCCTTTTCGGCGTCTTCGCGGACGCCCTCGACGTTCTCCAGGATCCACTGCAGCTTGCCGCCGGAGAAGTAGGTGGCGGGCGGCAGACCGGCCTTGCGGCGGATGACGTCGCCCTTGCCCTCGCGTTCGAGCGCCGAGGCGATCCGGTCGGTGCGGGTGTCCTGCCACACGATGGCGTTGCAGTACGGGCGCCCGGTGCGGCGGTTCCACACGACAGTGGTCTCACGCTGGTTGGTGATGCCGAGCGACGCGAGGTCGGCGGCGGTCAGCTTCGCCTTGTTGAGCGCGGTGGCGATGACCGAGCGGGTCCGCTCCCAGATCTCGGTGGCGTCGTGTTCGACCCAGCCCGGCTTCGGCAGGATCTGCTCGTGCTCGAGCTGGTGGCGGGCGATCTCGTTGCCGCCGTGGTCGAAGATCATGAAACGCGTGCTGGTGGTGCCCTGGTCGACGGCGCCGATGTAGTCAGACATGGGTTTCTCTCCTTAGGAAACGCGCTCGATGTCCTTGGCGGGCAAGGCTTCCGGTGCCGGTTCGGCGGGCAGGTAACGCTCGATGAAGAACTTGTAGATCGCCCCGCCGATGACCGCGCCGATCACCGGCGCCACGATCGGGATCCACCAGTAGGGATAGCCGTATTGATCGGTGAACGCGGTGTCGTAGCCGGTGAGCCAGGACATCAGGCGCGGGCCGAAGTCGCGGGCGGGGTTGATCGCGTAGCCGGCGTTGGTGCCCCAGGCCATGCCGATCGCGACCACCAGGAAGCCGACGACGACCGGGGCGAGGTTCGCGGCGGGCGCGGTGTTGCGCAGGTCGGTGATGGCGAAGATCACCAGAGCCAGAATCGCGGTACCGATGATCTGGTCCCGGAAGGCGCCCCAGTCACCCACCGGCAGGGTTCCGTTACCCGGAAGAGTGGAGAACACGCCCTGTGTCTTGATCGTCAGGCCGGGGTCCGCGGCGTTGAGCACCTCGGTGTAGTTCCAGCGCACCAGCAGCGCGGCGAGGAACGCGCCGGCGGTCTGCGCCAGGGCGTACGGGGCGACCTTGCGCCACGAGAAGCCCTTGAACACCGCGAGCGCCACGGTGACGGCGGGGTTCAGATGCGCGCCGCTGATCCGTGAAGCCACGTAGATACCCAGCGTGACACCGATTCCCCACGCCCACGCGATGCTGTCGTGGTCCCCGATGCCCGCGGCGACGACTTGGGCCACCACCCCGCAGCCGAACAGGATGAGGATCATCGTCCCGACGAACTCCGCCGCCAGTTCGCCCGCCAGTCCGCGAGCCTTGAGGTTTCGCACCATTGCTTCCTCCACAAAGGACACCGTTGCCCTGTTGAGGCCGAAGTTAAGTTCGCGGAAACCCGGGGTCAACGGACGCCGGTCGGCATTGTCGAACGCCCGAAGACGATGTTCGACATTGTCGAATCAGGGCCGGTCGGGCTACGGTTGGGCCGTGCCCGGTCCGATCCAGTCCATCGAGCGCGCCGCCGCGATCCTGCGGTTGCTGGCGCGCGGTTCCGGCCGTCTCGGGGTCGGCGAGATCGCCGATTCCCTCGAACTCGCCAAGGGGACGGCGCACGGGATCCTCCGTACCCTGCAAGGGGTCGGCTTTGTCGAACAAGACCGCGACACCGGGAAATACCAACTGGGCGCGGCGCTCCTGCACCTCGGCACGAGCTACCTCGACGTCAACGAACTCCGCTCCCGCGCGATCAACTGGGCCGACGCGCTGGCCGCGCGCAGCGGTGAGGCCGTCCGCATCGGTGCGCCGCTGGAGGGCCGGGTCCTGGTGGTGCACCACGTGTTCCGGCCCGACGACAGCCTGCAGACGCTCGACGTCGGCACGCTTCTGCCGTTGCACGCGACGGCGCTCGGGAAAGTCCTTCTGGCCTACGACACCGGTCTCGTGGCATCGTTGCGCACCGGCGGACCGGAGGCCTACACCCGCCGGACCCTGGTCACCCAGACCGCGATCAAACGTGCCTGCGGCAAGGTGCGCGAGGCGGGCTGGGCGAGCGAGAACGGCGAGATGATCACCGGCGAGGCCGGGATAGCCGCGCCGATCCGCGGCCACGGCGGCATCGTGGTCGGCGCGATCGGGGTCTCCGGCGCGGCGGAACGGATCTGTGAAGCCGACGGCAGCCCGCTCCCGCGGCTGCTCGGCCACGTGCGCGACGCGGCACGGGCGGTCTCCCGCGATCTCGGCGCGTCCCGATGGTGATGGAGGTGCTCGCGTGGTCCAGCGCTACGTGATGTCGATCGACCAGGGCACCACCTCGACGCGGTGCATCCTGTTCGACGCGCGCGGCAGGCTGGTGTCGGTCGCGCAGCGCGAACACCAGCAGCATTTCCCGCGGCCGGGCTGGGTCGAACACGACGCGACGGAGATCTGGCGCAACGTCGGCCGGATCGTGCCGCAGGCGCTGGCCGACGCCGGCGTCGAAGCCGGGCAGGTGGTCGGCCTCGGCATCGCGAACCAGCGCGAGACGACGGTGTTGTGGGACAGGCACACCGGCAACCCGGTCGGGCGGGCGATCGTCTGGCAGGACACCCGCACCGACGCGATGCTCGAACACCTCGCCCGCGAGCCGGGCGCCGACCGTGTCCGGCGGCTGTGCGGGCTGCCGCTGGCCACGTACTTCTCCGCGCCGCGGATCCGGTGGATGCTCGAACGGACCCCTGGCCTGCGGGAACGCGCCGAACGCGGCGACGTCCTGTTCGGGACGGTGGAGAGCTGGCTGATCTGGAACCTGACGGGCGGCCCCGAGGGCGGCGTCCACGTCACCGACGTCACCAACGCCTCGCGCACCATGCTGATGAACCTGCGCACGCTGTCGTGGGACGACGAACTGCTGGAGTTCTTCGACGTCCCGCGCGCGATGCTGCCGGAAATCCGCCCGTCGACCCAGGTGTACGGGACGACGTCGCGAGTGGTCCCGGGTATCCGGATCGCGGCGGCGCTCGGCGATCAGCAGGCGGCGCTGTTCGGCCAGACCTGCTTCGCGCCCGGCGAGGCGAAGTGCACGTACGGAACCGGCAGCTTCCTGCTGCTCAACACCGGTCCGACGCCGGTGCTCTCGGCGCACGGCATGCTGACCACCGTCGGCTTCAAGATCGGCGACGAGCCCGCCGTGTACGCGCTCGAAGGGTCGATCGCGGTCACCGGTTCGCTGGTGCAGTGGTTCCGCGACGGGCTCGAACTGATCGGCAGCGCGCCCGAGATCGAGACGCTGGCGCGCACGGTCGAGGACAACGGCGGCTGCTACATCGTGCCTGCCTTCTCCGGCCTGTTCGCGCCGCACTGGCACAGCGAGGCGCGCGGCGTGATCGCCGGGCTGACGTCGTACATCACCAAGGGGCATCTGGCCAGGGCCGTCCTGGAGGCGACGGGCTGGCAGACCCGCGAGGTGGTCGACGCGATGAACGCCGACTCCGGGCTCGCGCTGTCGACGCTCAAGGTGGACGGCGGGATGACCGCCGACAACCTGCTGATGCAGTTCGTCGCCGACGTCCTCGACGTGCCGGTGGTGCGTCCGATGGTCGCCGAGACGGTGTCGCTGGGCGCGGCGTACGCGGCCGGATTGTCGGTCGGGTACTGGCCGGATCTGGAGGGTCTGCGGCGGAACTGGCATCGCGCCGGGCAGTGGCTGCCGACGATGGACCCCGCCCGCCGCGACAGTGAGTATTCGCACTGGCGCCAGGCCGTGGAGCTGACGTTCGGCTGGATGCGTCCCGGCCCGACGGCCGCTCCCCCGGGCTCCGACCTGGTGGAGGTCGTCCTGGCCGATCACCGCCGGATCGAACAGCTGTTCCGCGACCTCCGCAACGACGAGGCCGACCGTCCGGCGCTGATCGCGGAGCTCTCGGCGTCCTTGGTCGCCCATGCGACCGCGACGGAGCGGATCGTCCGTCCCGATGCGACGGAGAGCGGGCTCGCGGACGAACTGCTGGCCGTACTGGAGTCCGGCGACTCCGAGAAAGCGTTGGCAGCACTGGAGAATTCGGTGGACGCGCATATCCGCGCGGAGGAACGCGGGTTGCTGAACGAACTCCGGCGCACACTGTCCACTTCGGATCGCACCGGCCTCGGCCGGGCGTTCGTCGCCGAGCGGCAGCGGCAACTGGACCTCGGCTGCGGCTCCGCCGCGCACGTCCGCGAGCAAGGTTCCCGGCTGCGCCTCTCGTGACGTGCTAGCCTGTCGCCGTGCGCCGCTGGACCCGACTCGTAGTCAAGCGCGCCGGCTGAACCAGGTCGCCGGCGCGCATTCCGGCGACCCCTCGATACGGGGCATCTCCCGGGACCTGGCCCTCCATGGCCTGTACGTTTTCCCGCCCTTGGAGACCACGATGTCGATCACCGCTTTCCAGGTTCCCGCCCCTCGCTCGTCCATGCTGGTCCGCCGCCGGATCGCCACGTACTTCGTCGGCGGCGTCGAACGGATCCCCGGCCTGATCGAGGCGCTCGGCTGCCTGGTCCACGACCTGTCCGTCGACGTCCGCGACGGCGTCCGGGAAAGCACCATGACCTGCGCCGTCCTGATCGACGCCGCCGAGGTCGAGCCCCTGCTGGGCCGGCTGCGCGAGCTGACCTCCGTCGTCTCGGCCGAGCTGGTCTGACCGTCCCGAAACCCGCAACTCACGTGATCAGACGGCGATCACGCGTGATTGAGCGGCGATCTCGATACTCGCCGCCTGATCACGCATGATCGCTGTCCAATCACGTGTGTGCGCCGTCTGATCACGCGTGATCGCCGTTCGGGCACAAAGTCCCCTATGCCCGAAGTCACTTGCACGGTTCCATGCAGCCGGTCATCCAACGACCATCGGCCTCTTGACTTAGTTAAGAAGCCTTCTTAACTTCAATTTCATGGCCGAAACTCCCCGAAACAGCAGGTCCCAAGCCTACCGTCGGCTCAGCTTGGCCGAGAAACACGACAAGTTCGTCAATCAGTACTCGCGGCGGACCCTGTTCCGGGTGGGTGCGGTGAGCGGCGCGGCACTCGCCGCCGGTGGCGTCCTGCTCCCGGGCGCGGCCGCGGCCTCCCCCGGGCCGATGGTGCTGCTCAACGCCGACAAGGTCGCCGGTTCGGCGCTACGGCCGTTCGGACGGCACATCGCCTACGGGGCCGACCCGTCCCAGCAGGTCGTCGTCTCCTGGCAGGTGCCGGCGGCGGTGACCGCGCCGTTCGTCCGGATCGGCACCGTGCCCGGCGACTTCAGCCCGCCGATCCAGGCCGAGGTCCGGGCGCTGACCAGCCAGATGTCCTGGCAGCACCCGGTCGAGGAGGTCCCGCCGAACAGCCCGAAGTCGATCACCCAGTACTACCTCCACGCCCGGATCGACCGCCTCCTGCCCAACACCACGTACTACTACGTCGTCGGACACGAGGGCTACGACCCCGCCGCCCGGCTCGGCGAGATGGCGAGCTTCCGCACCGCCCCCGCCCCGGGCGGCGACGGCACGTTCACCTTCACCGCTTTCGGCGACCAGGGCGTCGGCTACAACGCCGTCGCGACCAGCAGCCTGATCGCGGGCCTCGACCCGGCCTTCCACCTCGCCATGGGTGACCTGAGCTACGCGCTCGAAGGCGAGGGCGGGCATCCGGAGGAAGACCAGTACGACGCGCGGCTCTGGGACTCCTTCTTCGTGCAGAACGAACCGGTCACCGCCGGGATCCCGTGGATGATGGCGCTCGGCAACCACGAAATGGAGGGCTGGTACTCCGAGGACGGTTACGGCGGCGTGCGGGCGCGTTTCACCATGCCGGACAACGCCTGGGACGGCTCCACCTGCATCTACTCGTGGCGCTACCAGAACGTCGGCATGATCAGCCTGGACGGCAACGACGTCTGTTACAACAGTCCGTCCAATCTGGACTACACCAAGGGCAAGCAGCTCAAATGGCTCGGGAAGACGCTCGCCGCCTTCCGCACCGACCCCACGATCGATTTCATCGTCGTCTACTGCCACCAGTGCACGTATTCCACCTGCCATTCCAACGGCGCCGAACTCGGCGCGCAGAAGGACTGGGCACCGCTGTTCGACAAGTACCAGGTCGACCTGGTCCTCAACGGCCACAACCACATCTACGAACGCACCGACCCGATCCGGGCGGGCAAGGCCGTCAAGAAGGTGCCCTCGCGCGGGACCACCGACCCGGTCAAGGACGGGACCACCTACATCACCGCGGGCGGCGGTGGCGGCAGTGTCTCCGAGTTCCCGGCGCCCGACACGTACCTCGGCCATGAGACGAGCAACGACTCCCCGGTCCCGATGAAGTACTCGGAACGCGACGGCCAGGACCGCACCAAGAAGGTCACCTGGTCCCGGGTCCGGTTCCGCGGCTACAGCCTGGTCGCGGTCGACGTCGTCGCGGGCACGGGCACCACACCGCCCAAAATGGACGTTCGTGCGATCAGCGCCGACGGCACCCTCGTCGACCAGATCATCGTGCAGCGTTCCTGACCGACGACGGCGGTCACCCCGGCGGCCAGGTTCCTGGTTCCCCGACCGGGAAAGTGACTTCGGCCGCGTTTTCCACGGCGATCTTGAAAGCGCTTACAAGGAGGTCCGCGAAACAGGCCCGAGGAGCCGCCGAGCCCCCTCCCGTCTGAGCTTTCAGCGCGCCCAGCTGTTCGCCGGCCAAGGGCGCGACCCGGTCCATGAACTGCCCGAGGAACCGCAGGGCGGCGACGGGCGGGATCCCGGCCACGGCGAGGTCCGTCACCGCGCGCGAAACGGACGGACGCACGACCGCCGGGGCTCCCGTGTCGTCCCTGCCCAGCACGCCGTGGCGTTCCAGGCACCGGGCGACGGCGGGCTGGTCGCGGGCGATGTCCGCCATCGCCGCGTCCAGCCGCTCGGCACGGTCCACTGTGGTCGTTCCGAGCATCGCGGCGATGGAAACCAGGTTGAAGCCCTGTTTCTGCAGCATCGTGATGCGTCGCAGACGCCGCAGATGGGCCGGGCCGTAGTAGGCGGACCTGCCGTGCCGGACCGGCGGGGCGAGCAGACCCCGCGTCTGATGGGCCCGGATATTGCGCGCCGACATGCCGACGATCGTGGAAAGTTCTTCGATCGTGTATCCGGCCGGCCTCGACGAAAAGGGCTTCACGCCGACAGCTTAACCAATGGTCGGATGAGTACACCACAGAGCCGGGGCAATGGCGACACCACTGTCAACCGGCTGAATCAGCGAGTTGCCATAAGTTCATCGGTTCCCGGCGACGAACGCAAGGTCGGCGGCCGGTTTACATGGTTTCATGCCAAGCAATGCCTGATTTGGGGTGTTCCACGACCCTCGGTTACTCCAGTCAGGCGATCTTGATGGGCCGAGGACTTCTTTGCCGTTTAAATGCACCAGAGACATCCGATGTCTCAACTCTGTCGACGCCCGCGGAGCGCCGCTGAACCCGATGGTTGGTCGTCAAAGTTTCAACCTTTTCCCAGGAGGTTTCCATGTTCTGGAAACGGATCGCGGTCGCGGCCGTGGCCGCGACCGGTTTGGCCACGTCGCTGGTGGTGTCCCATCAGGACACTCCCGCCGCCGCGATAGAGCCCGCCGCGGCGAAAGTACCCGCGTTCGACCACATCGTCCTCGTGATGTTCGAGAACAAGGACTACAAGGAGATCAGCGGCAGCTCCAAGGCGCCGTACTTCAACAAGCTCGCCTCACAGGGCGCCAAGTTCACCAAGGCGTACGGGACGACGCACCCCAGCCAGCCGAACTACATCGCCCAGTTCGCGGGTTCGACGCACGGTGTCGACAGCAACAAATGCCAGGATCTCGGGAACAAGGAGAACATCGCGTCCCAGCTGGCGGGGATCGGCAAGAAGTTCGTCGGTTACGCGGAAAGCATGCCTTCCGACGGCTACACCGGCTGCACGAAGGGCAATTACGCCCGCAAGCACAACAGCTGGGTCAGCTTCAGCAATGTGCCGTCGTCGGCGAACAAAAGGTTCTCGTCGTTCCCGAGCGACTTCACCAAGCTGCCCCACGTCGCTTTCGTGACCCCGGACCTGTGCAGCGACATGCACGACTGTTCGGTCGACACCGGCGACAAATGGCTGAAGAAGAACCTCGACGCGTACGCGCAGTGGGCCAAGACGCACAACAGCCTGCTGATCGTCAATTTCGACGAGGACAGCGGGACGTCGGTGAACCAGATCTTCACGACGTTCGTCGGCGCCCACGTGAAGCCGGGCAGCTACAGCGAATCCATCAACCACTACTCGATCCTCCGCACGATGGAGGCGTCGTTCGGCCTGCCGGGCATCGGCAACGCGGCCAACAAGGCGCCGATCACCAGCGTGTGGCAGTAGCCGGGTGAACCCCGCGGGCGTGTCCACTGTGGACGCGCCCGCGGGCGGAGAAGGGTGGTTCGTCGCGTGTACCTGTCCACGATCGGCCGCCGGGAGCATCCCGGCGGCGTGTCCAAGAAGTCCTTCGCCCTGCTGGGCGGGAACGTCTTCGCCCTGGGCACCGTCAGCCTCGTCACGGACGTCTCCTCGGAGATGGTGACGGCCGTGCTGCCGGTGTACCTGGTGCTCGGGCTGCACCTCGGCCCGGCGGCGTACGGCGTGGTGGACGGCCTCTACACCGGCGCGACCGCGCTGCTGCGCCTGGTCGGCGGCTACGTCGCGGACCGGGTGCGACGGCGCAAGGCGGTCGCCGGGCTGGGCTACGCGATGTCGGCCGTGGCGAAACTGGGGCTCGTGGCGGCGGGGTCGTCGGCGACCGCGATCGGCGTGGTGCTGACCGCGGACCGCACGGGCAAGGGGCTGCGGACCGCGCCCCGCGACGCGCTGATCACCTTGTCGGCCCCCGAACACATGCTGGGCCGCGCGTTCGGCGTGCACCGGGCGATGGACAGCGTCGGCGCGTTCCTCGGCCCGCTCGCCGCGGTCGCGGTGCTGGCCGTGGCGGGCTCGGCGACCGGGGTCGAGGGCTTCGACGCGGTCTTCGTGACCAGCTTCTGCATCGCCACCGCCGGAGTGCTGCTGCTGGCGTTGTTCGTCCGCGACCACCGTGCGCCCAAACCGCCGTCCGGCACCGTGTCCTTGCGAGCGGCCGCGGGGCTCCTGCGGGGCGCCGGCGTGCGGCGGCTGCTGATCGCCGCGTGCGTCCTCGGCCTGGCCACCATCGGGGACGGGTTCGTCTATCTCCTGTTGCAGGACAAGGAGGACATCGCCACCGGCTGGTTCCCGCTGCTGGCCGTCGGGACCAACCTGGGGTACCTGCTGCTGGCCGCGCCGCTCGGCGCGCTGGCCGACCGTATCGGCAGGCTGCCGGTGATGCTCGGCGGTTACGGCGCCCTGATCGCCGTCTATCTGCTGCTGCTCGGCCCGCTCACCGGCTGGGCGTTGTTCGCGCTCACCCTCGGCCTGTACGGCGTGTTCTACGCGGCGACCGACGGCGTGCTGATGGCGCTGGCCGGTCCGTTGCTGCCCGAGGCGTTGCGCACCACCGGTATCGCCATCGTGCAGAGCGGGCAGGCGCTCGCGTACTTCGTCTCGTCCGTCCTTTTCGGACTCTCTTGGCAGTTCTGGGGCGCGACCACGGCGATCACGATCGCCGCCGGGACGGTGCTCGTCGCCGTCGCCGCCACCTTCGTTCTCTTGGTTCCCCGCAGGAAGGCACGACCGTGAACACCCGCACCCGCGTCCTGATCGCCGTCACCGGAGTACTCACGCTGGCCGCCGCCGCCGTGATCTACGTCGGGGTGGCGGGCGCGCGCAACCAGGACACCGCGTCGGCGGGCACCAGCGGCGCCGTCACCCTCGAAGGCGGACGGTTGCTCTTCCGCAGCACCGCCGACGCCGACCGCGGGCACGTGTCCAGCGTCAGCGCCGCCGACCCCGGCGGCGCACGGGCGGTGTCGACCGTGTCCTGCAGCCGGGTCTACGCGGCGGGCGGCACCGGGATCTGCCTGCGGCCGGAAACCGGGCTCACCACGTATCAGCTGGCCGTGCTCGACGGCCGTCTCGCGGTCACGCAGGAGATCCCGCTGGTCGGCCTGCCCAACCGGGCGCGGGTCTCGCCCGACGGGAAACGGCTGGCGTGGACGGTGTTCGTCACCGGCGATTCCTACAACGGCGGCCGGTTCTCCACCCGCGCCGGCACCCTCGACCTCACCACCGACAACGTCGAGGGCACGCTGGAGGACTTCGCCGTGACCGTGGACGGCAAGCCGTACAAGGCGGCCGACTTCAACTTCTGGGGTGTCACCTTCACCCGGCAGCCGGGCCGGTTCTACGCCACCATGTCGACCGGCTCCCATCGGTACCTCGTCGAAGGCGACTCGACCGCACGGACCGTGAAGACCTTGCGGGACAACGTCGAATGCCCGTCCCTCTCCCCCGACGAGACCCGTGTCGCCTACAAGGCCGCCATCGACGGCGATCCCGCGAAGGGCTGGCGGGTGTCGGTGCTCGACCTCGCGAGCGGCGCCGTGACGCCGCTGGCGGAGACCAGGAACGTCGACGACCAGCCCGCGTGGCTCGACGACCGGACCGTCGCCTACGCCCTCCCCCGCACTCAAGGACACTCCGACGTCTGGGCCGTCTCCGCAGACGGCTCGGGCGCGCCGCGTCTGCTCATCCCGGAGGCCGAGTCACCCGCCGCGCTGCCCTAGGCTCTCGGCATGAGGGCCGCGCTGCTGATCGTCGACATGCAGGAAATGCTCGTTCCCCTGGTCTGGCGTGGCGAGGAACTGGCGGCCCGGATCGCCGCACTCGCCAGGAAGGCCCGCGAGAACGGTGTCCCGGTGATCGCGCTGCGGCAGATCGGCGCTCCCGGCACCGACTTCGACCCCGAGTCGCCGGGCACCCGGGTCAGCGCGCTGCTCGGTCTCGAACCGGTCGACGTGGTGGTCGACAAGACCGCGACGGATTCCTTCTACCGCACCGGACTGGCGGGGCTGCTCGTCGACCGGGCCGTCGACACCGTGGTGCTGACCGGGCTGGCCACCGACTACTGCGTCGACGCGACCGCCCGGTCCGCGCAGAGCCACGGCCTGGACGTCGTGCTGGTCGCCGACGGCCACGCTCCCTCGTCCGACGGCGACCCCACCACCGGGCTGACCGCCGAACAGGTCGTCGCCCGGCAAAACCTGCTGCTGAGCACGGCGATCCATCCCGGCGGACGGCTGCGCGTGGTGCCGTCGGCGGAAGTCGAGTTCACCGGCCCGTAGGATCGGCCCGCCATGATCACGAACTTCCTGCTCGACCACTCCGCCCTCGTGCCGGTGGCGATCCTGCTGGTCGCGCTCGTCTGCGCCGTCCTTGGCCAGCTGTTCGCGGGCAGGCATCGAGTCCTCTGGACGCTCGCGGGAGTGGCGCTGATACCGGTCGTCGCGCTGACGTTGGTGCCCACCCGGCACACGATCGACGAGATCCTGTGCACGGTCCAGTTCTCCCTGCCCACGCTCGGGTCGGTGGAGCTCCTCGCCAACGTCGCGCTGTTCCTGCCGCCGGTCTACTTCGCCGCGCTGGCGTCCCGGCGGCCCGTGACGATGCTCGCGGCAGGCTCGGCGCTGTCCGCGGTGATCGAGGCGCTGCAGGCGTTCGTGCCCGCGATCGGCCGTGCCTGCGACACCAATGACTGGCTGATGAACACCATCGGCGCCCTCCTCGCGGCGGGTATGGCGTGGCTGGTGGGCCGCCGGGCTCAGTCGGGCAGTTCCACGGGCGCGATGTCGTCGTAGACGTCGCCGGGCCCCGGGTTCGCCGGATCCGTCTCGCCACCGAAGTGATGCAGGACGCCCCAGACCGCGTTGAGGGCCGTCTGCACCGCGCCTTCGGCCCAGCCCGCCGTCCAGGAGACGTCGTCGCCCGCCAGGAAGAGACCGCGGTGGCGCTCCTCCAGCCGGTCCTGTTTGAAGTGGGTGAACAGCCGGTGCTGGTAGCGGTAGTGACCGGGCAGGTTGGCCTTGAACGCGCCCATGAAATGCGGTTCGGCCTCCCACGACACGGTCACCGGGTCGCCGATGATGTGCCGCCGGACGTCGACGCCGGGGTAGATCTCCTTCAGCGACTGCAGCATCACCTCGACCCGCTCGGACACCGAAAGCGGCAGCCACTTCAGCGAATCGTCGGCCCAGGTGTAGGACAGGCAGATCACCGCGGGCGCGTCCGGGTCGTCGCCGAGCAGGTAGGTGCCGCGCGGCATGCGGTCGGTCAGCGTCATGCTCATCGTGTCGCGCCCGGTCTCCGGGTCCTTGTCCAGCCAGAACGGCCGGTCCACCGGGACGAAGACCTTCGAGGACTCCATGTAGTGCGTGCGCTCGATCGCCGTCCAATGGTCGATCGGGAACAGCGCCTCGTCGCATTCGATCTTCGACAGCAGCATCCAGCTCTGCGCGGTGAACACCGCTGCCGGATAGGTGCGGATGCGGCCTTCGGTGTCGGTCACGGTGATGTTGTTCGGCGCGGTCCGGTGCAGCCGGGCGACGCCGGGCTTCGGGCTCCCGCCGTGCAGCGAGCTCAAACTCGTTCCAGCGGGCCAGAAGGCGATGTCCTCGGGCGCGTGTTCCCACAGCCGCAACGGAAGCCGCCTGCTGCCGCCGACGACGCTGCGGTGCTCGTCGTCGGCGCCGGTGTAGACCACCCGCAGGATCTCCAGGATGGAGTTCGGGAAGTCGGTGTCCCAGCCGCCGGTGCCGAAGCCGACCTGGCCGAAGATCTCGCGGTCACGGAACGAGGCGAACGCGGGCGAATCGCAGAGGAAACCGTAGAAGGTCTGGTTGTCCAGCTTCGGGACGAGCTCGTTCCACAGCCGCTTGATCGTCTTCACGTCGCGGTCGCGGATCGCCTTCTGCATCTCGGTGAACGCGGCCTGTTCGGACAGCGTGCTGTCCCACGCGGCGGCGACCTTGCCGAAGACGGCGGGGAGTTCGTCCGCCGTGCGCGCGTAGTGGCTCTCCCCCTTGAGATCGACGACGGTGCTCGGCGTACCCGGCGCCAGCGGGTTCGGGAACGGCGTGGTCTCCAGGCCGACCTTGTCGATGTAGTGGAACAGCGCGGTCGACGCCGGCGGGAAGCGCATCGCGCCCATCTCCGCGACGACGTCGTCCGGGCAGCCGGGGAAGTTCACCGTGCGCAGGCGGCCGCCGATCTCGGCGATCTCGTACACGACCGGGCGCAGCCCGAGTTTCATCAGTTCGTACGCGGTGACGATGCCCGAGAGACCGCCGCCGATCACCGCCACCTCGGTGCCGTGCCGCTCGGCCGGGAGGGAGCCGAGCCCGGCGGGGTGCGCGAGGAAATCGTCGTAGGCGAACGGGAAGTCGGGGCCGAACATGGTGATCGGGCGGCCCGCCGGTTCGTCGTGGTGGATCGCGGTCGGGAGGGCGGAGGTCATGCGGAAAGTCCTCGGTACAGATCGGGCCGTCGGTCGGCCAGGTGGGTGTTCTCCAGCCGCGACGCGACGAGCGCGTCACGGGTCACTTCGGCGCTGATCAGCTCCTGGCCGGCGCCCGCTCGCGCGAGCACCTCACCGGTCGGGGCGACGACGCAGGAGCGGCCGCAGTAGGTCAGTTCCCGTTCGGTGTCACACCGGTTCGCGTACGCGACGTACAGCTGGCTCTCGTAGGCGCGGGCGGGCACCAGCGTGTCCGCGACCAGTTCGTACGGGCTCATCAGCGCGGTCGGCACCACGAGCAGTTCGGTCCCGGCCAGCGCGTGCGCCCGCACCAGCTCGGGGAACTCGACGTCATAGCAGATCAGCAGGCCGATCCGGAGTCCGTCGAGCTCCGCCTGCACGACCGCCTCGCCGCCCGGCTCGAACCAGTCGCGGTCGATGTCGCCGAACAGATGCGTCTTGCGGTAGTTCGCCAGACGTTGTCCGTCGCGACCGATCAGCTGGACGCTGTTGTACACGCGGCCGCCGTCGGATTCGGGGTATCCGTAAGCCAGTGCGACGCCGGATTCCGTTGCCAGCGCGGATATCCGGGCCGCTGTCGGACCGTCGGCGGGTTCGGCGAGCTCATGCGATCGAGCGCCGATGTGGTAGCCGGTCGTGATCATCTCGGCGGCGATCACGAAATCGGCGCCCGATGCCTCGACGGCGGACGGCAGCTCGGCGTACGAGCCCTGATGGACGGCGACCCTCATACCGACGACGATATCCGCCGTTTCGATGCACCGATAAGGGCGAATCGTTGCGCACGAGATTGGCAGACCAGCGAGTCAGTGCGGTATCACGCAATCCAGCGGCGATCTGTTGTCTGGATCACCCGCCCGGCGGCGGCTCCTCCGCGTGATCGTCCGCCCAGCCGAGCGCCTCGATGATCGCCTTCTCCGCGATGGCCGACATCGTCGACATGTAGGTACCGCTGACGTGGTTGTCATCAAGGTAGACGAGCACGTTGCCGATCACCGGCGGGCAGACCTCGGCCGTGCAGAAGTAGTCGCTGAAGTCGAGGAACCGCACGTTGGACGGCAGATCCGGCAGCGTCTCGTACGGCGGCTCCGCCGCATAGAGGTCGTAGCGCGGCGTGGCGCACTCGGGCGACTCCGCGCCGCGGCTCTCGACGCACGCCGACGGCGACTGGCCGAAACGCGGGTTGTCCCGCACCGCCAGCACCGGGATGCCCGCCTCGTCGACCTTGCGCCACTGCGCGATGTAGCCGGCGGGAACCCGCTCTTCGACGCCGATCTTCACGTCCCTGGTGCCGATCGTCATCACCGCGTCGGGGCGGGTGGTGACGATTTCGTCCACCACGGCGGTGTTCCAGTCGATACAGGACTGGTCACCCGGTACGGCGTCGGAGTCGGTCGAGAAGGGGCAACCGCCGCGGAGGATCGACGTGACCTCCCAGTTCTTCTTTTCGGCGACCGGCAGCAGGGCGCCGAGGAACTGCCCGGCGTGCGAGTCGCCGGCGACGACGATCCGGCGGGTGGGATGCCCCGTGGTCTGCGACGTACAGACTTCGAGATCGGCGTTGCGCGGCGAGGTTCCGCACCGGGCCGGGTCGATCCCCGCCCAGTCCTCGGACACCGCGACGAACGACGGGACGAGCGCGGCGTCGGCGGCACCCCAGTACGTGAACCCTTCGGTATGCGCGAGCGCGCCGGGATGGTCGGGATCGTCGACCGCGATCGAGTAACTCTCCGCCTGGCTCACGCTCACCCACTGCCAGGCGCCTGTCGCGGCGAGCACGGCCGCGAGCGTCGCGGCACCGAACCGGTAGGCGCCCCAACGGTTCCCGGTCCCGATCGCGGACACGCGGACCGGCTTCTCGACCAGATGATGGGTCAGCACGGCGAGGCCGAACGCCAGCGCGATGATCACCGCGCCCCCGCGCAGGCCGACCTCTTCCCGGTCACGCGCGACGAGATAGAAGACCAGGACCGGCCAGTGCCACAGGTAGAGCGCGTAACTCAGATCGCCCAGGTACTTCAGCGGGCGGCTGCTGAGGAAACGATCGGCGCCGGCTTTGAACGCGGTGTCGCCCGCGAGGATCACCAGCGCGGCCGACAGGGTCGGCCAGAGCGCGAGATAGCCGGGAAAGACCGTCCCGACCTGGAGCACCAGCCCGCAGGAAACGAGCCCGGCGACCCCGGCCCAGCCGAACACGACCCGCGCCGGACGGGGCACCTGGATCCGGTCGATGAGCAAGGCGAGCAGGCCACC
Organism: Amycolatopsis sp. w19; assembly: GCF_051373225.1. Taxonomy (NCBI): domain Bacteria; kingdom Bacillati; phylum Actinomycetota; class Actinomycetes; order Pseudonocardiales; family Pseudonocardiaceae; genus Amycolatopsis; species Amycolatopsis sp. w19. Next base: position 60,146 of record NZ_JBPQFM010000011.1, on the reverse strand, counting down.
GAGCGCGAACTCCCAAACCCTCGTCAGCGAATCGAAGTACGCCAGCGGCTGATCGACCGCGGTCAGCCACACCGAGTACGCGAGCGAGGCGGCGAACACCACACCGAGGGTCGTGGCCAGCAGCGGAAGCACGTCGCGGCCCGCCCGCTTGGCGATCAGGAGCACCAGCCCGACCAGCAACGGCCAGACGACGTAGAACTGCCCCTGGATCGACAGCGACCAGAAGTGCTGGACGACGCTCGCCGAGTTGTGCTGGGCGAAGTAGTCGGCGGAATCCGCCGCCAGCTGCCAGTTCTCCAGGTACAGCGCGGAGGTGACGACCTCCTTGATCGTCTGGAACCAGCGGTTCTGCGGCAGCAGCACCATGCTTACCGCGACGACCAGCAACAGCACGGTGAGTGCGGCCGGGAACAGCCGCTTGATCATCCGGCCCCACATCGGCCGGTACTCGATCTTGCCGCGCGCCGCCGCGCGGTAGAGCTGACCGGTGACGAGGAACCCGGAGATCAGGAAGAACGCGTCGACGCCGCCGGAGATCCGGCCGAGCCACACGTGGTAGACGACCACCAGCACACACGCGAGCGCCCGCAGTCCCTGGATTTCCGGGCGGAACCGCCGCTCCGTCTCCCGCACACAACCACCACCATGATCACCGGCCGCCGACGGGCCGGGACCCTACGGCAGGAAGCTGTGAGCAAGCTATGCCCCCTCGTGGTGTGGGTGGCAGTTGATCGCAAGTACGTGAAGGCCCCCTTCACTGCGCTAGACGCAAGGAAGGGGGCCTTCACGTACTGCAGGGGCGAGCGAGCGTGGCAGTGGCGTGGTGGGGCGCCACTCACGAGGGCGCGGGCAGGATCAGGTCGACTTCTGGCCGTCGATGCTCTCCCGCAGGATGTCGGCGTGCCCCGCGTGCTGCGCGGTCTCGGCGATGACGTGCGCCAGCACCCGGCGCACGCTGCGCACCGCGCCCGGCGGGTTCCAGGGCGCCTCCGGCAGCGGATGCGTCGCGGAAAGGTCCGGGATCGACGAGACGATCTCCGTCGTCCGCGCGGCCACCTCCTCGTAGCGCGCGAGGATCCCCGCGAGGGTGTCGCCGGGCAGCATCCTGAAGTTGTTCTGGTGGTCGATCGCCCACTGCGGGAACTCGCGGGCGGTCCCGGCGCCGAGATCCGCCCAGGTGACGCCCTCCGGCAGGTCGTAGGTCATCGCGGACGGACCCTCGACCACGAAACGCAGCCACATCTCCTCGATCGAGGCGACGTGTTTGATCAGCCCGCCGAGGCTCAGCTCGCTGACCGTCGGATGCGCGTCGAGTTGCTCGTCCGTGAGCCCCTGGACGGTGGTGGTCAGCGTGGCGCGGACGGTGTCGAGGGCTTCGAGCAGGTCGGCGCGCTCGGCGTCGAGGATGGTGGCGGTCATCGGGCCCTCCGTGTTGTCGTTTTCTGGCACGACACGACTCTCGCAGGGGTAGAGGACAGGTTGTGGCCGCTACTGCGGGCATGATGGAAAACATGCCGAAGACCTCCGCGCGACTGCTGTCGATGCTCTCGTTGCTGCAGGCCCGCCGCGACTGGCCGGGGGCGCTGCTGGCCGAGCGGCTGGACATCAGCCCGCGCACCGTGCGGCGCGACGTCGACAGGCTTCGCGAGCTCGGCTACCCCATCGCGACCATCAAGGGTCCCGACGGCGGATACCGGCTCGACGCCGGATCCGAGCTGCCGCCGCTGTTGTTCGACGACGAACAGGCGGTCGCGCTGGCCGTCGCGCTCCAGATCGCCACCACCAGCGGCGCGGGCATCGAGGAGGCGGCGATGCGGGCGCTGCACACGGTCCGCCAGGTGATGCCCTCCCGGCTGAGGCGCCGGATCGACACGGTGCGGGTCACCGCCGTCGAATCGCCCGCGAGCCGCTCGGAGCCCCGCGTCGACGGCGACGTCCTGCTCGCGCTCGGTGCGGCGGTGCACGCCCGCGAGGTCCTGCGGTTCGACTACGCGGACGCGCGGCGCCGCGCCGAACCGCATCACCTCGTCACCTGGCACGGCCGCTGGTATCTCGTCGCCTGGGATCTGGATCGCGCGGATTGGCGCACCTTCCGGGCCGACCGGATCTCTCCGCGCACCCCGACCGGCCCGCGGTTCACACCGCGTGAGCTGCCGGTCCCCGACGTCGCCACCTTCGTCGCGAGCCGGTTCCGTGGCGCGTCCGAGTCCGGCGAATGGCCGTGCCGCGGGGAAGTCGTCCTCGACCTCCCGGCGGCCACGGTGTCCCACTACGTCCGCGACGGTGTCGTGGAGGAACTCGGGCCTGATCGGTGCCGTCTGGTGCTGGGGTCGTGGTCGTGGGCCGGGCTCGCGGCGAGTATCGGCCGGTTCGACGCCGACATCGAGGTCGTCGGGCCGCCCGAACTCAGGGAGGCTTTCGCCGTGCTGGCCCGCCGTTACACGAAGGCCGCCCGCTGAACACGGGTACGGCGCCGGGGACCGCCCAGGGTCTGGAGGCGGTGCCCGACGCCGTAGACCGCCCGTGGTCCGGGGGCGGCGCCCTCCGGTGCCGGCCCGCCCGGGGTCCGGCACCGAAGCCTCTGGGCCGTCACGACTTGTGGTGCACCTCCTGGAGCCCGTACACCGGCGTCGGGATGCCCTCGTAGCGCGCTTTCAGTTGCAGCGCCAGGTAAAGGGAGTAGTGCCGCGACTGGTGCAGGTTCCCGCCGTGGAACCACAGGCCTTCCTTCCGCGTGGGCTTCCACATGTTGCGCTGCTCCCCCTCCCACGGCCCGGGGTCCTTCGTCGTGCCGGAGCCCAGGCCCCAGCATTTGCCGACGAGGTCCGCGGTCTCCTGCCCGACCAGGTCCGCGACCCAGCCGTTCATCGAGCCGTAGCCGGTGGCGTAGACGACGACGTCCGCCTCCAGCTCCGTGCCGTCGGACAGCACCACCGCGTCGCGGGTCAGGTGGTCGACCTGGCCGTGGGCCAGCTTGATCTTCCCGTCGGCGACGAGTTCCGACGCGCCGACGTCGATGTAGTAGCCGGAGCCGCGCCGCAGGTACTTCAGGAACAGACCGGAGCCGTCGTCGCCCCAGTCGTGCTGGAACCCGGCCGCCTCCAGCCGCGCGTAGAAGTCCTTGTCCCGCTCACGGATCGCGTCGTACACCGGGATCTGGAACTGCGGCATGATCCGGTACGGGATCGACGCGAAGATCATGTCCGCCTTGTCGGTGGTGACCCCGGAACGCACCGCGCGCTCCGAATACAGGTCGCCGAGCCCCAGGTCCATCAGTGAATCCGACTTCACCACATGCGTCGACGAGCGTTGCACCATGGTGACGTCGGCGCCGTGTTCCCACAGCGCCGCGCAGATGTCGTGCGCGGAGTTGTTGGAGCCGACCACGACCGCTTTCTTGCCGGCGTAGGAATCCGGGCCGGGGTGCTGGGACGAATGGTGCTGATCGCCCTCGAAGTCGTCCATTCCCGGGAACGACGGGAGATTCGGCTTGCCGGACATCCCGGTCGCGAACACGACGTGCCGCGGGGTGAGCACCAGTTCCTCGCCCTCGCGGACGACGGTCACCAGCCACTGCTGCTTTTCCTCGTCCCAGGAGGCCGAAGTGACCTCGGTGCTCGTCCAGTACGGGACCTCCATGAGCCGCGTGTACATCTCGAGCCAGTCGGCGATCTTGTCCTTGGGCGCGAACACCGGCCAGTTGTCCGGGAACGGCAGATAGGGCAGGTGGTCGTACCAGACCGGGTCGTGCAGGCAGAGGTTCTTGTACCGCTTGCGCCACGAGTCGCCCGGCCGCTGGTTGCGTTCCAGGACGAGCGTGGGCACGTCGAGCTGCCGCAGCCTGGCGCCGAGCGCGATCCCGCCCTGGCCGCCGCCGATGACGACGACGTACGGCTGCTGCTCGTAGCCGAGCCGGGTCTGTTCCTCCTCGCGTTTCTCCGCCCACGACTTCCGGCCGCGGACGACGCCGTGCTCGACGCCCTTCGGCCGCTGTTCGTTGCGACGTTCTTCGAAACCCTTGAGCTCACGCAGACTGGTCAGCAGGGTCCACGCGCCTTCGTCCTTCAGCCTCAAGTGGCCCTTCGCGCGACCTGTCGCGGTTTCGAATTCCAGCCACGCTTCGGTGACGCCGTCGGCTTCGGTCGGCGTCTCGGTCGTGCGGAACCCGGAGGGATCGATCCGGTCGAGGCAGTCGCCGAGCATGCCGGCCACCTCGTCGCGTCCTTCGACGGTCTTGATCGTCCAGGTGAAGGCGACCAGGTCACGCCAATAACTGTCGACGGCGAAAAGCGCGGTGGCGGCTTCGACGTCGCGGGCGGCGAGGGCCGATTCGAATCGGCTCAGCCAGGCGTCCACCCGAGCCTGCGGCGAGCCCGTCGCCTCGATCCGGTCCACCGTCTGTGTCATGGCCACTCCTGAACTTCGGCGTTCGGCTGTTACCCCGATCACACGCCGCGGGCGGGTGGAGCGGCAAGGGTTGCAGCGAGTTGCAGCGCGGCTCCATGGCGCACCTCGTCCGCCGGTCCTATGCTGGTCAGTCGACGCGATGGTGCGGAGGTGGCGTGTGGGCGTGCACAGCTCGGTCCCGCCAGGCGCCGACCTGCCGATGCACGCCCGCGACCTGATCCGCATGCACGAAGCCGTGATCGGCGGCGGCCGCCCTCGGGTCCGGCCGCGGCCGCTGGTGTCGCGCTCGTGGTCGCGGATGCTGAGCCTGGGGCTCGCCGCCGACGGCGTGAACACCCGGGATTCGGTGCCGCTCGACGAGGTCGCCCGCCGTCGACGCGCTTCCCCTTTGCGGCTGGTGGTGGAAGATCTCGGGCAGGTGGTCGGCGCGACGGCCGACACCGCGAACATGCTGCTCGTGGTGACCGACGCCGACGGCATCATCCTCTGGCGGGTGGGTTCGCCCGCCGTGCGGCGCCGGGCCGACACCCTGGGCTTCACCGAAGGCGCCGTCTGGACCGAAACCAGGGTCGGCACCAACGCGATCGGCACCGCGCTCGCCGAGGCCGCGCCGGTGGAACTGCTCGCCGGGGAACATTTCGAACAGGGCCAGCATCCCTGGTACTGCACCGCGTCGCCGGTGCACGATCCGCGCACCGGCGAACTGCTCGGCGTGATCGACGTCAGCGGTCCCGCGCTCACCTTGCATCCGGCGATCGGCGCGCTGGTGGAGACCGGACGGCGGCTGGTCGAATCCGAACTCTGGCGGCACCACCAGCAGGGTCTCGACCGGTTGCGCCGGACCGCCGAACCGGTGGTGACCGGCGTGGGCGGCCCGGTCCTGCTGGTGGACGACGACGGCTGGGTGGCCCACTCCGCCGGGGTCGCCTCCGGCGCGCGGATCGCCGCGCCGTCGGAAGGACAGATCCTCGCCGTGCCCGGGCTCGGCGCCTGTCTGCCCGAGCGGCTGGCCGAAGGCTGGCTCGTCCGTCCCGCCGACACCGCGCGCCAGGTGCGGCTGGAACTCGAACTCGGCCACGCGCCGATGCTGCGGATGGCGTCGGGTGACGTCGGCTGGGTCCGCACCGTGACACCGCGGCACGCGGAGATCCTGGTACACCTCAACACGGCCGGCCTGTCCGGGCTTTCGGCCGAAGCGCTCAGCAGGGCGCTCTACGGCGACGCCGAACACCTCGTCACCGTCCGTGCCGAAGTCTCCCGGCTGCGACGGCTGCTGGGGGCCATTGTGGACACCCGGCCGTACCGGCTCGCCGCGGGTGTCACCCTGACAGTCCATAAAGGACTCGAAGTCGGCGGCTGAACCTCGCCCGGTTGCCGGACGGTCGGTCCGGGTACTCCGCGCGGATGGAGATCGTGCTCGCCGGAGCGGGCGTTCTGGCATTGTGCGCCGCCGTGCTGCCGAACCTGCTGCACGAACGGGCGTTGTCGATGCCGCTGGTCCTGTTGATGGGCGGGCTGGTCTTCGGGCTGCTTCCCTTCGCGCACCCCTACGGCCAGGGTGTCCTCGACCCACGGTCGCAAGTAGGCGCCGTCGAGGTGATCACCGAACTCGGCGTCCTGGTGTCCCTGGTCGGCGCGGGGCTGAAGTCCGACCGGCTGATCGGCTGGCGATCGTGGAACTCGACGTGGCGGCTGCTGGCGATCACGTTGCCGCTTTCGGTCTGCGCGGTCGCCTTCCTCGGCTGGTGGGCGCTCGCCCTGCCCCCCGCCGCCGCGCTGCTGCTGGGCGCCGTGCTTTCCCCCACCGACCCGGTGCTGGCGAGCGACGTCCAGGTGCCCGCGCCGCATACCGGCGACGGGCGGGGCTCGGACAACGAGATCAGGTTCACGCTGACCTCGGAGGCCGGGCTCAACGACGGCCTGGCGATGCCGTTCGTGTTGCTGGCGCTCGTCTTGGCGGGGACGGCGAGCACGTCGCCGGTGCCCTGGCTGCTGACCGAGGTCCTGGTCCCGCTCGCGATCGCCGTCCTGGTCGGCTTCGTCTGCGGGCGGTTGCTGTCGTGGCTGATGTTCCGTGTGCGGCACGAAAGACTGCGCCTGGGCGAATACTCCGACGGCCTGGTGGTGCTGGCCATCGCGTTCCTCCCGTTCGCACTCTGCGAGTGGCTGGGCGGTATCGGCTTCGTCGCGGTGTTCACGGCCGCGGCGACCATCCGCGCCAGCGAACGGTCGCACGAGTACCACGGGGTGCTGCACGAATTCGGCGATCAGCTGGAACGGCTCTTCGTCGCGCTGGCCCTGCTCGGTCTCGGTGTCGCGCTGGGCGACGGCCTGCTGGCGGGTCTGACGCTCGCCGAAATCCTGGTGGCGGTCGCGGCGGTGGTCATCGTGCGCCCGCTGTTCGGCGGCCTGGCGCTGCTCGGCGGCTCCACCACCCGCCCGGCGGCGACGGCGATCGCGTTCTTCGGCATCCGCGGGATCGGCAGTCTCTACTACCTCTCGTACGCGCTGGGGCACGGCGATTTCCCGATGGCCGACTCGTTGTGGCGGGTCACGGCGCTGACGATCGCGGTTTCGGTGCTCGTGCACGGGCTGCTGTCCGGTCCGGTGATGCGCAGGCTGGAGGACCGGGGGATGCAGAACCTGGAGAACGGGTGAGCCCCATCGGTATCAGCAGTCACTGCGGGTTGCGCGTGTTAAGGACCCCTTCACGCGGCTCAGCCGAGGAAACTCGACCTTCACACCCCCCCAGTACGCGAAGGTCCCTTCACTGCGCTAGACGCCAGGGTCCCGGCAAAGTCGCATAAGTGCTGGCCAGCACCACACCCTGTTTCCGTCCACAAAGGACGCCAGCAGTCGAGTAAGTGTCCGTTTGATTCTTATTTGTACGGTTTCCGAGTGGGGTCGTGAGTGGCGATTGTCGTCAGAACGACCAAAAACACTCACGACCGCCCCGGAAAACGCCCAAACCGGGCAAGACCGCCTTGGCAGTGTCCCCTGTGGACGGTCGAGCGATGTGGGGGATCAGCGTGACGAACCCCTTGGTCGCCGCTTGACCAGCGCTTATGCGACTTTGCCGGGATCCTGGCTAGACGCATTGAAGGGGCCTTCACGTACTTCAACCGTTCGCGACTAGCCGCTAGCGATGCCACTCCCGGCCCTCGAGCCGCGCCTTCACCCGCTGCAACGTCGTCGCGATGTTCGCCCGATTCGTCCCGGCGCGATCCGGCTCACCGGTGATGAGGATGGCGAGAGGCACGAACCACGGCGGCACCCGCAGCCAGTTCGTCACGGTGAGACGGCTGCCGTCGCCTTCCGGGACGATGTCGTACTCCCACCGCGAAATCGGCACGAAGAACGGCGTGCGCACCCGGTAGGCGAACCGCCGCCCGGGCTCGGCCTCGACGATCTCGGCGTGGGTCACCCACCGCCGTAGTCCGTTGCGGTTGCTGCCGGCGAACCAGTTCCCGACGCGCGCTTCGGTCGCGCCGCGGATCCAGCGCGCCTTGCGCAGTTCCTCGGTGCACTCCGACATCGCGACCGGATCGCTGACGAGCCGGTACACCTGCTCGGGGCCGGCGCCGATCGTGACCTCCCCGGTCGCGATCGGTTCGCTGTACGTCAGGCTGTCCCTCGGCTTCGTCGCCATCGCGCCTCCCAGTCGACTTCGCCAGCCCACCAGCAGGAGCCCCACCGGTCAAGCCCGGCGCGGGAAGCACCGCACGGACGCGGAATCATCGGGCCGCGATGAGTGCTTGGGGTGCGGCTTGCTTCATCCGCGTACGAAGCCAGGTCAGTTGCCGCGAGGTCTCCTGTTCGTGGTCCTCGACGAGGTCGAGCAGTTCCCGGTCGCGCAGGCCCTGGGCGGCCTGGCCGACCACGGTCCAGGTGATGTCGGTCCCTCAACAAGCCGACACCAACCGCTGCGGGTGCCTTCCAGGCCCGCGGCGTGGAGCCGCCCGGGATCCTTTTCACGGTCTTCGCCGTACCGCTCGACGATGGGGGCGAGCGCGTCGGTCTGCCGGTCGATCCGTCCGGCGAGCAGCAGGCACGTGTGCTCGACGTCGGGCTCCCTCGCCGGTACGGGGTCCGCGCGCCCCAGACCTCCGCGATTCGCTCCGGTACCGCGTCTGCGTTCATGCGGAAGCCGTACCACGCCGCTCACCAGCCGAAACACCGGACAAAGCGGGCGGACGGGTCAGGTGGCCGGTTCGGCCGGGAACACGACCTGGAAGCCCAGCGCCCGCAGCATCTGCGTGAGCATCGCCCTGGTGTTGGCCTTGGCGCGTTCGAGCAGACCGGAGTGCTGCGCGGCTTCGCCGATCCGTTTCTCCGCGGCGAGATAGAACGGCCGCTGATCCTGCACGGACACCAAGGCGCCGAGCCGGTCGATCAGGCCACGCTCCTGACCGAAGACGTAGCTGCGTCCGTTGTCCAAATTGGGTTTCGCCAGCTTCGGTTCGGGCAGCCGCACCTCGACCGTCCTCCGGTCTTCGGACACGGTCAGCGAATTCTCCACCAGCGGCCCGAAATCGACGTACGCGTCGACGGAACCGGCCGCGACGAACAGCGTGCGTTCCCCGGCGATGCTCGCGGGCACCCACGCGACGTCCTTCTCGATGTCGACGACGACCTGGTAGTCACCGACGGCCGCGTGGTACTGGCTCAGATCCCGCACCGCCTGGAGCACCGCGGGCTGCGAACGGTCCACAGTGGACGTTCCGAACGGGTCGAGCTTCGGCAGGAGCCCGGTGATCTGCAGGGCCGCGGCGACGACCAGCAGCCCGACCAGCACGAACGCCCCGAGACGCACCCAGCGTTTCTTCACGCCCACCACCGCCCCTCGTCCGCAAGGAGTACCCGGCGGACGCGGTCCCGAAGCGTTGACGGCGGATTCCCGTACGATCGGCGGAACCCGGTTCCGCACTTGGAGTAGTTTGGCCGCATGCAGAACGTCTTGCCCGCGCCGGAGAAGACCGGGCTGAACATCTCGGCGTTGCACTGGGCGGGTTTCCTCGGAATCGCCGTACTCGTGCTGGTCACGTCCGGGATCGGCCTGCCCTCGGTGCTGGTGGTGGCGCTGGGCGTCGCCGGGATGGCCACCCTCGTGCTGTCCTGGCTCGGTATCGGACGGCTCGCCGCCGGGCTGCCCGAGCGGCGGCTGTACTGGATCGCGCTCTCGTGGTGCGCGCCGCTGCTCGCCGCGCGCCCCCTGTTCAGCGGCGACATCAACAGCTACCTGGCGCAAGGCCTGATCGCGGCCAAGGGACTGGACACCTATCTCGTCGGGCCCGCCGAGGCGCTCGGCGCCGATTCCCCGGTGACGATGGCCGTCAGCCATTACTGGCGGGACACGCCCGCGCCGTACGGTCCCGCGTTCGTCGCGCTGGCCCGCACGATCGCCCAGATCGCCGGGGACGCCTTCGTGCCGACGGTGCTGCTCCACCGGCTGCTGGGCCTGATCGGGATCGTGCTCATGGCGTGGGCACTCCCCCGGCTGGCCCGCCGCGTCGGGGTCTCGCCGTCGATCGCGTTGTGGCTGGCCGTGCTGAATCCACTGGTGCTCTGGCACATCGTGGCCGGCATGCACAACGACGGGCTCATGGTCGGGCTGATGGTCGCCGGGCTGGAGCTCGTCCTCATGGGCGCGGCGAAGACCGGCACGGCCCGGCCCGCCCTGATCGCGGCGGGCGTGGTCGCGGTGAGCGCGGCCGCGAACATCAAGATCGTGGCCGTCGCGGGCCTGCTGTTCGTCGGCGTCGACCTATTCCGCCGGGCGACGCCCGCCGGCCGCGTGGCGGTCGCGCTCGGGCTGCCCGCCGGATTCGCCGCCGTCACCGCGGCGATCTCACTCGGCAGCGGGCTCGGCTTCGGCTGGGTCCGCGTGCTCTCCGGGGTCTCGGGCCAGGTCCACAGCTGGATGGCGCCCACCAACGAACTCGGCTTCCTCGTCGGCGGGGTCGGCAAGATCTTCGGTGCCGATCTGACCGACGGCGCGATCGAGGTGTTCTCGCTCATCGGCGCGATCCTCGGTCTCGCCGTCGGCGCCAGGCTGCTGTGGCTCACGTACCGGGAGAAGCTGCACCCGCTCTACGCCGCGGGGCTGACCTTCGCCGCGATGCTGGTCCTCGGGCCGGTCGTGCAGCCCTGGTATCTCCTGTGGACGGTCGCGCTGCTCGCCGTGAGCCTCACGACCGACCGCGGGCGGTGGATCCTCGCCGTGGTCAGCGCCGTGTTCGGCGTGCTGCTCCCGCCCGCGAACGGCGGCGCCGTGTCCTTGGCGCTGGGCTACTTGATCGCCGTCGTGCTCATCGGCGGCACCTTGTTCGTGCTCAAGCGGAAGGGCCTCTTGCCGGAGATCAGGTTCCGCAAGAGCCGGACGTAAAGGCTCCATCGAGCGGGTGTCTCGACCGTGCCGGTGAGCTCACGCTCGGCGCGGTCGAGGCAGTCCTCCAACAGGGCGTCGTGCATCGGCCGCCACAGCAGCGGATACGTCAGCCACGCGGGATGCCGGAGCCGCAGCACCATGAGGTGCCCGAGTTCGGTCTTCCCGTTTTCGGTCGTCCGCAAGGTGAATTCGTGGAATCCGTCGAAGCCGCGCGGCGCGGTGAACCGGAACCGCACCGACTTCCCGGGTTCGCAGGACTCGACCCGATATCGCACCGGCCCGTGCCCACCGGTCGCTCCCACCCCGAGCGGCCGGTCGAACCGCATCGGCGGCCACGCGTCGACGGGCCAGAGCCTGTCGCCGTCCGTGGCCAGCGTGTCGATCAGCGCGCCGACGCGTTCCTGTGCCACGTCGACGATCCGGTGATGCCTGTTCCATACGCGCATCGCGCCTCCCAGTTCTAGAGACCTTCCCCTAAAACGATAGTAGAGGATAGTCTCTGAAAATGGGACGGCCACCGCGGCACACCGCCGACGACTTCCTCGACGCCGCCGTGCGGATCTTCGCGACCGAAGGGGCGGCCGGGGTGACCATGTCGGCCGTCGCCCGCGAGGTCGGCGCACCGAGCGGGTCGATCTACCACCGCTTCCCCGGACGTCCGGCGTTGCTCGCCGCCGTCTGGCTCCGCACCCTGGACGGCTTCCAGCAGGGCTACCTCGAAGCGCTCGAACAGGAGCCGGCCGTCGAAGCCGCCGTCGAGGCCGCCGCGCAGGTCGTCCGGTGGTGCCGTGCCCATCCCGCCGAGGCGAAACTGCTCTACGGGGGCGACAGCGCACTCGGCGTCGACGACTGGAGCGCCGAGGACCGCGCCCGTGCCGAGGCCGCCAACCACCGGCTCGACACGGCGATCACCAAGGTGCTGCGAAAGCTGCGTCCGCTGACCGGCCGGAGCACCGACGAGCTGATGCTGGCCCTCGTGGACCTCCCCTACGCCGCGGTGAGAAGACATCTCGACCGCGGCGAGGCACCGCCGCCACGCACCGTCGACCTGGTGACGCGGACGACGCGCACGTTGCTGACGGGCTGAGCTCAGATTCGGGCGGGGATCACGAGAGAGAACTCCCCGCCGTCGACCAGGTCGAGCAGCAGCCGGGCGGTCCGGCTCGGCGGTCGTTCACCCCGGGTGGCGATGGTCAGCGGCCAGGTGAGGCCAGGCTCGTCGAGCGGGATGGTCCGGACCCCCGCGAGCAACTTGAGATCGGGCACGACGGCGACACCGAGCCCTGCCGCCACATAGGAGGGCACGGCACGCAGGTCGGCGACCTCGACGATGACCCGGCGCGGCGCCCCGAGTGCCTCGAAAGCACGGTCCAGGGCCACCCGGTTGCCGAAGCCGCGGGGATTGTCCACGAACGACTCGCCCGCGAGGTCCGCCAAGGTCAGCGACCGCCGTCCGCTCAGCCGATGGCCGTCGGGCAGCACGGCGACGAACGGCGCCGAACCGAGCAGTTTGGCTTCGAGCCCGGCGAGATCGGATTCGGGCAGACCGAGGAGGGCGACGTCGAGCCTGCCCTGACGCAGGTCCTCGGCCAGTCCGGTCGAGCCGGTGATCGACACCGAAACGTGCAGGTCGACCAGCGGATAACAGCGGTGGAACGCGCCGAGCAGATCGGGCAGGTCGAGATCGCCGACGCTGGTCAGCGTGCCGATGCGGAGGCTGCCCCGCAGGCCGGCGGAGGCGTCGGTGACCACGTCGCGGGCCCTGTCGAAGGCTTCCAGCGCGGCCTTCGCCTCGGGCAGGAACACCTTCCCCGCCGGGGAGAGCTCAACCCTTCGCGTGGACCGATCGAACAGCTTGACCCCCAGTTCGCCTTCGAGGGCCTGGATCGTCGCAGAGACGGTGGACTGCACCGCGTACAACCGCTGGGCGGCGCGAGTGAAGCTGAGTTCCTCGGCTACGGCGACGAAACACTCGAGTTGGCGGGTCTCCACGGCTTCGATTATCGCATCCAGCGATAACTGTGACCAGGATTGTTCGTTGGACTTGGATGATCCGAAGATTCACAGTGGAGACATGCTGAACAGCGTCGCCCTCCCCCGTCCCGCGTTCCTGCGGATCAGCCATGGTCGCGGTTTCTGGATCATCGCGGCGGCCTACGCCGCCTCGCTGGCCTTCTCCACCGTCCCTACCCCGCTCTACGTGCTTTACCAGCAGCGCGACGGCTTCCCGACCTACGTCGTGACCATCGTCTTCGCGGCGTACGCCGTCGGCGTGATGGGCAGCCTGTATCTGGCCGGCCACGTCAGCGACTGGCTGGGACGACGACGGGTGATCCTCGCCGCGACCTTGGCCCAGGCGCTGTCCGCGACACTTTTCCTGGCGTGGCCGGATGTTCCGGGTCTGATCCTGGCCAGGCTCGTCGGCGGCGCGGGCATCGGCGCGCTGACCGCGACCGCCACCGCGCACCTGTCCGAACTCCGCGCCGTCGCCCGGCCCCGGGAGGAGCACGGCCGCGCGGGTCTGATCGCGACCGTCGTCAACATGGGCGGGCTGGCGCTCGGGCCGCTGTTCGGTGGCGTTTTCGCGAGCTATTCGGCCGAGCCGCTCACCACCCCGTTCGTGTTCTTCCTGGTCCTGCTGCTCGCCGCGGCCATCGCCGTCGCGCTCGTGCCGGAAACCGTGGAACGCGCCGAAGAACGGCCCGCGTATCGGCCGCAGCGCGTCTCGCTGCCGTCGAGCGCGCGGCCCGCCTTCTTCGGCGCGGCGATCGGCGCCTTCGCGGCGTTCGCGATCACGGGCCTGTTCATGGCGCTGACGCCGACGTTGCTGGCGCAGGGCATGCACGAGAGTTCGCGGCTGCTGGCCGGTCTCGCGTCGTTCTCCGTGTTCCTCGCGGCGGCCACGGCACAGGTGCTCTTCGCTGGCCTGGCCAGGAAAACCCAGCTGAGGCTCGGCCTCGGGCTGATGGTGAGCGGGCTGGTGGCGCTGCCGGTCGCGGTGACGACGTCCCAGCTGTGGCTCTTCATCGCGGGCGGGATCGTGGCGGGCGCCGGTGTCGGGCTGGGTTTCCGCGCGTCGGTGGCCACCGTCGCCGCCCTCGCCGAACCGCCGGTGCGCGGCGAGGTCCTCGCCGCCCTGTTCCTGGCCGCCTACGCCGGGCTGGTCCTGCCCATCCTGCTCGTCGGCCTCGCGCTGATCTGGCTGCAGAGCGCGTGGGCGCTGATCGGATTCTCGGTGCTGGAACTGGGTTTGCTCGCCTGGTCGGCCCCCAAGGCGCTGACCTGATCGTCCACAATGGCGCGTCCGCGTGGTGACCCTCGTCAAACCGGCGGGCGGCCCACGCGGGCGGTGTGCCATCCTGGTCGAGGAACCTCCTGAACGAGGTCCCCGGACGAGTGGGTGCCGTACCCGGCCAGCGACAAGACGGCGCTCTGGGAGCGCGTCATGTCGTGGCTTGTCCTTGTCGTCTCAGGTGTTCTGGAAGCCGTGTGGGCCACCGCCCTCGGCAAATCCGAAGGTTTGTCCCGGCCGGTGCCGTCGGTGATCTTCGGCGTCACGCTGGTGGCCAGCATGGTGGGTCTCGCTTACGCGATGAAGGACCTCCCCGTCGGCACCGCCTACGCGGTCTGGGTCGGCATCGGGGCTTCGCTCACCGTCGCCTACGGCATGTGGTCCGGCGCGGAAACCGTTTCGGTGGCCCGGATCCTGCTGATCGTGGGGATCGTCGCCTGCGTGGTGGGTCTGAAGGTCCTGCACTGACCCGGCGCCGAAGGCGTGACTCGCGTGATCAGGGACGGAACTCGCGTGATTGGACACCGATCATCGAGTTCGGCGTCCAATCACGCGAGTTCCGTCTCCGATCACGCGAGTGCGGCGTCACGACCCGGTAAAAAGGGACCGCCCCCGACGCACGGACGACGTCGGGGGCGGTCGGGTCCGGGCGCACCCCTGCGTGTGGCCCGGACGGCTAGGTGGTCAGGCGCGCGCCCAGAGCGCTGGGACGTTCGGCGGCTCCCAACCGACCTGAGCGGTGTGGCCCTGCAGGGCCCGGTACGAAACGCCGTCGTAGGTCACCGTCGCGCCCGCGGCGTAGGTGGTACCGGCCGCCCAGGTTCCGCCGGGCGGGTTGTTCGACGTCGTGGTGGTCGGCGTCGTGCTCGACGGCGGGTTCGAGCCCGAGGTCACCAGGCGGAGGCTGTAGACGCTCAGGATCTCCGAGATCGGCTGGAAGTAGAACGTGCCGCCCGAGCTGCAGTTGCCGGAGCCACCGGAGGTGACGCCCTGCGCCTGGTCGCCCGCGAGCCACGAGCCGCCGGAGTCACCCGGCTCGGCGCAGGCGTTGGTCCGCGTGAGGCCGGAAACGGTGCCCTGCGGGTAGTTCACCGAAGCGTTCTTCTGCTGGATCGTGCCGCAGTGCCAGCCCGTCGTGGAACCGGAGCGGCAGACGGACGCGCCGATCGCGGCCTCCTGCGAACCCGCCACCGGAACGGTGCCCGGATAACGGTTCACCAGTCCGCGCGGGGTGTTGCCCGCGTCGACCCGGACCCACGCGTAGTCGTTGCCGGGGAAGCTGGAGCCCGCGACGGTCCCGCTCGGGTTCGACGTGCGCGTGCCGGTGGTGCCGCAGTGGCCCGCGGTGACGAAGCCGCCCTCGACCGAGAAACCGATCGAGCACCGGCCCGAGCCGAAGGTGTAGGCGTTGCCGCCGATGACGTCGATCAGCGGCACCGGGCTTTCGGTGCTGGTCTCGACCCGCACCGCGTCGGCGCGCACGCCGGAAGCGGTCGCCCACGACTTCGCGGCGGCTTCGCCACCGGCGGTGGCCAGGACGACGATCGAGTTGGTGGTGGCGTCGACGTACCAGCCGGGTACGGTCTTCGGCGCGCTGGTTCCCTTGGCGTCCAACGACAACTTCGCCGCGTCGAGCTGCGCGGCGCTCCGGGCGACCGTCTTCGGGGTCGCGCCGGCCGCACGGACGACGCCTTCCAGGGCCGTGTCGGTGACCGCGACGGTCAGCGTGGTCCCGGACGCGTCCAGCCACGAACCGGCGTAGGACGGGCCGAGCCGGGTCTTGAGGTCGCCGTCGGCGCGGGCCGCCTTCTGCTCGCCGACGAGACGGGTCTTCGCCTGATCCGGGCTGATCTTCAGGTCGCGCGCCAGTGCGGCGACGATCTCCGACTGGACCTGGTCGGCCGCCGAAGCGGTCTGGCCGGCGCTGGCGCTCGGCGTCAGCGCGACGGCCGTGACCAGGCCCGCGCCGGTAAGGGCCGCCGCGGCGGCCGCTACGATCTTTCGGTTCATTTCAGGCGTTTCCTCACCGCGTTCCGGAAGAAGATCTCGTCCCAGACCGTACGAGGCACCTGCTACAAATGGTACATACCATTTAGGTCATATCCACCAAGTGGACTGGACCTATCGACCGCTTCCGCGCTGGTCAGCCCACTCCCGCGTCCGTGTAGTCGACGCCATAACCCGGATTCAACTCCAGGTACTTCGAGTAGGTCGGCCGCCGGTCGATCAGCTCGCCGTACACCGCGCGCGACAGCGCGATCATCTCCGCGGCGAAGGGACCCATCTCCCCGCGTTCCGACCAGCCGACGAGATTCCGCCAGCTCAGCGGATTCCCCGCGATCGGGACCGCGACGATCCCCGGGATCTCGTGGAACAGCGGCTGGCACAACACCACCGCGTGTCCCGACTCGACCATCTCGATACAGGTCAGCACATCGGTCTCGTACAACGAACGCGGTGTGAATCCCGATCTCGCGCACGCGGACGCGAAACAGTCGCCGAAGCATCCGTCGCCCGGCGTCGCGCACCAGCGTTCGTCCGCGAGGGCGCCGAGTTCGACCTCGTTCTGCTGCGCGCGCTCGTCTCGCGCGGACATCAGCACGAACACCGGATGATGCGCGAGCGTCCGCCAGCGAAGACCGGGCTCCGGCGGCGGGGCCGCGTCACCGCAGACGCCGACGAAGGCGAAGTCCAGCGCGCCCTCGGCGGTCATGTCCGCGAGTTTGTTGGCCGACCACGACGTATGCGTGGCGACGTGGATGTCGGGATGGGTTGTGCCGAGGCGTTGCAAGAGCGCCCCCAGCATCGGCCCCGTCGCCGAGCCGAGCCGCAGGGTCACCGGCTCGCCGGTGCCCGCGTGCTGGGCGAGGCGTGCCGCTTCGTCGTGCAGCGACGACACGGCGGGGAGCACCATCTTGGCCCGGTCGAGGACGAGGAGACCGAGCGCGGTCGGCCTCGTGCCGGTGTGATCGCGGAGGAACAGCTTCCCGCCGAGGGTCCGTTCGATGCGCTTCAGTTGTGCTGTCAGTGCAGGCTGGGCCATTCCGAGCGTATTCGCCGCCTTGGTGATACTCCCGAGTTCGGCGATCGCGCACATGATGCGCAGGTGGCGCAGTTCCAGCTCCATCCCTCTACGTTAGTAGACATAACTGGACTGGACCAGACAAACGGTTGAGCCAAATGGCTTCGTATCGCTTGGTTCGCGGTATGCCATCGATGTCAGCAATCCCGGACATGCCGGGGCGTCCGGCCGATACTGTCTCCACGCAACCGACGACGAGGGGGTTCAGTGGCGGACGAGCGTGGACGGCTCCGGCGATCGCTGGCGCGGGTGATCACCGACGACAACCTGGATCTCTACGTACTGGGCGCCGTCGCCTTGGCGTTCACCGTCCTGGGCGCGACCGGGATCTCGGACGTCAAAACGCTTTCCTCCGTGGTGACGGCGCTGCTGGCCCTGCTCGCCTTCTCCCAGATCCGCTCGCGGCGGCTGACCGAACAGGTCCGGGATTCGAATCGCGGCGGCCCCGCGGCACTCTTCGAACCGGAGTTCCCGGCGGATCTCATCTCCCGGCGAGCGGCGGCCTTCGACATCCTTCTCATCGGCCATTCGATGACCAGGACCGTGCAGGGCATGCGCAGCGATATCCGGTCGATCCTCGACTCGGGCGGACGGATCCGGGTACTCGTCCTGGATCCGACCGATGAAGCGATCGTGGAAGTCGCCGATCGCCGGATTTCCCAAAGCCTCGGACAAGGACGGCTGCGGCAGCGGATCCTCACGACCCTGGACGAACTGACGTCCTTGAAGAGCAGGACGAGCGGGAGGCTGGAGATCAGGGTGTCGTCGCGGATCTCCTCCGCGGGCTTCAATTGTCTCGACGTCTCCACCAAACGGGGGCTGATCTGCGTTCAGCACTACGAATACCGGCCGACCGGTTAAGCCTCGCCGGTGTTCACCGTGGAACCGAAGGACGCGCCCTGGTACCGGCACTTCGCCGACGAGGCGGAACGGCTGTGGGAGGACGGCACTCCCTGGCCGGACGATCCCGAGTGGGCTGAAGGCTCCCTTCACCGCATCTGATGCGGTGAAGGGAGCCTTCAGCCCACGGTCCTCTTCGACTTCCGGTTCAGGAACGCCGAGGCCCCGACACCGTGCGCGGCGACGCTCGCCAGCACGGTCACCGACATGACGCTCAGCGCGACGTCGGCCGCCTCCCCGTCGAGCGAGTTGAAGGCCAGCAGCCCGAACACGATCGACGCCGCGCCACGCGGGGCCAGCAGGCCGATGGTCATCCGGTCCCGCCACCGGAAGTCCGTCCGCAGCAAGGTGAGCAGCACCGGGATCAGCCGGGCGACGGTCAGCGCGACGACGCTGACGAGCACGATGCCCCACGTCAGGCCGAACGACAGCACCAGCACCGCGGTGCTGCCGAAGACGAACCACATCAGCAGTCCGCACAGCGAACTGACGTCCTCGGCGAGCCCGAGCTCCTCCTCATCGGGGTGCCGGGCGGTCTTGTAGGCGATCCCGCAGATGAACGCGGCGACGAACCCGTTGCCGCCGATCGCGACGGCGGCGGTGTAGGTCAGCAGCGGCAGGGCGACGGCCGCGACCCGCGCGGAATGCCGGGTCGACCAGCCGTGTTTGGCCGTCACGTTCATCGCCACCGCGGCCACCGCCCCGATGACGGAGCCCGCGAGCACGGCGAGCAACGCCGCCGGGATCGCGGCCTGCAGTGCCTCGCCCGGCGTGTTCGCCTGGTGGTGGCTCCCCGCGAGGGTCAGCGCGAAGATGAAGACCGGCGCGACGACGCCGTCGTTGTAGCCGCTCTCGACGTTCAGCAGATGCCGCACGCGTTCGGGCACGCGCACGTCGTGCACCACCGACGTCGCCGGCGCGAAATCCGTCGGGGCGATGATGCAGGCGATCAGCAGGACCGCCGCCCAGCCGAGGCCCGGCAGCGTCAGCAGGCCGACGCCCATGACGATCAGGATCGTCAGCGGCAACGCGATCAGCAGCAGCCGCACCGCCGTTTTCGCGTCGTGGCCGAGATAACCGCCCTTCACCGCGGTGGCGTCCACGAACAGCAGCAGCGCCAGGATCAGTTCCGCCGCGTTGAGCGCGATCTCGGTGTTGAGCCCGTTGCCGAGATCGTTGCGGGTGGTGAACCCGATCGCCAGCCCGGCCGCGACCATCGCCATCGGCGCGGTGATCTGCCAGCGCTCCAGCCGTGCCACGGTCATCGTCCAAGCCAGCACGACGACCGCGCCGACGAGCACGCTCTGGATCATCTACCCCGCCCCTCGTTCCCGGTGGACTCCCCTGCCACCGG
Organism: Amycolatopsis sp. w19; assembly: GCF_051373225.1. Taxonomy (NCBI): domain Bacteria; kingdom Bacillati; phylum Actinomycetota; class Actinomycetes; order Pseudonocardiales; family Pseudonocardiaceae; genus Amycolatopsis; species Amycolatopsis sp. w19. Next base: position 40,723 of record NZ_JBPQFM010000011.1, on the reverse strand, counting down.
GAACGAGCATAGAGGCCGGGCGGAGCGCGGCGGTCCACAAAGGAACGTCGATCACACCACCGCGCCGTTGTCGTCCCGCTGCCGTGTCGGATTCGCCTTCCGGGCGGGACGTCCGGCCCCGGGCCACCGCTTGTCGAGCAGGATCGCGACGGGCCCCGCGGTGGCCACTGTGGACACCGTGCCGGCGACGAGACCGAGCAGGAGCGCGAGGGCGAAGTCGGCCAGCGAACCGTCCCCGAGGACCAGCAGCGCCCCGAGGACGAACAGCACCCCGATGCCGGTGTTGATCGTCCGTGGCAACGTCTGCAGTACCGCCGTGCCGACGACGCGCGGGAACGGTTCCTTGCGGCGTTGTCCCCGCACCTCCCGCACCCGGTCGAAGACCACCACCGAGTCGTTGACCGAATAACCGATCACCGTCAGGAGCGCGGCGAGGAAGACGCCGTCCATGGACTTGCCCAGCCAGGCGAAGATCCCGAGGATGATCAGGACGTCCTGGGCGAGCGCGGCCACCGTGGCCAGGCCGAGCCGCCAATCGAACCGCACCGCCAGGTAGATCAGCTGCGCCAGCACCGCGAGGCCGAGCGCGATCACCGCCTTGGTGCGCAGTTCGGCGCCGAGACTCGGGCCGATCTTCTCGTCGCGGATCTCGGTGGCGTCGCCCGCGACCCCGGCGACGGCGGTCCGGATCCGTTCGGTGGCGTCCTCGTCGATCGGCTCGGTGCGGACCGAGATGTCCTTCTCACCGGACATCTGCACGACGGCGCGGGGGAATCCGGCGTCGGAGACCGCGTCCCGGACCCGCTCGACGTCGGCGGGCGCCGAAGTGCTGTATTCGACGACCCGGCCGCCGGTGAATTCGACACCGAGGTTCGGCCCGGCCACGAACAGGCCCGCGATCGCGGCGATCACGACCGCGCCCGCCACCATCAGCCAGCGTTTCGGTTTCCCGAGGAATTCGGGATCGCGGCGGTTCACCCACTGCCGGACCCGGCCCTCGTGGGTCAGCCCGGACAGCCGCGGTTTGCGCGCGACCACGCCCCGCATCGTGAGATGCAGCAGCAAACGCGTGAGCACGAGCGAGATGAACAACGCGACGACGACACCGATCGACAGCGTCACCCCGAAGCCGCGCACCGGGCCGGACGCCAGCCAGAACAACAGGCCCGCGGCGAGCAGGGTGGTCACGTTCGAATCGACGATCGCCGACAACGCGCCGCTGAACCCGCGGCTGACCGAGCGCGGCAGCGAACCACCGCGTTTGACCGAGTGTTCCTCTCTCGCCCGTTCGAAGACGAGCACGGTGGCGTCGACGGCCATGCCGATGGCCAGCACGAATCCGGCGAGCCCCGGCAAGGTCAGCGTCGCGCCGACGGCGAGCAGCGCGGCATAGGACACGGCCGCGTACGCCACCAGCGCGCCCACGGCGATCAGCCCGGCCAGCCGGTACACCGCGAGCAGGAACAGCGCGGTCAGCGCCAGCCCGATCACGGCGGCGCGGGCACTGGCGTCGATGGCGGCGGCGCCGAGGGTGGGGCCGACGGTGCGCTGCTCGATGATCTCGACCGGCGTCGGCAGCGCGCCGGCGTTGATCAGCAACGCCAGATCCTTGGCTTCGGCGGGTGAGAACCGGCCGGTGATCTGCGTGCTCCCGCCGACGATCCCGACGCCGCAGCCGACCTGCGGGCTCACCTGCGGCGACGAGATCACCTTGTCGTCGAGCGCGATCGCCACCCGGCGGGTGGGATCACCTGGCGGCGAGCAGGCGGCCTGCCCGGTCAGCCGCTCCCAGGCACGACCGGAATCCCCTTTGAAGTCGACCGAAACGAGCCAGCCACCGCCCTGCGAATCGACCGACGAGAGCGCCTCGTCGACGCCTTCGCCGGTCAGCGCGGCGGGTCCCAGGGTGATCGGCTGCCCGCTTTCGTCGTCGAGGACACGGGAGTGCGCGGCGCCGGGGGCGAGCACGGGATGGAAGGACAGCTGCGCGGTGCGGCCGATCACTTCGACGGCCTCGCGCGGATCCCGGACGCCGGGCAGTTCGACGATGATCCGGTTGTCTCCCGAACGGGCCAGCATCGGCTCGGCGACACCCAGGGCATCGACCCGGCGGCGCAACACTTCGAGCGTCCGGTCGGTGGTCTCCGCGTCGGCGGTGACGGTGGGCGAATTCTTGGTCTCCAGCACGATCTGCGTGCCACCACGCAGATCGAGCCCCAGTCTCGGGGCGGTGGTCAGCAACAGGTACACGGTCGCGGCGAGGACGACCAGCGAGACGACGGCTCGCCCGGTCATGCCTCGCCGCGCGGTTTCGCGCGGCACGAAGTTCTCCTTGGTGATTTCCCGGTTCGGGCGCGCGAACACGCGCCGGTGAGCGTCAGACGGCTACCGGGAAAGGAGGAGCGCGATCACCCGGCGCGAGGCGGTTCGCCGTGCGCGAGGCGGGGGTGGCTTCGTCGTGGAGTTCGCTGAGGCGGAGCAGCGTCGTGGACGCCGGTCCGTGCGGGACGGTGCCGAAGAGAGGCAGATCACCGTGACCGTGCACACCGAGGAGCGCGGGTTCGGCGGCGAGCCTGCCCGCGGCGCGCACCGGCGCGACGGCCTTGGAGACCGAGGAATCGACCGTCGCGTTCGCCCCGCGCGACTCGTCCGCCGAAGCGGAACCGCCCGAGTGCAGCGCGAAGAACAGGCCGAGCGCGGTCAGCACGGCGGCGAGCAGCACCGGCACGGCCTGCCTGGCCGTCCTTCGGCTCGCCACCATCATCGACACACTCCCGGGGTTCTCGACGACACCCTACTGGGATCCGGCCGCCCGCCACAGGCGCGTGATCCCGGCGCGGACGCGGTCCTCCCCCAGTTCCGGCAGCAACGCGGTCAGATGTTCGGCCGCCAGTGGGGCCAGGAGGGCATGCGCGGCGTGCTCCGGGTCGGGAGTGCCGTCGAGCAGGATCGCGACGTGCCGGTGCCAGAACCGGTAGGCCCCGATGCGGTAGCGCGCGCCCGGCGCGGCGGTCTCCGACATCCGCACCAGCGGCAGATGTTCGAGCACATAGTCGACGTACGCGTCGGCGAACGCCACCAGCCGGTCGGCCGGCGGCGCACCCGGGCCCAGCGGCGGCGGCCCGTGCAGGATTCCTTCCTGGAGCAGGCGTTCCCGCGCGTCCAGCAGCGCGACGGCCAGCCCGGCCTTGTCACCGAAGCGGCGGAAGAGCGTTCCCTTGCCGACCCCCGCGGCCGCCGCCACCTGGTCCATCGACACCGCTTCGACCCCGTGCTCGGCGAACAGCGACGCCGCCGCGTCCAGGATCGCGGCCCGGTTGCGGGCGGCGTCGGCGCGCTCCTTGGGCGGCGGCGTGCGCAGAAGATCCAACGAGGTTGCAAAAGCGGACTGCGGTCCGTTATGGTCGTGAGGCACATGCGGACTATAGTCCGATTAACTGGAGGTAGCGACATGACCGCACTCATCACCCGTGACGAGCTGAAGGCCGCGATCGACGCGAAGACCGTGACGGTGGTCGACGCACTGGGTGGCGAGTACTACGCCAAGCAGCATCTGCCCGGCGCCGTTCCCCTCGTCCTCGCCGACGTCGACGCGCACGCCGCCACCGTGCTGCCCGATCGCGGCGCCGCCATCGTCACCTACTGCTCGAACCCCGCCTGCCCCAACAGCGGCCAGGTCGCCGACCGGCTCACCGCGCTGGGCTACACCGACGTCCGCAAGTACCGGGAAGGCATCGAGGACTGGGCCGGCGCGGGCCTGCCCCTCGAGTCTCAGGTCTGAGCAGGGACGCGCTCCCGCAGGATCGGGACCCCCTCGCCGTCGAGTTCGGCGAGGTAGGCCGTCCGTCCGGTCATGGCCATGATCAGTGCCAGTGTCGTGCCCGAGACGAGCGGCCCGGACCCGACGGCGAAGGGGCCATCGGTGGCTTGCAACCGCAGCCCGCCGATGCGCCCCTTCGCCGTCACCACCAGGTCCGAGCCCCCGTAGTACCCCGCCAGTTCGGTGAGGACGGGGATCGGGTAGTCGCGGCGAAGGCCGAGCGGGCGGCGGATGTCCTCGGCGTGCACGATCGCCTCACCCAGCATCGCGATCTTCGGCAACGGCGGTTTCGTCGTGCTGGTGACCACGCCGCGGAAGCGCTCCAGCGTCTCGGCGCCGTCGGCGCCCATCTGCTCGGCGAGCCGCATGGCGACCTGCTTGTCGAAGTCCCATCGGCAGCGGATCACCCCGATCATCCACTTCAACGGCGTGAGGCTCGCCCCCGAGGTGACATGCGCGAGCACCTGGCGCACCGTCAGCCCGGCACACAGCGACGGTGTCTCCCATTGCTCCTCGGTGAGCTCCGCGAGGTCGTCCGCCAGCGCCGCCCGCTCGGTGTGGACCAGCGGCCAGAGCTCGGTCTTCGTTCCTGCATCCGTCATCCGGAACCCTCCCAGTCGTCGTTCGTCGAAGGTGAGACTCCCGACGCGTGCCTGAATCATCGGTACGTTGGAGACGATTTTCCCGAGTGGACGAAAGATTGAGGACTGATGATCCAGCGGTGGAACCCGGAGACCGTCGCGGCGCCGATCGGCCCGTACAGCCATCTGGTCCGCGTGCCCGCCGATCACGAACTCGTGGTCGTGTCCGGTCAGATCGGCGTGCTGCCCGACGGCGAACTCGCCGGGCCCGACGCCGAGTCCCAGACCCGCGCGTTGCTCGGCAACCTCGAACGGCTGCTCGAAGCCTCGGGTGCCGGGCCTGAGCACCTGGTCAAGGTGTTCAGCATGATGTCCGGCACCGAACACCTCGCCGGGTTCCGCACGGCGATGCGTGAGACCTTCACCCGCTGGTACCCCGAAGCGGACTGGCCCGCCCAGTCGCTGATCGTCGTGGCGGCACTGGCCCGGCCCGAGCTCGTCGTCGAGGTGGAAGCCCTGATCGCGGTGCCGGTACTTTCGCGTGATTGAACGGACGACACACGTGATCAGACGGACGACACCCTGCCGTCCGTCTGATCACACGTGTCGTCCGGTTCAGGACTCGCGGCGCCTCCGTCCGGCGAGGAGAAGCAGCGCGCCGATGGCCAGCATCCCGAACGCCAGCACCGTCATCGTCTTCACCGGTGAGCCGGTCACGGCCAGGCCGGGTGGGCGCGGGGTGGTCGGCGGCTGCGGGTTCGGCTTCTCCGGCGGCTGCGGGTTCGGCGGTGTCGGCGGCACCGGGGTGTCCGTGCCGCAGTCGGGGTTCGCCGAACCCGGCGGGCAGTTGCCGCCGGGCGTGTCCGACGTGACGACGTTGCGGAGGCGGTGGTCACCGGTCGCCGGCTTCCGCACGGTGACCGCGTAGGTGACGGTGGCCTTCTCCCCCGGCTTCAGCTCGCCCTTCCAGGTGAGCTTCGGCGCGGAGTAGGTGACCGTTCCCATGCTCGCCTTCGCGGTGCCGTCGAAGGTCGCGTCGTCCAGCACCTGGCTCAGGTCGTCGGTGAACGTCGCGTCGTCCACCACGGCCTGCCCGGTGTTCTCCACCGTCACGGTGTACGTGACGACCTCGCCCGGCTTCGCTTCCGTCTTGTCGACCGTCTTCTTGATCTTCAAGCTGGACAGCGGCGTCGTCGTGCCGCACTTCGGATCCTTGCTGCCCGGCGGGCAGTTGCCGCCCGGGGTGTCGGACGTGATCACGTTGGTGAGTTTGCCGTCGCCGTCTGTCTTGGTGATCTTGACGCTGTACGTGACCGTCGCCGTCTGCCCGATCTCCAGGTCGCCGGTCCAGGTCAGCTTCGGCTCCTCGTAGGTCACCGAACCGATCGTCGCCGCGCCGTCCTTCTGGAACACGGCGTCGTCGAGGACCTCGGTGAGGTCGTCGGTGAACGTCGCACCGGTCAGTTTCGTCTTGCCCGTGTTGCGCACGGTCACCGTGTACTTCACGACGTCGCCCGGATTCGCCGTGGCCTTGTCCGCCTTCTTCTCCAGCGAGATCCCGGGCACCGGGGTGACGGTCGAACACGCCGGATCGTCGGACTGCGGCGGGCACGTGCCCGGCGTGTTGGTGCTGACGGTGTTCCGCAGTTCGTGATCGCCCGCCACCGGGTTCTTCACCTTCACCGAGTACTTCAGCGTTGTCGTCGCTCCGACCGGCAGATCCCCCACCCACACCAGGTTCGGCGCAGCGAAGGAGAACGTGCCGGCGACCGGCGCAGCCGTGGCGTCGTCGGAGTAGTCGGCGTCGTCGAGCACCTCGGACAGGTCGTCCGTGACCCGTGCGGCGTCCTCGCCGACCAGGGGGACCTTGCCGGTGTTGGTGACGGTCACGGTGTAGGTGACGACGTCGCCCGGGTTCGCGGTCTGCTTGTCCGAGGTCTTCTTGACCGTCAGCTCGCGCGACGGCACGTCCGCGACACAGTTCGGGTCGGTCGAATCCGGCGGGCAGTTGTTGCCCGGCGTGTCCGAGGTGACCACATTGGACAGTTTCTTGTCACCGGGGTTCGGGTTCTTGATCTTGACCGTGTAGGTGATGACCGACGCCTGCCCGATGCCCAGCGAGCCGGTCCACGTCAGCTTCGGTGCCGCGTAGGTGACACCGCCGATCGTCGCCGCACCGTCGTTCTGGTAGTCGGCGTCGTCCAGGACCTCGGTCATGTCGTCGGTGAAGGTGGCGCCGACCTGTTCGGTCTGCCCGGTGTTGGTGACGGTGATCGTGTACTTCACCGTGTCGCCGGGGTCGACCGACTTCTTGTCGGCGGTCTTCTTGAGGAGCAGCCCGGAGACCGGCGTCGTCGTGCCGCAATCCGGATCGGTCGAACCCGGCGGGCAGTTCCCGCCCGGGGTCTCCGAAGTGACCACATTGGACAGCTTCTTGTCACCGTCGCCCGGGTTCTTCACCTGGACCGAGTACGTCACCGTGGCGGTCGCACCGATTTCGAGGTCGCCGGTCCATGTCAGCTTCGGCGCCGCATACGTGACACCACCGATCGTCGCCGCACCATCGTTTCGGTAGACGGCGTCGTCGAGAACCTGGGTCAGATCGTCGGTGAACGTCGCACCGGAGATCTTCGTCTGGCCGGTGTTCCGCACCGTGACCGTGTACTTCACGACGTCACCGGGGTTCGCGGACTGCTTGTCGACCTTCTTCTTGATCTCCAGGCCCGAAACCGGAGTCTCCGTGCCACAGTCCGGATCGGTCGAACCCGGCGGGCAGTTCCCGCCCGGCGTCTCCGACGCCACGACGTTCTTGAGCCGGTTGTCGCCGGTGTTCGGGTTCTTCACCTTGACGGTGTAGGTCACCGTGGAGGTCTCGCCGACGCCGAGATCACCGGTCCAGGTCAGCTTCGGCGCCGCGTACGTGACACCGCCGATGGTCGCCGCACCATCGTTCTGGTAGTCGGCATCGTCGAGTACCTGCGTGAGATCGTCGGCGAACGTCGCACCGGAGATCTTCGTCTGGCCGGTGTTGGTGACGATCACCGTGTACTTCACGACGTCGCCGGGGTTCGCGGACTTCTTGTCGACCGACTTCTCGATCGTCAGGCCGGAAACCGGTGTCGTGGTGCCACACTTCGGATCCGTGGACCCCGGCGGACAGTTGCCGCCCGGCGTCACCGAAGTGACCGTGTTGATGAGCTTCTTGTCGCCTGGAGCGGGATTCTTGACCTTCACCGAGTACGTGACCGTCGACGTGGCCCCGATCTCCAGATCCCCGGTCCACGTCAGCTTCGGCGCCGCGTACGTGACGCCGCCGATGGTCGCGGCGCCGTCGTTCTGGTAGTCGGCATCGTCGAGAACCTGCGTCAGGTCATCGGTGAACGTCGCACCAGAGATCTTCGTCTGCCCGGTGTTCCGCACGGTGACCGTGTACTTCACCACGTCACCCGGGTTCGCCGACTGCTTGTCCACGGACTTCTCGATCTTCAGACCGGAAACCGGGGTCAGGGTGCCACACTTCGGATCCGTCGAACCCGGCGGACAGTTCCCACCCGGAGTCTCCGACGACACCGCGTTCTTCAGCAGGTTGTCGCCCGGGTTGGGATTCTTCACCTTGACCGAGTAGGTCACCGTGGCAGTGGCGCCGATCTCCAGATCGCCGGTCCACGTCAGCTTCGGCGCCGCGTACGTGACGCCGCCGATCGTCGCCGCGCCGTCGTTCTGGTAGTCGGCATCGTCGAGAACCTGCGTCAGATCATCGGTGAACGTCGCACCAGAGATCTTCGTCTGCCCGGTGTTCCGCACCGTCACCGTGTACTTCACGACATCGCCCGGATTCGCCGACTGCTTGTCGACAGACTTCTCGATCTTCAGCCCTGACACCGGCGTGGTGGTCCCACACTTCGGATCGGTGGAGCCCGGCGGGCAGTTACCACCCGGGGTCTCCGAAGTGACCACATTGGACAGTTTCTTGTCACCGGGGTTCGGGTTCTTGACCTTCACCGTGTACGTGACCGTCGACGTGGCGCCGATCTCCAGATCGCCGGTCCAGGTCAGCTTCGGTGCCGCATACGTAACACCACCGATCGTCGCCGCACCATCGTTTTGATAGTCCGCGTCGTCCAGCACCTGCGTGAGATCGTCGGTGAACGTCGCACCGGAAATCTTCGTCTGGCCTGTGTTCCGCACCGTCACCGTGTACTTCACCACGTCACCCGGATTCGCGAACTGCTTGTCGACCGACTTCTCGATCAACAACCCCGAAACCGGCGTCGTCGTCCCACACTTCGGATCCGTCGAACCCGGCGGACAGTTCCCACCCGGCGTCTCCGACGACACCGCGTTCTTCAGCACGTCATCGCCCGGGTTGGGATTCTTCACCTTGACCGTGTACGTCACCGTGGAGGTGGCACCGACTTCGAGATCGCCGGTCCAGGTCAGCTTCGGCGCCGCATACGTGACACCGCCAATGGTCGCGGCGCCGTCGTTCTGGTAGTCGGCATCGTCGAGAACCTGCGTCAGATCATCGGTGAACGTCGCACCAGAGATCTTGGTCTGCCCGGTGTTCCGCACCGTCACCGTGTACTTCACGACATCGCCCGGATTCGCGGACTGCTTGTCGACCGACTTCTCGATCAACAACCCCGAAACCGGCGTCGTCGTCCCACACTTCAAATCCGTCGAACCCGGCGGACAGTTCCCACCCGGCGTCTCCGACGACACCACGTTCTTCAGCCGGTTGTCACCGGTGTTCGGGTTCTTCACCTTCACTGAGTAGGTGAACTCCGCGCTCTGCCCCGCGGCGAGCGTGCCGGTCCAGGTCAGCTTCGGTTCCACATAGGACACCGAGCCGGGCGACGCGGTGGCGTCGTTCTGATAGACCGCGTCGTCCAGCACCCCGGTCAGATCGTCCACGACCTTGAGATCCGCCGCGGTCACCTTGCCGGTGTTGGCGACGACGACCTTGTAGCGCACGGTGTCGCCGGGGTCGGCGGACTCCTTGTCCGCGGTCTTGGTCACCGTGTACGACGGCGACGGCACCTTGGTCTTCGCGCACGCGGCCGCGGGATCGTCCGGGCAGCGGTTGTCCGGTGGGACGACCGGCGGCGGTCCGGTCGGGACGTTCGCGCGGTTCACCAGTTCCTTGCCGATGGCGGCTTCCTCGACCTTCACGCGCACGGTCAGCGTGGCGGTTTCCCCGACCGCGAGACCGTTCACGGCCCAGTCGATCGGCCCGGTCCCGGACGCGGTGCCCTTCGAGGGAGTGACCGACACGTAGGTCGTCCCCGGCGGCAGCGTGTCGCGCACCGTGAGCGCGGGCACGGGGATCACGCCGGTGTTCCGCAGCGTCACCTGGTAGGTCAGGGTGTCGCCGGGGATCGCCTCGGCGAGGTCGACGGTCTTCGTCAGCTGGTACCCGGGCGACGCGACCGTGTTCCGCACCGTGTTCGACGTGCGTTCCTGCGGCCGTCCCGTGTCCTCGCCGCGGAAGGTGAGCTTGCCGGTGTTGTCGAGTTTGGTGCCGTCCGGCACGTCGAGCCCGACCTTGACCTTGAAGGCGACCTTCTGCGACTGCCCCGGCCTCAGATTCCGGAGATTGCACGTGACCACCTGCCCGGCGGCCGAACAGTCCGGATTGGACCCGGCCACGAACGTGACGCCGTCGGGCAGGGTGTCGGTGAGCACGATGTTCGTCGCGGTGTCGAGGTCGGTGGTGGAGCCGTCGGCGTGCCGGTTGGCGACGTCGAAGGTGTAGGTGACCTCGCCGCCCTTGGTGACGTAGCCCGGCGGATTGTCGTCGGTGTTGCCGACCGGGTCGTTGGCCTTGGTGATCTGCAGATCCGGTTCGAGGGCGTCGGTGACGAGCCAGATGGTCTGCGGGTACAGCGCGTCGCCGACGGTGCCGATCTTGACCTGGAGCGCGGTGGTCCCCGCGGGGACCTTGCCGGTGATGTCGATGCTGCGGGCGTCGTACCCGACGTTGTTCACCGGATTGGGGTTCCGCGACGTGACGTTCGTGCCCGAACCGGTGGCCGTGACCCGGTCGATGCGGCTGCTGAAGGCGTTGTTGGTCGCCACGCCGCCGGGCGCGGGCATCGCGATCGTCTGCAGACTGGAGGCGTCCGGGCCGACCTGGAGGTAGTCGCCGGTGATGGGCGCGTCGCCGTCACCCGCGACGATACCGAGTTCGACGTTGGGCTGACGCGAGGTCGGGGCCTTGATACCGCTCAGCGCGATGGTCGCCGAACTCGGCGTGCTGCCGCCCGCGACCACCTGCATCCCGTCCCAGACCTGCAGGTACCGCAGCGGCTCGCTGGGCAGTTCGTAGGCGACCACCAGCGACCAGCCACCCCAGCAGCCGAGGTTCGTCCGGCTGATCGACTGGCCCTGGCAGGCCTGGATGTCGGCGACCGTGTACTCCCCGGTGCCGGCGTTCGTGACGAGGGACGTGACGTCGGCCGCGCCGCCGTAGGCGTACAGCGTCGGGAACCCGCCCGTGGTGGTCGCGGGGAACCAGTCGTAGGTTTCGGCGGTGATCCGCTGATACGCGCCGGAGCCCGGGGTCTTGATGGAGACCTGGTTGCCGCGGTTGCCGTCACCGGAGGTCCCGCTGCTGGCGACGGGGTTGAACTGCCAGTACAGCCGGGCGTTGAGCACCTTCGCGCCGGCCGGGACGTTCAGATTCGCCGCGGACGCGGTGTTGCCGGGCGCGGCCGGGTCGGTCTTGATCCACGACACCGGGCTCGCGTTGCTCGCGGACTCGTTGCAGACGACACCGACGCCGCACTGCACGACGGAATTGGCGGCCATCGTGATACCGCCGTGCGCCAGCCCGGAGTACACCGGCTCCGGCCCGATCGGCCGCTCGGTGCCCGCTCCGCGCGGCTGGATCTGGGCGTTCGCGGGCAGCGGGGCGCCCATCAGCAGGGCCACGACGACCACCGAGAGCAGTGCCACGCCCCGGCGCCACCGATTCCGCCCACGACGTTCCGCCATGCCGCCTCCGCCTCACCCCTCGCTCCCGTCGGCCCAGGTCAGGACGGCGGGGACAGCGAGCCCAAGTGATGGTCATCCTGGGTCGGCAAGATCGTCGTCGGCAAGCGGGATCAGCGGTGTCTCCTGGATAGAACCCATTGAGTGGCCCCGAAACCCCCGGACGGGTGATGAAACACCGTCCACAACGGACAAAGGCGAGGGTGGCGTTTCGGCGGGAAATCCGGCATCGTCGAACGCGTGATCGAAATCCCTTATCGCGGCTCCGGCCCCTATTGCTATACCCATTCCCTCGCGATGCTGCTCGGCGCGGAGGCTCCGGGACCCGATGTGCTCGAAACCGTGACCGGCAGCCCCTTCGGCATGCAGCTGGTCGGCGGAACACTGCCGTTTTTCGACGCCTTCGGCTGGGATCCCGATCTCGGCATCGGCGAGGCGCTCGACGCCCTCGGCTGGAGCGCGGAAACGACGAGCGAACCGGATCCGGACACCGCGTTCGCCCGGCTCGTCGAAAGCCTTTCCGACGGGCCGGTCCTGATCGGCCCGGTCGAAATGGGGCACCTGCGCCACCAGCCGGGAATGACCGGCCCGATCGGCGCCGACCATTTCCTGGTCGCGCTCGCCGTGGACGACGAGTCCGTGACCGCCCACGACCCGCAGGGATATCCGTACGCACGGATCCCGCGGGCGGATTTCGCCGCCGCCTGGCTCGCCGAAACCGTCGCCTACGGCAAACCGCACACGATGCGGACACGTTTCGTGCGGCACACCGTCGTCTCGGAAGAAGCCGCGATCGTCGCGGCCCTCCCCCGCGCGATCAGGCGGCTCGGCGGTGAAACGGACACCGGACTCCCGCCCGGCACGGTGGGCAACGGCGACGCCGCCCTCGCGCTCGCCGCCCGGATCGAAGGAGGCTGCGATCGGGAACTGCGTGGGCTGCTCGTCCATTTCGTGGTGCGCCTCGGCGCCCGGCGGACGAACGACGCCGCGACCTGCCTGCGCCGGGTCGGCCACGAAGCCGCGGCCGCCGTCCTCACCACGCAGGCGCGGCTGATCGGCTCCCTGCAGTACGACCTCGTCGTCGAGGACGACGCACGGGCCGCCGCGACCCTCCGGACGCTCGCCCCGACCTACGAAGACCTGCGTCGGGCGCTCACGTCAGCCTGAGGATCTCGCGGACGAAGACGACCTTGAGCAGGCCCAGCCGCGCGAGCGCGGCGCCCGGCGATCCGCTTCGAACACGACCGTCGGCCCGGTGAAACCCTCGCCTTGGTGTGGGTCATCCCGCGGTGATCCTCCAGCCGGTGGCGTCGAGCTGCCGTCGCCAGAACTCGGCGAAACGTCCTTGCGCCGCAAGGAGTTCTTCGACCGTGCCGGATTCCGCGATCCGGCCGTCCTCGAGGAAGAGCACCCGGTCGGCGTGCCGGATCCCGGCGATCCGATGGGTGACGATCACCCGTGTCCTCGGCACGGGGTCGGCGCTGAGCGAGCGGACCACGGCGTCCTCGTTCTCGGTGTCCAGCGCGCTGGTCGCCTCGTCGACGAGCAGCACGGGCGCGGGTTTGAGCAACGCGCGGGCGATGGACACCCGCTGCCGCTCGCCGCCGGAGAGAGCGGTGCCCGCCTCGCCGACGGCCGTGTGTTCCAGCAGCTCGTCGACCCTGGCGAGCCTCACGACCTCGGCGACCCGCTCGTCGCTCGCCGCGGGATCCCCGGCGAGCACGTTGTCCCGCACCGATCCCTCGAAGAGATACGGCTGCTGGAAGACGAAGGTGACGAGATCCCGGCGGAATTCCGCGACATCCGTGCCGTCGGCGAGCACGCGACCGCTCGTGGGCCGGTGCAGACCGGCGAGCAGCGCGAGCACGGTGCTCTTGCCCGAGCCGGACGGCCCGACGATCGCGGTCGTCGTCCCCGGTTCCAGGGTGACGTCGAAGTCCTCCAGCACGTGCTCGGTGTCCGGCGAGTAGCGGAAACCGACCTTCTCGAACCGGATCTGCGGTGCTTTGGCCGGTGCGGCGGACTCGCCCGCAGGAGCCACGGGCGCGGTGAGGACGGTGCGGATGCGGCCGAGCGTGGTGGTGGCGGTTTCGATACCGGGCGCGAGATCCCCGAGCGCGGTGAACGGTTCGAGGTACCGGGCGATCACGACGATCAGCGCGACGGCCTCGGGCACGCTCAGCTCGCCTCGTGTGGCGAGCAGGACGGTCGTCCCCGCGAGCAGGACCAGCGCCAGTTGACCGGCGACGCCGAACAGCACCTGCCCCGGGATCTGCAGGCGGAGCAACCGGACGGTCGCGCCGTGGTGCGCGGTGAGCGCGGCGCCGGCGTGACTGCGCGCGGGTTCGACGCGGCGGGCGGCCCGCAACGTCTGCTGGGTGCGGGCGAACTCGACGATCCGTTCGGTCAGCGTGGTGTTCGCCTCCGCCGTCGCCCGGTCTGCGCGGCGGGTGATCCGGCCGGTCGCCCACAGCGCGCCCAGCAGGACCGGGACCCCGGCCAGCGCGGCGACACCGAGCGGCCAGGAGATCGGCAGGAGGGCCAGCGCGATCGCGATCGGCAGGAGGACCGCGCCGATGAGCGGGGTGAGCAGGTAGCCGACCAGGCCGACGAGGTCGGGGCCGGTGGCGGCGATGGCCTGCCGGGCGGTCTGGGTGTGTTCACCGTCCAACCAGGACAGCCGGACGTCCGTCAGCCGCTCGGCGACGTCGTGCTGGGCGTGGTCCAGCACACCGAAGCCGAGCTCGAAGCCGAGCCGCCCCACGACGGCGTCGATCGCCCAGCCCGCCGCGGTGACGGCCGCGAGCGCGGTGAGCCAGGGCAGCGCGTCCGAAGGCTCAGCGCCGAACAAGGCACCCACCAACGGCACCAGCAGGACGACACCGGCGGCACGCAGGAGCACCGAAAGCTCGGCGAGCACGACATAACGCCGGAAGGCCGAGCGTTTCGCCTCGGGGATCAGGCCCAGCAACGTGCGGATCACGCGGTCACCCCCGCACCGGCACCGGCCCGCCACAAGCGGGCGTAGCGCCCATCCGAGGCCAGAAGTTCTTCGTGGGTCCCGCTTTCCGCGATCCGCCCGCGGTCGAGGACGACGATGCGGTCGGCGCCGGTGATCGTGTGCAGGCGATGGGCGATGACCAGGACGGTGCGGCCCGCGGTGAGCCGGTCGAGTGCTTGCTGCACGAGATACTCCGACTCGGGATCGGCGAAAGCGGTCGCCTCGTCGAGGACGAGGACGGGGGCGTCGGCGAGGATCGCGCGGGCGATGGCCACCCGTTGGCGTTCTCCGCCGGACAGCTGGGAACCAGCGTCGAGGACGGTGTCGTATCCCTGGGGCAGCCGGAGGATCCGCTCGTGGATCTGCGCCTCCCGGGCCGCGGCGACGACGTGCTCTTCGGTGGCGTCCGGAACGGCGAGGGCGATGTTCTCCCGTACGGTCCCCTGGACGAGTTGCGGATCCTGGAGCACGAATCCCACGCGGCCGTAGAGTTCGTCGGCGGCGAACGCGCGGACGTCCCGGCCGCCGACCCGGATCGCTCCCTCGGTGACGTCGTGGAACCGCGCGACGAGGGCGGCAAGCGTCGACTTCCCCGCTCCCGACGGGCCGACCAGCGCGGTCACCGTGCCGGGACGCAAGGTCAGGGAAACGTTCTCCAGCACGGGAACGCCGGAACGGTAGGCGAAGCCCACCCGGTCCAGTTCCACGGTGCCCGGCTCGACGCCGTCGCGGACTGCCAGCTCCACTGTGGACAGTTCCGGTTCGTCGAGCACGACCTGGATCCGGCGCGCGGCCAGCATTCCCTCGCGAACGCCGCCGAGACCGTAACCGATGCCCAGCAGCCGCGCGCCGAAAGTGGTGCCCAGCACCAGGAACGGGATCAGCGTCACCGGCTCCATCCCGCCGCCCACCATCGGCGTGCCGATGCCGGTGATCACGAGCAGGAAGGTGGCGGGCCGGGTGGCGAAGTCCAGCATGGTCTTCTTGCCGGTGAACGGGCGCTGCCAGTCGCCGAGGAAACCGAGGTACTCGTCGAGCCGCCGCCGGAACGACGAAGCCGCGGCGCCGCCGAACACGCGGATCACCGGCTGCCCTTCCAGATATGCGCCCGCCTCGCCGGCCATCCGCTCGGCCCAGCGCATCGCCTGGCCGGTCTTGGGTCCCGATTGGACGACCATGATCGACGTGGTGACGAGGTAGACGAGAATCGGGACGAGCAGGACGAGGGCGAGCCGCCAGTCCACCACGAACAGGTACGCCAGCACGGCGACCGGCGCGACGACGGCCGCCACCGCGTCGGGGACGGCGTGCGTGACCAGGTAGTGGAGCGAGAGCGTGTCGCCCTGCACGAGTTTCGCGACCGTGCCCGAACCCCGCGCGGTGAACCAGCCCAGCGGCAAGCGCGCGAGTTTGCCCAGCAGGCGTAGACGCAGGTCGCGGGCGAACCGCGCGTCGGCCGCGTGCAGCCAGAGCACGACCGCGGATTCCAGGAGGGTGCCGACGCCGAGCAGGACCAGCGCCGAGACACCGAGCGCCCACAACGATTCGCCGCCCGTCAGCAGCCGCCGGACCAGTTCCACCAGCAGGACGAAGGGAGCGAGGCCGATCAGCGTCACGACGGCCTGCAGGATCCCGGCGAAGATCAGCGTCCGCCGCACCGGCGCGAGCAGCCGTCCGGCCGCCTGTGCCCGCCATGCCCCCTTCGGCGCCGCTGCGACGGGCTTCGGGACTTCGGCGGCCGGCTCTTCCTTCTCCCCGCGGAAAGCACCCATGGCCCGGCCGTAGTACCAGTACGCGCGGCCGTGCACCTCGGACTTGGGGAAGCCGAACGCCTCACGCAAACGCGTCTTCAGGTGTTTGAACGAACCGGCTTCCGTCGCGATCCACGCCTGCCAGTCCGACCAGTCGCGCGTCTCGATCGCCGCGGCCAGCGAAGTCGCGTCCAGGCGCTGCACCCAGTGCACGGTCAGCCGCGGGTGTCCGCCCAGCGGGATCAGCCTGTCGGTCTCGTCGTGCTCTTCGAGGTACAGCTCGATCGGGAGGTCGGCCGGGATCACCTCGAGGATCGCGTTGATCGCCGGGATCGAGGCGGAGTCACCGATCAGCAGGTACCCGGCGGGAGGGTCGGCGGGGACCGAGAAGGACGAGGAACCCAGAGACATCACCGGAACCTTCGCGCCCGGGCGCGCGTCACGCAGCCAACGCGACGCCGGACCGGCGGGCTCGTGCAGGACGACGTCGATCGCGAACGTGCCGGCTTCCGGGTCGGCCTCGGTGAGCGTGTACGCGCGCTGGAACTCCGTCGTGCCGCCTTCCGTATCCGGGAACCAGAACCGGAGCCAGGCCGCCGGCTCCACGACGACGTCCTCGAACAGCGTCGGCGAAACGAACCGCACCCGCACGAATTTCGGCGTGATCTCTTCCGTCTCGACGACGGTCGCTTCGTGGTCCCTGGCCCCGAAACCGCGCATCACCGCGCCCTGGAATCCGCGCGCCATCACAACCCCTCCCCCGTGGCGGCCAGATCGGCCACCATCTCGGCGACCGGTCTGCCCGGCGGGCAGGACCCGGCCAGCCCGCGGATCGACGCGGTCAACAGCAGCCGCACGTATTCGGGCCGCGGCACCTGCGGCAACGCGGCGGATGGTTCGGCGAGCCGGTCGTCACGGGACAACCGGTCGCGGACCGCCTCCCGCTCGCGGTCCAGCCCGTCGCCGTCGGCCTCCTCGGCGGCCGCGCTGTTCTCCTCGGACGCGGTCATCGCGATGGTCATCGACGCGACCGCGCCGCTGAGCACGATCGCCGCGCCGGGCTCGTAACCCCGGCGGACGAGGGCGTCGACCTCGGTGTTCAGCAAGCGCTGACCGCCGTCTCCGCGCGGGAACAGCAGTTGCAGATAACCGGCGAGGCCCGGGTGCTCCAGCATGAAGGCCCGCATCTGCAGCGCGAAGGACAACAGGTGTCGTTCGAGGTCGTGCCGCGGATCGTCCCGGAGCCGCAGCTCGGCCAGGATGCTCTCGCCGACCAGCCGCTCCAGCCCCCACCGGCTCTCGACGTGGCGATAGAGGGCGGTCGCGGTCACCCCCAGCCGGACCGCGACCGCCTTGACGCTGAGCCCGCGCATCCCGAGCTCGCGACCGGCCCGCACGATGTCGTCCACCGCGACCATGGCCGGGCGGCCACCGATGTTCGGCATGTCGCCCCCTCCGGGAAAGTTATAGGGGGAAACTAAGGGTGGGCTTACCTGATGTCAAGGATGGCTTCACATGGGGGACAGTGGGCAGTGGGTGGTTCGGCGGATGCCCGGGCTCGGCGACGCGGTGTCGCCGAATTTCGGCGAGACCGGGTCTGCGTTGATCAAGGCCCCGAATGTGGCATTGGGGACACTCGACGGCCCCAATGCCACATTGGGCGCACTGAGCCGCGGCATGCCCAGCCCGATGGGGATCCGTTATGCGCGTCCGGTGCGGTGTCGCCGAATTTCGGCAAGATCAGGCCTGCGGGCCAGCGATCTACTCACGGCCAGGGTTCCCAATGTCGCATCAGAGGCACTCAGCGACCCAAATGCGACATTGGGAACCCTCAAGCCGAGGTCGCTCAGCACAGCAAGGCGGCGACCGCCTTCCCGCATACGGCAAGGTCTCGCCGAATACCGGCAAGAGCTCAAGCAGGAACCCAAACCACACCAAGCGCTCAGCGCAACAAAGCGGCGATCACCTGCCGCATCCAGCGCGACCTCGCCGAAATCCGGCAACAACAGGCCCGCGGCCAGCGACCTACCCACAACCCGGGTCCCCAAAGTCGCATCAGAGACACTCAGCGACCCAAACGCGACATTGGAAACCCGCGAGCCGAGGCCGCAAAGCCACCAAGCGCTCAGCGCAACAAAGCGGCAGCGATCCCCTTACCCCGAACAGCCGCATCCGGCGCGTTCTCGCGCACCGCGGTCACGATCGCACCATCCACGATCAAAACGAGCTGCGCGGCGAGTTCCCCCACATCAGTCCGGCCCGCGTCGGCGAGCAGACCGGCCAGGTACTCGGTCAGTGCCGCCTTGTGCTCGGCCGCGACGGCGTGCACCGGGCTCGCCGGATCCGCCGTCTCCACCATGGTGTTGATGAAGGCGCAGCCGCGGAAGTCCTTGCGGGAGAAGCGTTCGAAGAGCGCGTCGAAGACCGCCAGGATCCGGTCCTCGGGAGCGAGACCGTAGCCAGCGACAGTACTGGAGAGCCACCGCCGCCAGGTGCGGTCCCGTTCCCGCAGCACCGCTTCGACCAGCGCGTCCTTGCTCGGGAAATGCCGATAGAGCGACGCCTTGCCGACGCCGGACTCCTCCAGGATGCGATCGATGCCGACCGCGCGGATGCCTTCGGCGTAGAACAGCTCCTCGGCCGTGCTCAGCAGCCGCTCGCGCGCTCGGGTTCCCACGGGCAAAACAGTACCACGCTGTACCGAATTGGTTGACCACAGACGGAACAGATCTGTACCGTCCTATTCGGAACAGACCTGTACCGTTTGGAGAGATCGTGCCTCGCATCCCGCAGCTCACCGAGCATCCGTTGCTGACCGACGTCCGTGCCCAGCTCGGCCGGGTGCCCAACCTCTATGCCGCGATGGCCAACGGCCCGGCGGCGCTGAGCGGCTACCTCGCCTTGCGCGACGCTCTCACGCGCGGCGAACTGACCGCGCGCGAGCGCGAGTTGCTCGCGCTGTTCACCGCGCAGCGCAACGAATGCGGCTACTGCCTCGCCGCGCACACCTTCCGCGGCGAGAAGATGCGCATCCCCGCCGACGAACTGGACAAGGCCCGCGAGGCGGAGAGCCCCGACCCGCACACCCGCGCGGTGCTCCGGCTGGCCGACGCCGTCATGGCCCACCGCGGCCGCGTTCCCGACGAGCGGCTGGCCGAGGCACGCGCCGACGGCGTCACCGACGCGCAGGTCGCCGAGGTGGTCGCGCATATCGCGCTCAACGTGCTTTCCAACTACTTCAACCACGTGGCCGAGCCCGACCTCGACTTCCCCGAGGTGTCCCGATGAGACACGCGTCGCCGATCCTGCTGACCGCGGCGGGTGCGGGCGGGGTGGCCGCCGCGGGGATGGGCTCCGGTGTCGGGCCGGCGGCGTCGGCACCGCTCGCCGCCAGTCTCGCGCTGGTGCTGGCCAATCCGGCGCTCCCGTCCGCCCGGCCGGTCGCGGTCTTCGGCGGCCACGCGCTCGCCGTGGTGGCCGGGGTCCTCGCCGCGTTCGCGCTGCCGCCCGGTCCGGTGGCCGTCGCGGTCGCGGCGGTCGCCGGATTCGGCGCCATGCTGCTCTTCCGGGTGGTGCATCCGCCCGCCGTCGCCTCCGGCTGCCTGATGGTCCTGCAGCCGTGGCCCACCGGCGTGTTCCTGATCGGTGCGGCGGCCACACTGGCAGTCGCGCTGCTCCTGCACACCAGGTTCAGCCGCGACATCGGCGGGGCCGCGGAAAGCGACCCCGCCGATGGTTCCCTCCCCGCCCCTGCCGGCGAGTCTCGGTGACTTCAGAACGTGACGGTGAACCCGTCGATGCTGCCGGTGTCGAACCGGTAGACGTCCTGAGCGCTCAGCTTCCAGGTGCCGTTGGCCGTTTCACCGGAGGCGTCGACGGTGAAGCTCTGGTGCACGCCCTCGGCCGAGCCGACACCGCCCGGGTTCTTGAGGCGGTAGGCCTTGCCGCTCGGCCCGATCAGGTCGAGCACGAGGTCGGCGCTGTAGGTGTGCGAAACGTCCACCTTGACCGACAACGACGCGGAAGCCTTGCCGTCACAGCCTTCCTGGGTCACGGAACTGGTCACGGCCGCCCCGGCGTCCGGAATGGACACCGGCGTGGTGTTCGATTTCGCTCCGCAGTTCGGGCCGGGGCCGCCGCTGCCGATGAACGACACGTTCAGCAGCTTGTTCGGCGATCCGCTGCCCGCGTTCTTGATAACACCCGCGGTCGCGCCGTTCACCAGCGCGTCCCGCACCTGTTGCGGCGTGGCTCCCGGGTTGGCCGACAGGTAGAGCGCGGCCGCGCCGACGACGTGCGGCGTCGCCATCGAGGTCCCGCTCATCCCCGCGGAACCGCCGCTGCTCGGGCTCAGCGACGTGATGTTCGTGCCGGGCGCGAAGATGTCCGTGCAGCTTCCGTAGTTGGAGAACGAAGACCGGTTGTCGGCGGAGTCCGAGGCGTTGACCGTGATCGCCTCGGGCACCCGGGCCGGGCTCGTGTTACACGCGTCGGTGGAGGCGTTGCCCGCCGCCACCCCGTACACGACGCCCGACGCGATCGACCGCTTCACCGCGTCGTCCCCGACACCGGGGGCGTCCATGGTCAGGCTCATGTTCGCCACGGCGGGCTTCTTAGCGTTGGCCGTCACCCAGTCGACGGCGTCGATGATGCCCGAGTCAGGCCCGGAGTTGTTGCACCCCAGCACTTTCAGCCCGACGATCTTGACCTTCTTCGCGACACCGTAGGTCTTGCTGCCGATCGTGCCCGCGGTATGGCTGCCGTGCCCATGGCAGTCGGAGCCGTCCCCGCCCATGAAGTCCTTGCCGAGGCTGGCGCGGCCTTCGTATTCCGGGTTCGACGGGTTGATACCGCTGTCGAGGTCGTACGCGGTGACCCCCGCGCCGTCGTTGGGATAGTTGTAGGCCTTGTCGAGCGGAAGGCTCTTCTGGTCGACGCGGTCCAGTCCCCAGGTCGGGTTCTGCTGGGTGCCGGTGCCGCGGGCGGTGCCGTCTTCGTACACCGCCTTGACCGACGGGTCCGCGGCCAGCTTGCGCGCCTCGGCCGGGGTCATGCTCTTGGCCGAGAACCCGCGGAGGGCCGCCGTCCAGACGGAACGGACCTCCCCGCCGTATCGGCCGGCCAGGTCGGCGGCAGCCCTCTGCCCGGCCGCCGCGATGTCGTGGAGGACGACGATGTACTGGTCACCGTAGTGCTCCTTGGCCGGGATCACCGTGCCTTCGGCTTCGGCGGCGACGGCCGATCCGGCGCCGAGTGCGAGCAGCGGGCTCAGCAGCCCGAGCGCCAGCAGCGTTTTCGTCTTGTCACGCATGGGAAATCACCTCTGTTTCGGCGAAGGTCACTGGACGGTGAGGGTGTACGTGGTGGTCGCGGTCTTGCCACCGCCGTCCTTGGCGGTCACCGTGACCGGATACGTCCCCGGCTGGAACGGCGCGAAGACCTGCATGGTCGAACTGCCGCCGCTCGAAACGGTCTGCGGTGAGAAGAACGGGTTGATCGGCAGCCCGGAACCACTGGCGGACAACGTGATCGAACCCGTGCCGCCGGTCACGGTGACGGTGGCGCTCACGAGCGAACCCGCTCGGCCGGATCCGGACGACGGGTTCACCGTCACCTTCAGGTCGCCGACCGGAGGTTCGCCCGCGCCGACGGTGAGCGAGAGCCCCGCGGTGGCCGTGTCAGTGCCCCCTTTCCCGGAAATCGTGATCCGGTAGGCCTTTTCCGGGGTTCCGGCGGCGGTCTCGATGGTCAGCTTGGCGACCTCGCCCGCCTTGATCGTCGCGGGCTGGAAGGTGGCCTTGGCGCCCTCGGGCAACCCGGACGCGGAAAGCGTGATGTCCTCGGCGCCGTTCTTGCCCGGTTTGCTCGTGACACTGGCCGACACGTACTTGCCCGGCAGGGCCTTCACCGACGACGGCGAAGCCGCGAGCGTGAAGGCGTCACCCGGCTGCTCGCCGCCGATCTGTTCGGCGACCCAGTCCCCCATATCGTTGTTGAGCCTGCTGTAGACGCTGTACCAGCGGAAATCGCTACGGCTCCACGAGGTGACGCCGACGACCTTGCCGTTGACGACGAACGGTCCGCCGCTGTCGCCCGGCAGGACGGTCTTGCGGCCGTCGGAGTAGCCCGCGCAGATCATCGTCTTCGGGTCGACGCCGTTCTCCACACCGGTGCACTGGCTCGCGTTCACGATCGGCAGGGTCAGCTTGTGCAGCGTGACGTCCTGGGTGGAGTCGTTGATGTCCTTCTTGCCGTAGCCGAGGCTGAACCCGTCCTTGCCGGGTGTCTCGAGACCGGTGTCGGCGGACGTGGCGACCTTCGCGTAGCCGCCGGGCGGCACCGGGATGTCACCGTCGACGGTGATCACCGCGACGTCGTAGCCGTACCAGGGCTGGGTGAACTTGGGATGCGTCTTGTAGTCGACGGCCTTCAACTGGGTGCCGCCCGCGCTCTTCAGATCGTCGAGTCCATAAAGGACACTCTTCTCGCCGGCCAGCTCCTTGCAGTGGGCCGCGACCAGGACCTTCCGCGGGGCGATGACGGAGCCGGAGCAGCTCTGCCCCTTCGGCCTCGAACCGCCTTCCCGCAGGGCGGCGATGACATACGGGTAGTCCTTGACCGACGCGGGCGAGCCTCCGATGCTCTGGCCGTGGACGCCTCCCGACGGCAAGGGCGCGGCGTCGGTCGGGGAGATGGCGCGAAGGGTGTCGGCCGGTTCCGCACCGGCGAGACCCGCCGCCGGTGCCAGCGCGGCCATGGTCAGGGCGACCACGCCGAAGATCCGTTTTCTGCTCACGGTGCTTCCTTTCCGGGAAATCGCGAACTGCCCGACAACCATCGATCGACGGCGGAAGCGGAACAATAGTGGCATACGGACCACGCTCCACTATTTAAAGAAACCGCCTCTGACCTGCGGTTTCTCGCGTCGTACCCAGTGAACCGACGAATACGTGCCCTTAGTGAATGTCGCTGAGCAGATCAGCGGTCAGGACTGTGCGCGAAGGCAACCCCAATTTGCGCAGTGCCCGTCCCACGTGGATCTCGACCGTCCTCGGCGAGAGGAACAGCCGCTCCCCGATCTCCCGGTTCGTCAGGTTCTGGGCGGCGAGCCGGGCGACTTCGAGCTCCCTCGGGGACAACGCTTCGCCGTAACCCTTGCGGCCACGCCGGGGCATCTCCGGATCGCAGCGGCGCAACGAACGTCGGCAGCGCAGCGCGTCCACGGCGGCGCCCAGGCTCGCGTACGTCGTCTCCGCGGTGGTGAAGGCGGCGACGGCACGCTCCCGCACCCCGGCTTCGGAGAAGCAACCGGCCGCGAGTTCGCCGGCGTAGGCGGCGAAATACGGGAGTGGCAAGGCACTGTAGGCCTGTGCGGCGCCCAGCAGCAGTTCACCGGCGGCCAGTGTCTCGCCGCGCGCCTGCGTGAGCATGCCCCGGCACAACAACGCCGACGCGTTGGCGACCGGCGCGTCCTTGCCGTCGATGCCCTGCCGGTACTCCGCGAGCAGTTCTCGCGCCTCGACGTGCTGTCCCAGCCCGAGCATGGTGCGCACGGCGAACGGCATCAGTTCGGCCGCCCAGACCCAGTTGTTCTTGCGGCGCACGGTTTCCAGGCCGAATTCGGCCAGGCGCCGGGCGGCCCGCAGATCCTTGCCCGCCTGATGGACGGCCACCCGCCCCGCGTACGCCGAAGCCTGCACCGGGACACTGCCCGCGGACAGCGCGAACGCCGCGTCGAAACTGCGCAGGGCCGCCGTCGGCCGGTGCTGCCCGTACTCGTACCAACCGAGCACCAGCAGCGGCTCGGCCGCCAGCGAACCGTCCTTGTCGACCCGCGTCAGCATTGCGCGCGCCTTCTCCGCGACGCTCGCCCACTCCCCCATCGCGAGGTCCAACCGCAGCTCCGTGCCGTCGGCGAGCGCGTCGAGATAGGGCTGGTGGTCGTCGCGGATCAGCCGCCGCGCGGTCGCGAGGTAGGCCCGCGCGACCGGATAGTGCCCGTTCCACGCCACCGCGTCGGCCAGATTGATGTAGGTGCGGGCGACCTGACGGCAGACCTCCGCCGACTCCGGTGCCCGCGGCAGATCGGCGATCTCGTGCCAGGCCTCCGGATCGGCGATCTGCATCCGCGCCGAAAGCCGGTTGGCGGTGATCGCGGCGAGCAGCCCGGCGTCGTGCTCCCCCTTGCTCACCTGCTCGGCCTCGTCGAGCCAGCGGAAGTTCTCCTCGACCGGGACCGTCCCGATATGCGGCAGCGCCAAGGTGACCAGGCCCCTGGCGAGCAGTGCCTGGCGCCTGCCGAGGTCGGCCGCGCCCAGTTCGATCTCCAGCCTGCCCGCTTCGACCTTGCCCACCTGGTTGATCAGCACCTGTCCGAGGTGGACCCGGATCTCACCCCGCGCGGCCTTGCTCAGCG
The DNA here is from genome assembly GCF_051373225.1 of Amycolatopsis sp. w19. Lineage (NCBI taxonomy): Bacteria > Bacillati > Actinomycetota > Actinomycetes > Pseudonocardiales > Pseudonocardiaceae > Amycolatopsis > Amycolatopsis sp. w19. The sequence continues at coordinate 16,161 of NZ_JBPQFM010000011.1, read as the reverse complement.
GCCATTCGCGCAGGATCTCGCGCAGCAGCCGCACCGTGCCGGCGTGCGCGATACTGCGCGGCAGTTCCCTGCCGAGCCGGACGGCGAACGATTCACGCGCGGTGCGCGGCAGATCCGTGTCCCGCAGGGCCGCTTCGAGCAGACGGCTCGCCTCTTCGGTCCGGCCGTCCTCGATGGCGTTGTCGACCGCGACGCCGGTCCACTGTGTCCACGCGGCGATGTCGCCCGCCAGCCGCGCGTGACGGGCGATGAGCGACGCGAAGGGTTCGGCGTCCGCGGAGAGCCGGGCCGCGGCGCGTCCGTGCATCGCGCAGCGCTGAGGCCCGGCAAGCAGCGCGTAGACGGCTTCGGCGATCAGCGGACTCCCCGAGACATAGCGGCCTCGGCCGAGATCCCGCAGCAGTCCTGTTTCCACGGCTTCGGTGACCGCGTCCTCGATCTCCGCGCACGCCGCGACCGCGCCCAGCTCCGGCTCGCCGGCGGGCGATCCCAGCACCGCGGCCGCGCGGACGACATCCCGGGCGGCGGGCCCGATGGCCGCCATCAACCCGGAAACCCGGCTCCGCACGATCGGCGGCACGGTCGCCGACGCGAGCCGGTCCGCCGAAAGCGCTTCGGCCGTGTCTCCGACGCTCTGGACCAATGCCGTCAGGTCGACGGCGATCCCGGACGTCCGCCGGTGCGCCGCTTCGGCGAAATCCGGTGCGCAGCGGCCGAAGGAGGCGTCCAGCAACGTCCGCACCTGGACGGCGGTGAACGCCGCGAGCGAGAGATGCGCGGCGGTCTCACGCAGCGGCGGGAATCGCCGCGGCCCGCACGTCGCCGCGCTGACCACCACGCTCAGCGCCGCCGCCGGGGAAGCCGCGAGCCCGCGCAGGAACTCCCAGGTGTCGTCGTCCGCGCAATGGACGTCGTCGAGTACCAGCACCGCCGGACCGCAGCCCGTCAACACCTCCCGTACGGCCCGGAACTCCTGCTGCCGGACGGTCTCCGCGTCCGCGTTCTCCGGAAACGGTGGCAGCCACGGCGACCATTCGGGAACGAGCCGCCGCAGGACACCGGTCACCGGGGAGAAGCCGGCCGCGTGGGCGGCGGCCACGGCACTCTTCTCGAGCAGTGCTTCGACCAACGGCGCCAGACGGCAAGGCCTGGAGAACGAACCGCAGCGGGCGGACCACACCACACGCGAGGCGAGTACAGGATGGGCGGCCAGTTCTTCGAGCAGCCGGCTCCGGCCCACCCCCGGTTCGCCCTCGACGACGGCGACCGACGGCGGGCGCGAGGCGACGCGCACCAGTTCGGCCAATTCGGCGTCGCGGGCCACGAACACCGGTGCCGTACCGATCGTCGGCATGCTCGGGACCATACCGAGCGGACACCCGCCGAAAGGCGGGAACACGAACAGTGACCACGGGCCGCGCGCTTTCCGCTGGTCCACACCACCGGAGTCACGACTTCACCGCACTGTTAACTCGATCGGGCGACGACGACCTGCGGTGACACCGACGCCCGCATCGGCAATACGGACCCTTAGGTATTGCCGCGAACCTTGCCATGAGACCACCAGAGGGTGAATCTCAGACTGTTCGCAGTGCCCCTCTGTTACCTCGCCACAGCGCAACTCCCCTGCACGCGCCGGTCTGCCGCCCAATCGGGTAGCCGAAGTCCTCACCTGTCCCTTACGGGCGGCCCACCGCGCTTGCTTCGCGTTCGACCATCCAGTTAGGAGTGTTCCGACGGTGAAGACCTCGTTCAGGCGTGGGCTGGCCACGGCCTGCGCCGGTGTCGCCGCGCTGGTCGCCCTGCAGGCGCCCGCCACCGCGGCACCCGCCATCACGGCGGCCACCACGATCCCGATCAGGATGCAGGCCCAGGAGAAGAGCAACTGGTGCTGGGACGCCAGTGGCAACACGATCGCCGCCTGGTGGGGCCACTCCCTCACCCAGACGAAATTCTGCCAGGTCGCGCACAACGAGTCCGGTTCGGACTGCGCGAACAACCAGGGCTACCTGAGCGATCAGCAGCGCGTGTTCCGCTGGCTCGGGTTCAGCAACGTCGGCACCTACAGCTCCTCGGGGCAGACGCTGAGCTTCGCCTCCATCAAGAGCCAGGTCGACGCGCGGCAGCCGATCGGCACCCGGATCGGCTGGCGCAACGGCGGCGGCCATATGCACGTGCTCTACGGCTACGACAACACCAACGGCGCGACGACGGTGTACTACGGCGACCCGTGGGGCTCCAGCCCCCGCTACAACCAGATGAGCTACAGCGCCTACCGGTCCAACAACTCGTTCACCTGGACCCACACCGTCTACGGGATCAAGGACTGAAACCATGAAGCGAACCTTCCTCGGCGCCACGATCCTCGCCCTCGGACTGTCGCTGGCGCTCGGCGGCCAGTCCTCCGCGGCCGACGCCCCCAGCGGCGCGCCCACCGCGGCCGACCTCGCCGCGGTGTCCACAGTGGTCACCAGCGACGCGACCACCCAGCGGCTCGCCAAGGCGCAGTTCCCCGGTGCCGCCAAGGCGGACACGGCCCTCGCGGCCAAGACCGCCAAGGCCGATCCGCGGACACCGGTGGCGGTCTACCAGCCGACCGCGGCCTTCATCGCCGGCACCTCCACCGTCCCGGCCGAACTCGCCTACGTCGCCACTCCGGCGACCCTGGGCAACGGTGACGCCGCGACCGTGTGGTCGCAGCGTGAGGGCTCGGGCTGGTCGGTCTACAACGTCGCCTCGGGTGACGTCGAAAAGCGCCTCGCGGCGCAGGTCGGCAAGGGCTACCTCCTGAGCGAACCTCAGGCGGGCGCCTGGTACGCCGTCGACGGGGACACCGTGACCGTCCTCGACGGCTCGTCGGTGGCGAAGACCGGCGAGAAGATGTCGCTCGCCGCCTACCGGGAAGCCCTGCAGAGCCGCTACGGCGACAAGCTGCCCGGCTCGACGTACGACCGCAGCGGTGCCGCCGGTGGTTACGGCGCCGCCCCGGTGGGCGACACCGAGGTGCCGTGGTGGCCGTACGCGCTCGGCGCGGTCTTCCTCGCCGCCGCGGGCACTGCCGTCACGCTGCGGCTCCGCAAGCAGTAAGCGCCAAGTATGCGGGCGGGCTGAAGGACGCTTTCACCGCATGCGATGCAAGGAAAGCGTCCTTCACCGCGTGGCATGCGGTGAAGGACGCTTTCAGCCCACCGTTAGGCGAACGTGTAGTCCTCGATGGGGAAGCTCTGCGCCTCCTTGATCGCGTTCAGTGTGGACGACGGCCGCAGCAGGGTCGCCTCCCCGTGCGGGTTGAAGTAGTAGCTGTTCGCCGGGGCGCAGTTCCCGAGCGTGAAGATCGAGTCGCCGAGGCGTTCGGTCATCCGGTCGAGGAACGCGTCGTTCGCCTCCTGCGTCACCTCGAACTCCGTCGCGCCGCGCCGCCGCATCGCGCCGAAGAGCCGGTCCATATGCCGCATCTGCGTCTCGATGGTGGTGAAATAGGACAGTCCCGAGTAGGAATACGGGCTGTTGAGCGAGATGAAGTTGGGGAACTTCGGGATCGCGACGCCTTCGTAGGCCTGGAAACGGTTCTCCCGCCACCACTTCCCGAGATCCCGGCCGCCGCGCCCGATGATCTCGATCGCCGGGAAGTTCGCCTCCCAGAGGTCGAATCCGGTCGCCAGCACCAGGACGTCGATGTCCCGCCGCCGTCCGTCCGCGGTCTCGATCCCGCTCTCGTCGATCTTCGCGATCGACGTCGTCTCCAGGTGCACGTGGTCCTTCGTGAAGGCCGGGTAGTACTCGTTGGAGAACGTCGGTCGCTTGCAGCCGAACGAATAGCGCGGCGTCAGTTCGGCGCGCAGCCCCGGGTCCCGCACCTGACGGCGCAGATGCGCCTGGCACCACAGCTTGCCGAGCCGGTTCGCCATCGGCAGCTGCTTGTAGTGCAGGACACCGGAGACCATCATCAGCTCCAGCAGCGCGGTCCCGGTCAGCCGGGCGGCCCGCTGGGTGAACGGGAGCGCGGCGAACGCGCGCCGGACCGCCTTCGGCACCGGGAAGTCCAGTTTGGGGCTCACCCAGATCGGGGTCCGCTGGTACACGGTGAGGTCCCGCGCGACCTTCGCGATCTCGGGGATCAGCTGGACCGCGGTCGCGCCGGTGCCGATCACCGCGACGCGTTTGCCCGCGAGGTCGTACTCGTCGTCCCAGGCGGTGGTGTGGATGACCTTGCCGCCGAAGGTGTCGATCCCGGCGATGTCGGGTTTCTTAGGCTGGGAAAGGAATCCCGTGGCGGTGAGGAGGTATTTGGCGGTGACCGGGTCGCCGTCGGCGAGCGAGACCTTCCAGTGCGCGTCCGCCTCGTCCCAGACCGCGCCGGTGACCACCGAGCCGAACCGCATGTAGCGCCGCAGCCGGTACTTGTCCGCGACGTGCTCGGCGTACCGCTTGAGCTCCGCGCCCGGCGCGAAAAGCCGCGACCAGTGCGGATTCGGCTCGAACGAGTACGAGTAGGTGGCCGACGGGATGTCGACGGCCAGCCCGGGATAGCGGTTCACATGCCAGGTGCCGCCGAGGTCGGATTCGCGTTCGAGGATGACCAGGTTGCCGTAGCCGAGCCGGTTGAGCTGGATCGCCGCGCCCATCCCGCCGAAACCGGCCCCCACGACGACGGCGTCGTACTGCGTGGTCATGCGTTTTCCTCCCGATGGGTGTCCTGGTCGAGGCGGGCGCGGTAGCCGACCCGCTCGGGTGAATCGGGGCGCAGCGCCCGGTCGTCCCGCATCAGCCGCCGGAACGCGTTGAGCGCCGGTTCGGGGGTCACGGCCGCGAGGGTCGCGAGCGCGCCGACGTAACCGGGCACGGCGGTCTCCGCGGCGCGGGTGCGGACGGAATCCACCACGGCGTCGGCGATCCGCTCCGGTTTCACCTTGGGGATCGGCCGCATGTCGAGCCCGGAGGCGAGCGCGGTGTCGACCGCCGACGGCAGCACGGCCGAGACGCTCACGCCGTGCGGCGCGTACTCCAGCCGGGTCGCCGCGGTCAGCCCGACGACGGCGAACTTGCTGGCGTTGTAGATCGCCAGCCCTTTCACCGGGAACTTCCCGGCCAGCGAAGCGACGTTGACGATATGTCCGCGCCCGCGTTCCAGCATGCCGGGCAGGGCCAGGCGCATGCCGTGGACGACGCCGAAGACGTTGACCTCCATGGTCGCCCGGTTCAGCGCGTCGGAGAGATCGAGGAAACCGCCGTTCGGCATGATCCCGGCGTTGTTGACGAGCACCGCGAGCGGCCCGTTCGCCTGTTCGGCCTCGCCGAGGAACGCGGCGAACGACGCCGGATCGGCGACGTCCAGATGATGCGCGGTACCGCCGATGTCGGCGGCGGTCCGTTTCGCGGCTTCGAGGTCGAGGTCGCCGATGGACACGCGGGCGCCGAGGGCGGCCATGCGTTCCGCGGTCGCGCGGCCGATGCCCTGCCCCGCGCCGGTGATCGCCACGTGCGCGCGAGCGAGGTCGAGATGCGGGTACTTGGTCATGCGCGTACTCCTTCTCGTTCGAAGGCTTCGGCGACCAGGGCGGGCGCCGTCCTCGACGCCGTGGCGAGCACGTACTCCCGGCGCCGTCCGTCCATGAAGTTCGCGCCCATGGCGGCGAGATCGGCGGGCCCCGGCTCGATCCGCACCACCCTGACACCGGCCGCGCGCAACCGTCGCGCCTCGTCGTCGACCCGCCTGGTCATCGCCGTCCGCAGCAGCCGTTCCAGCCGGGCCGCGCCGCGCGCCGGTGCGCCGCCCTCGCTGCTCATCGGCGCGATCAGCACGACCTCGCCGACGTCGTGACCGAGCAGGAGATCGGCCGAGGTCGGCGAGACCGTGCCGCCGTCGAGCAACGGCCGTCCGTCCACAACGGACGGTGGGAACCAGCCGGGGATCGCCCACGACGCGGCGATCGCCTCACCGAGCCGGGCGGGCGGCGCGTCCGGGGAACCGAGCGCGATCCGCTTCCCCGTCAGGTCCGCGGCCATCAGCCAGGTCGCGGGGTGCGGGACCCAGCCGTCGGGCGCCAGCGCGTCCCCGAGTTCGCGCAGCCAGCCGGCGTCACCCCTGCCCCGGGGCAGAAGACCCGCGAGGCCGGCGAGCGTGTCGACGTCCCGTCGCAGCGCGGCCCGGACCAATCCGGCCGACGGCCAGCGCGGAGACGGCACCGGCGGGAGCCTGCCCGGCGCCCGGCGGACGTGCGCGGCGACGACGGCGTCACCACCTGGCGCGCCCGCCACCGCGTCGAGAATCGCCTTCGCCGGGATGCCCGCCCCGAGCATGGCCACCGCTTCGGCCCCCGCCGACGTCCCGACCAGGACGTCCGCCTTTCGCGGATCCCAGCCGGCCTCGGCGTGCAGCGCGTCGAGGACCGAGGCCGTCCAGGCGAACCCCAAGGTCCCGCCGCAACCGAGCACCAGCGCTCTCGCGGAATGACGTGTCATTTCCGGAACGGTATGTCATTTGAACACGTCAGGCAATAAGCTGGCGGAATGACGACGGAGATCCCGGTCAGCAGGGCCGCACGGAAGAAGCAGGAACTACGGCGCGAGATCGTGGAGACCGCGTTCGACTGCTTCGCCGAGCGGGGCTACCACGCGACCGGCATCGCCGACATCGCCGCCCGGCTGGGCATCGGGCACGGCACCTTCTACCGGTACTTCCAGAACAAGCGGGACATCGTCGACCACGTCATCACGGACCTGGTCGAGAAGGTGGTCGGCGCGCTGGCCGCGGACAACGCGCCGGACGCGGTCAACAGCCTGGCCGAGTACCGCAAGCAGAGCGCGCGGATCGGCGACGCGCTCGCCCGGATCTTCGGCAGCGACCCGCGGATGGCCCGGTTCCTCCTGCTCGAGGCGGCGGGTATCGACGCCGAGATGCGGGAACGGGTGCTGGACTTCCACGAGACCGCCGCCGAGCTGACCGCGGGCTATCTGCACCACGGTGTCCGCCTCGGGTATCTGCACGAGGACCTGGACGTGGACTCCACCGCCCGCGCGATCAACGGGATGATCCTCGCGTCGGTGCTGTCCGAACTGCGCGATCCTTCACCGGAGCGGCAGGCCGCGATGAGCCGGGCGGTCCGTCGGGTGATGTACGACGGGATAGCGACACACCAGTAAGCGGGGTCTGGGCGATACTGGTGCCACGCTTATGGAACAGGGTCCGGACAGCCGGGTCTAGCGCCTGAAACGCACACCGGCACCGACGAAAACGAACCTTCACGGATTCCGCAGGGTGTGGCTGGGCGGTTCGCCGAACGCCGCGCGGTACTGCGCGCTGAACCGGCTTCCGTCCAGGAAACCCCACTTCGCCGCGACACCCGTCACCGTCGTGCCGTCGCCGGGCGCTGCGGCAAGGAGGTCCGCTCTCGCCAGGTCGAGCCGGATCCGGCGCAGGTAGGCCATGGGCGTGGTGTCCAGATGCCGCCGGAACGCCAGTTGCAGGGCCCGCACCGAGATACGGCAGGCGCGGGCGACGTCGGCGACGCCGAGGTCGAGGTCCGGATTCGCCTCCAGGAAGGCGACCGCGCGGCGCACTGTGTCCGGAACGGCGTCCCGCCGGTCACTCGGGCGCTCTTCGCCCCTGCCCGTGGTGAAGGTGTCCAGTGCCATGGCTGCCATCAGCCTGCCCGCCGCGCCGAGTACCAGCGGGCCGTTCTCCACGCCCGGATCGGTGAACAAGGCGGTCATGTAGTCGACCGTCCGGCTCCATCGCCGTGCCTTCTCCGGACTCACCGGCTCGTAGCACAACCGCTCCACCACAGGTTCCGGATCGATTCCGCTGAACAGCGAGAGGTCGATCCCGGTGATCTGCAGCCGCGTGCCGTGCAGCCCCGTCCGGTACTCGCGGCCGGGGTGCGGACCGACGAACACGTCCCCCGGACCGAGCCTGCGGTCGCTGACCCCGTCGTCGAGCTCCTGTTCACCGTCCAGGACCCGCAAAAGCACCACCCTGCCCAACGGCTGGACGACGACCTCCGTGGTCAGCGTGTTGTGCAGGAAGTCGAAGTGCACATCGCCGAGGTCACAGCGGTTGTGCTCGAAACGGTAGCTTTCGACGCTGCCGCGGACCCGCAGGCGATTGTCCCGGTACGCCTCGGCGAGCAGGGCACACGCCTGTTCCGGATCGGTGGTCGCGAATTCCGTCACTTTCGGTTCGTGCACGCCGACCACGCCTCCTTTCCGTTCGCCCGTAACGAAAAGTCCGCCCGCCGGAACGCTACCGCCGCTCGGCGGGCGCTACCAGGGCCGTCGGCGTCATCCGGCTGGTCGGAATGGCTCACCCGCGCGCTCGAGGATCGCCCTGGCCAGGGCCTCGACCGGCTTGTCGATCATCTGGCCGCCCGCCACGGCCACCGAACCGTCGCCCACGAGCGCCGCCACTCCCCTCGCCCACTCGATCTCACTCGCCGACGGGGCCAGCCCACGATCGGCGACCGCGACCTGACGCGGGTGCACGCAGAGTTTCCCGGTGAAGCCGAGGGTTCTGGCGTGGTCGAGGTCGGCGATGAGCGCGGCTTCGTCGTCGAGCGCCGTGGTGACGCCGTCGATCGGGGCCGCCCGGCCGGTGGCCGCCGCGGCGACGACGAGCGCGGACCGCGCGTACCGCAACGCCTCGTGCGACCGGTGATCGACGCCGAGCTGCGCGGCCAGATCGACACTGCCGAAAGCGGGCCTCACCACCGCGTCGGCGCCGCAGACCGCCACCGCGTTCGCGATGCCGGCCGCCGTCTCCACCAGCGGCACGATCGGGATCCCGGGCAGCCGCCCGGCGAGGGAATCGATCTCGGCGGGGTCCTCGGCCTTGGGCAGCATCACCGCGAGCGCGCGCCCGATACTCGCGACATCCTCGTGGTACCAAGCGGTTCCGGCTCCGTTGATGCGGACGATCGCCTGATGACCTTCGTCCAGCCACGCCCGGACATGTTCGCGGGCGGACTCCTTCCGCTCGGGCGCGACCGCGTCCTCCAGATCGAGGATCACGACGTCGGCGCCGCTGGCCACGGCCTTGGCGAAGCGGTCCGGCCGGTGACCGGGGACGAACAGGAAGGTCTTCGCACTGGTTTCGTTCATCGGTCGAGGCTCCGCATCGTCCCGGTCGCCGTCCGCCGTCCGTGGCGATCGCGCACGGCGGTGCCGCCCTCGTCGGCCCGGACGATCATGCCCTGATGGTCGAACAGCGGCGAGACGAGACGGTAGTCGAAGGCCAGCCGGCCTGTGCTCCCCTGTTTCCTGGCGGCTTCGGCCATCGCGAGCGCCTGCAACGGGCCGTGAGTGAGAAGCCCCGGATAGCCCTCGACATCGCGGGCGTAGTCGCGGTCGTAATGGATGCGGTGAGCGTTGTAGGTCAGCGCCGAGAAGCGGAACAGCAGAGTCGGCGAGACATCGATCGCCCATTCGTCCTCGGCCGCCGGCACTTCCGGCTCCTCGATGGCCGCTTCGACCTGTCCGGAGGCGGCGTCGCGGTAGACGATGTCCTGCTCCTCCTCGACCACGACCGCGCCACTCTGGACGATCCTGTGGCCGGTCACGACGAAGGTCAGCCGCCCGGTGCGGCCCTGCTTTTCCGTCGTGGAAAGCACTTCCGTATGCCGTTCGGCGGGCAGCCCGCACCGCAACGGCCCGAGCGCCCGCACTCTCCCGCCTGCCCACATCCGGCGGCGTCCCGGCTCCGGCGGCGCGGGGATCGTGCCACGGACCGGATGGCCGTCCGGCCCCAGATCGGACTGCGCGGGCCGATCCAGCAGGTAGAACCAGTGCCACAGCGGGGGCAGGCCGTCGCGGTCCAGATCCGGCAGGTCGACGTCGAGCAGCGAGGCCAGCGCCTCCGCGGGGCCGGGCTGCAGGATTTCCTTCACGTTCGTACCTCCTGCCGGGCACCGAACTCGGCCCGGATCGACTCGTTGTGCGCACCCAGCGCGGGCACCGGCCCCATGACCGGTTCGCGGCCGTCGGCCTCGACCGGCGGGAGCAGCGCCTCCAGCGGACCGGCCGGGGTTTCCACCGCGCGCCAGCGGTTCCGCGCGACCAGTTGCGGATGCCGGGTGAACTGCTCGGGCGTCCGCAACCGGGCGTTGGCGATCCCGGCCCGCTCCAGCAGATCTCCGACCTCGTCGGCGGTCAGGCCGGTGAAGGTCGCTTCCAGGATCGCGGTGAGCTCGCCGTCGTTGCGGACGCGATCGTCGTTGGTCCGGAACCGCGGATCTCCGGCGAGTTCGGGATGCGCCAAGACATCCCGGCAGAGAACGACCCACTCCCGTTCACTTTGGACACTCAGGAAGACCTGGTCGTCGCCGGTGCGGAACGGCCCGTACGGCGAGATCGACGGATGTGCCGCCGCCGTGCGCCTCGGCGGTTCCTGGCCGTAGCGGGAGAAATAGGCGGGCTGGCTCATCCATTCGCCGAGCGAATCGAGCATCGCGACGTGCAGGCTCGCCCCCTCGCCGGTGCGCTCGCGCTCGTACAGCGCGGTGAGGATGCCGCTGTAGGCGTACATCCCGGTGGCGATGTCGGCGATCGAGATCCCCGCCTTGGCCGGAGTCTCCGGCGTTCCGGTGGACATCACGAGCCCGGTTTCGCACTGCACCAAGAGATCGTAGGCCTTCTTCGTCCGATATGGACCTTCCTGACCGTAGCCCGAGATCGAACAGTGGACGAGTTCCGGGCGTTCCGCGCGCAACGTCGCGGCGTCGAGGTCGAGCCGTTCCGCCGCTCCGGGGGCGAGATTCTGCAGAAAGACGTCCGCCCGGCCGATCATCGCGCCGAGCAGAGCCCGGTCCGCCGGATCCTTGATGTCGAGTTCGACGCTTTCCTTGCCCCGGTTGAGCCAGACGAAGTAGCTCGACTGCCCGTGCACGGTCCGGTCGTAGTCACGGGCGAAGTCGCCGACACCGCGGCGTTCGATCTTGATCACGCGCGCGCCGAGGTCGGCGAGCTGGCGCGAGGCGAAGGGCGCGGCGACGGCCTGTTCCAAGGCGACGACAGTGATTCCCTCGAGTGGTTGGCGCATGAAGCCTTCCTCGGTGGTCAGGACGGGATGCGGTGCCGTTCGATCAGCTGGCGCGCGATCACGCCGCGCTGGATCTCGTTGGTGCCCTCGCCGACGATCATCAATGGGGCGTCGCGGAAGTACCGTTCGACGTCGTACTCCGTCGAGTAGCCGTAGCCGCCGTGGATGCGCACCGCGTCGAGCGCGATCTCCATCGCGGCCTCGGAGGCGAACAGTTTCGCCATCCCCGCCTCCAGATCCGCGCGTTCGCCCGAGTCGTAGCGGCGGGCCGCATGGAGCACCAGCTGGCGCGCGGCCTCGAGTTTGGTCGCCATGTCCGCGAGATGGTTACCGACCGACTGGTGCTGCCAGATCGGTTTGCCGAAGCTCTCGCGTTCTTGGGCGTAGCGCAGGGAATCCTCCAGCGCGGCCCGGCCGACGCCGAGCGCCCGGGCGGCGACCTGGATCCGGCCGATCTCCAGGCCTCGCATCATCTGGGCGAAGCCGCGCCCCTCCACACCACCGAGCACGGCGGTGACCGGCGCGTGGAAGTCGTCGAAGGAGAGTTCGCAGCTCTCGACGCCCTTGTAACCGAGCTTGGGCAGGTCCCGCGAGACCTCGAAACCCGGCCCTTTTTCCACCAGCAGGACGGAGATGCCCTTGTGCGCCGGTTCGGCGGCGGGGTCGGTCTTGCACAGCAGCGCGACCAGCTGGGACCGGCGCGCGTTGGTGATCCACGTCTTGCTGCCGTTGATCACGTACTCGTCGCCCTCACGGCGTGCGGTGGTGCGGAGTGCCTGCAGGTCCGAGCCGCCGCCGGGTTCGGTGAGCGCCATCGTCGCGCGGATCCCGCCCGTCGCCAGCTTCGGCAGGTAGGTGTCCTTCTGCTCCTGAGTGCCATACGTGGCAAGGAGTTTCGCGACGACGGTGTGGCCGCCCATCGCGCCGGCGAGGCTCATCCAGCCGCGGGCGAGCTCCTCCGTCACCGACGCGTAGCACTCGGCGGAGACGTGGGTCTCGCCCCACGGCTCGGGCACGGCCAGCCCGAAGACTCCCATCGCCTTCATCTGGTCGATGAGTTCGCCGGGATAGGTGTTCGTGTGGTCGAGCTCCCGCGCGACGGGCCGGACCTCGCGATCCACGAACTCGGCCACGAGCGCGACGATCTCGGTCTCTTCCTCGGTCATGTTGTTATCATGAGCGATGATGAGACGGTATGTGAAATACCGAATCATGATAGCCGCATACCGGTCCGCGATGTGAAGGGACGACGGTGGACTTCAAGCAGCTCAAGGCGTTGGTGACGGTCGCCGAGGTCGGCAGCGTGACCCGCGCGGCCGAACTGCTGCACCTGGTCCAGCCCGCGGTCACCCGGCAGATCCGCACTCTGGAACAGGAACTCGGGGTGCCGTTGTTCGAACGGACCCGCCACGGGATGCGCCCCACCGAGGCGGGCGCGACGCTCGTCGAACGGGCACGCCGGGCGCTCACCGAACTCGACCGGGCCCGGGCCGAACTCGCCCCGAAACCCGGGGTGGTCACCGGCATCGTCACGGTCGGCCTGCTGGAGAGCGCCGCCGAACGGCTCGCCGCGCCGCTGACGACGGCCGTGCTGCGTGAGCATCCGGGCATCGAACTGCGGCTGCTCACCGCGTACTCGGGGCATCTCCAGCGGTGGATCGACGACGGTGACGTCGATCTGAGCCTGCTCTACAACCTGACCAGCACGCCGTCGCTCAATGTCCGCCCGCTGGTCCGCGAACGGCTCTGGGCGGTCGCTCCCCCGTCGGCCGGGCTCGATCCCGCGCGGCCCGTGCCGTTCGCCGAGGTCGCCGCGCATCCGCTGGTCATGCCGTCCGAGGGGCACGCGCTGCGCACCCTCATCGACGGCGCGGCCCGTGAGGCGGGCGCCGAGGCGGAGGTCACCGTGCAGACCAACGCCATGACCCTGCAGAAACGCCTCGTGCTCGGCGGGCACGGCTGGACGATCCTGCCCGGTATCGGCATCGCTGCGGACGTCGCCGACGGCACCCTGAGCGCGGCTCCGGTCTGCGAACCGGAGGTCTGGCGGACCGTCGTCCTCGGCACGCCGAGGACAGGGCGCGTCACGCCCGCCGTCGACGCCGTCGCCCGGGCGCTGGTCCGGCAGATCCACCGGACCGTGCGCGAGGGCGAGTGGCCCTCGGCGCGGCTCTGGGAAGACCGAGCAGGAGAAGAATGAGCACGCTCCCCCGCACCGGCCACGCCGTCGCCGCCGACGGCACCCGGCTGGCCTACCAGTGGCACGGCACGGGCCGGCCGCTCGTGCTGCTGGCCGGCCAGGCGAACGACCACACGTGGTGGGACCGCACGCGCGGGGATTTCCCGAGCACGATCACCATGGACTATCGCGGCACCGGCGCCAGTGACGCACCCGATTCCGCTTACTCCACAACGGGTTTCGCGGACGACGTGATCGCGGTGCTCGACGGGCTCGGGGTCGGCGAGGCCGATGTCTACGGCACTTCGATGGGCGGGCGCGTCGCGCAGTGGGTCGCCGCGCGGTATCCCGATCGGGTGCGGCGGCTGGTGCTCGGCTGCACCACGCCGGGCGGCAAGCACGGCGTCGAGCGATCGAACGACGTACGGCTGGCCCTGGCGCGACGATCCTCTGTGGAGGCTCGCGAGACGTTGACGGACTTGATGTACACGCCCGCCTGGCGCGCGGCGAATCCCGGTCCGTACCGGGTGCTGGGCGCGCACGGCATGCCGCCGCACGCGGTGCGCGGGCATCTCGTCGCGAGCAACGGCCACGACGCCTGGGACGTACTTCCGGAGATCAGCGCGCCCACCCTGGTCCTGCACGGCGACGACGATCTGCTCGCGCCCGTGGCGAACGCGCCGTTGCTGACGGAGCGGATTCCCGACGCGCGGATGCACCTCTTCGCCGGGGCACGGCACGCCTACTTCGACGAGTGCCGCCCCGTATCGAGCGACCTGGTGAGCGACTTCCTCGGGTAGACCATGCCTGCCGGGTATGTGCCCATCGCGGATTTCTATTTCTCAACCGCAGGGATCACAGCTCATGATGGTCGGCATTCCCGGAGCGAAGGAGCTTCCCTTGCCGCACAAGACACCCGGCGTCGTCGCGAACGTGGTCCGGGGCTGCCTCGGAAACCTGGTCGAGTGGTACGACTGGTTCGTCTACGCCTCGTTCAGCATCTACTTCGCGGCCAGTTTCTTCCCCGAGGGAAACCTGACGGCGCAGTTGCTTTCGACGGCTGTCGTCTTCGCGGTGGGGTTCCTGATGCGCCCGCTCGGCGGCTGGCTCCTGGGTCTCTACGCGGACCGGTTCGGCCGCCGGGCCGCACTGACCCTTTCCGTGACGCTGATGAGCTTCGGCTCGCTGGCCATCGCGCTCACGCCGGGCTATTCGTCGATCGGCATCGTCGCGCCCGTGATCCTGGTGGTCGCCAGGCTCGCGCAAGGTCTCTCGGTGGGCGGCGAGTTCGGTTCGAGCGCGACCTACCTGTCCGAGATCGCCACTCCGCGGCGACGCGGGTTCTACTCGAGCTTCCAGTACGTCTCGATCACCGTCGGGCAACTCTCGGCGCTGCTGGTGATGATCGTGATGCAGTCGCTGCTCACCGAAGCGCAGATGTACGCGTGGGGCTGGCGGATCCCGTTCGTCCTCGGCGCGATCGCCGGGCTCGTGGTGATGTACCTCCGCCGCAGCATGGTGGAATCGGAACACTTCCAACGCGCTTCGGCGGCCGGTTCACCTCCTGGCGGCTTGCGGGTCTTGCTGCGCGAGCACCGCCGCCAGGTCCTCGCCGTCCTCGGCCTCGCCATCGGCGGGACGGTGGCGTTCTACACCTTCACCAGCTACCTGCAGAAGTACATGGTGAACACCGCCGGAATCCCGAAGCCGACCGCTTCGCTCATCGGTTTCGCCGCCCTGTTCCTGTTCATCTTCATGCAACCCGTCGCCGGCGCCCTTTCCGACCGCTGGGGCCGCCGCCCGGTCATGTTCGGCTTCTCCGTCGGCGGCATGCTCCTGACCGTGCCGATCATGACGCTCGTGGGACGGACGGGGAATCCGTGGATCGCCTTCCTGCTCATGCTCACCGCCATGGTCTTCCTCAGCGGCTACACCGCGCTGTCGGCCATCATCAAGGCGGAAATGTTCCCCACCAACGTCCGCGCGCTCGGCGTCGGCCTGCCACACGCCCTGGCGACCGCGGTGTTCGGCGGCCTTTCGGAACCGATCGCGCTGGCCTTGAAGCAGGCTGGGCACGAGAGCGTGTTCTTCTGGTGGGTCACGGGGTGCATCGGGCTGACGTTCGTGGCGACTTTGGTGGTGCGGGAGCCTTCGCGGGGTTCTTCCTTGGAGGTGAGTGGGGTGCCTGCTCGGGATTCTGTTGTGCGGTAGGGCGTTGCGGTAGCCGAATTCTGACAAGGACATACCGGCGATGCGCTGCTATGCGGGGCCTTGGGGGGCGTTGCCGGATTTCGGTAACGGGCAGGCGGGCGGCCACGTTTTGAGTCCTGTCCGCCGCGTCAGACTGTTGCCGAATTCCGGCGACAGCTGTCCCAGCCGAAGGAGACTGCGTGAGAACTCTTCGAAGCTGAGCCGTGGTCGTTTTCCGGCGACGGTCCAGCGCAGCAACGACGCATCATGAGGTCGGCCGCCCCGGAGGGCGTGTCTGATGTTCTGTGTATGAGATCGACGTTGTGTCGATTGCGGGAGTACATGGTTGACGCCAGCCTTCTTGATCACCTTATGTCCAAGTGGATGATGGCGTGGCGTTGACCGGCGAGGGAGGGCTAGCTGCGCAACCGGGGAATCCGGCACGTGCGGCCGTGTCATGACAACCGTGTAAGCCGCGGATGGACCAAGATCGGATCGTCGTTGGCGATCCAGGAAGGCCTTTTCTGTGACGGAGAACACATCACGCCCGGCTGGCTCGTCGTCGGCTGAAGTGCTTGCCGGAGCGCTTCCGCCGGAGGTATTGGACGCGCTGGTCAAAGAAGCGCACGCGAGCGGCGGTTCTTTGGGCGTGCAGGAATTGCTGAATCAGATGACAAAAGCAGTGCTCGAACGCGCGCTGGATACCGAAATGACCCATCATCTCGGATATGAGAAAGGAGATCCCGCCGGAAACGGCAGC
>NZ_JBPQFM010000010.1:0-256299 GCF_051373225.1 Amycolatopsis sp. w19 | reverse complement strand
AATCCACCCCGAAAGGCTTCATCGTTCGACTTGCATGTGTTAAGCACGCCGCCAGCGTTCGTCCTGAGCCAGGATCAAACTCTCCAACAATGTCAAATTTGATCGAGGCAAATAAATGCTCTCAAAGGAACCTCTTACGAGGTTTCACTACATAAGCTCTACTGGCTTAGTTCACTAGCACACTGTTGAGTTCTCAAGCAACACACCCCGAATCGCACCACCATCACAGCGGCCTTATCCGAAGCAGTCATTCCTAGCAGTTTTTGATAGGACACCCACTCAATCGCGCTAAGTTCTTCAACTCCGCGGCGAGAGCTTGGTTCGTGTCCCGGTCGGCCGCTCGGTTTCCCTGGCGACTTGGAGAACTTTACACGCCCCGAAAGGGCCCAAAACAGGGGGGTACCTTAACTGCGTTTCCGCAGGTCAGAGCCCCTGTTTCGGGCCCGGGCGGCGATCAGCCCCCGACGCGCACGCCGGCGACGTTGCGCTTGCCCTTGCGGACCACCAGCCAGCGGCCGTGCAGAGCGTCGTCCGAGGACGGCTTCCACTCCTCGTCGGCGATCTTCGTGTTGTTGACGTACGCGCCGCCTTCCTTGACGGTGCGACGCGCGGCGCCCTTGCTGTCGACGAGCCCGGCCGCGATCAGCAGGTCGACGATGGTCGACTCGCCGTTCGGGTCGACCTTGCCGTTCGGCACCTCGGCCATGGCGGCGTCGAGGGTGGACGAGTCGAGCTCACGCAGCTCTCCCCTGCCGAACAGCGCCTGGCTCGCGGCGATGACCTGGCGGGTCGCCTCTTCACCGTGCACCAGGGTGGTGAAGTCCTCGGCCAGCTTCCGCTGCGCGGACCGCAGGTGCGGGCGCTGCTCGGTGTCTTCGGCCAGCGCCGCGATCTCCTCCTGCCCGAGGAAGGAGAACATCCGCAGGTAGCGGATGACGTCGGAGTCGGCGACGTTCACGAAGTACTGGAACCACGCGTACGGGGACGTCATCTCCGGGTCGAGCCAGACGCTGCCGCCACCGGTGGACTTCCCGAACTTGCGTCCTTCGGTGTCGGTGACCAGCGGCGCGGTCAACGCGTGCGTGTGGCCGCCGTCGGTCCGGCGGATCAGGTCGACGCCGCCGACGAGGTTGCCCCACTGGTCCGAGCCGCCGATCTGCAGCTTGCAGCCGTACTCGCGGTGCAGGTGCAGGTAGTCCTGCGACTGCAGCAGCAGGTAGCTGAACTCGGTGTAGGACATGCCGTCGGCTTCGAGGCGGCGTTTCACCGTCTCGCGGTTCAGCATGGTGTTGACCGGGAAGTGCTTGCCGACGTCGCGCAGGAACTCGACGACGGTCTGCTTGCCGGTCCAGTTCAGGTTGTTCTCGATGACCGCGCCGGTCGGCGAGTCGTCGAAGTCGACGAACCGCTCCAGCTGCCCGCGGATCCGGTCCGCCCACGCGGCGACGGTGTCCAGCGTGTTCAGGGTGCGTTCACCGGTGTCACGCGGATCGCCGATCATGCCCGTGGCGACGCCCGCCAGCACGATCGGCCGGTGCCCGGCGCGCTGGAAACGCGAGAGCATCAGCAGTGGCACCAGGTTGCCGGCGTGCAGGCTGGGCGCGGTCGGGTCGAATCCGCAATAGAGCGTGAGGGGTCCTTGGTCGAGGTCTCGCCGCAGTGCTTCGAGGTCGGTGGATTGCGCGATCAGGCCGCGCCAGGTCAGCTCGTCAAGGATGTGCTCGCTCACGCCTGTAGATCCTCCCGCACCAGGTCAACCGACTATCGGCCGGGGGCGGCCGCCCGTCGCTTGCCACCGCGGCGGTAGGTGGAGACCGCGGGCGATCCGTCGATCCAGAAGCGCCACGGCGTGTCCATCGCCATCGCGACCCCGACGCGCGGCCCGGTGCGGATGTCGGCTTCGGGGACCCGTTCACCGGTGAACAGCCGGACGGGTGACGCGGGGTCGGTCAGGTCGATGCCATTCTCGGCGCGGTCGATGCCGAGCACCGAGGTGAGGATCGCCGGGCCTTTGGCGAGTTCGCCGTTGCCGCGCGCGGACGGCCTGCGTGCCCTGGCGACGTCCGCGCCGGACACCACCTCCCCGGCACGCAGGAGCACGGCGCCCGGCTGCCCGTCCTCGGTGCCGACGACGTTCGCGCAGAAGTGCATGCCGTAGACGAAGTACACGTACAGATGCCCCGCGGGCCCCCACATGACCGCGTTGCGCGGGGTCTTGCCGCGATAGCAGTGCGATGCGGGGTCGTCGAGCCCTCGATAGGCCTCGACCTCCACCAGCCGGACCGCGACCGTGCCGTCGGGACCGCTCGCCTCGATCACCGCGCCGAGCAGGAGCGTGGACAGCTCCACCGGATCCAGCGCCAGCTCGCGCCGGGTGAACTGTCTGCCGGTCTCCACGTTCCGCACTCCCCTAACGTCGCGTTCTCCGGGCCGACCTTAACCGGCCGCCTCGATCTTCGGCGCCACCCGCATGCTGGTGTGGCAACACTCGGTGCCGTCGGGGAGTTTCGTGAACAGCACCGGCATCCAGTCGTCGCCGAACAGGGGGTTCATCCCGGCGAAGACACTCTCCGACACGGGCACGAGCTCCGCTTCGATCGGCGGGGCGATTCCCTCGAGACCGTCGGCGAATTCGTAGACGAAGCGCAGCCTTCCCGCCGTCTCGGTGACGGTGATGATGACGCCTTCTCGACGGTAAGTACCGGCGAAGGGGGCGATGTCCACCGAGGGCGGCGACGCCGGTGGTGCGAAGTCGGCGGGAACTTCGACCCCGGCGACCTCGCCGAGCAGTTCTCGCGAAAGCTCGTTGTACAACCTGTCGGTCGTGCCGTGGTTGGTGAGCAGGGCGAAGGCCACTCCGGCGTCCGGCACTACGCGCAGGTAGGAGCGCTGCCCGATCGAGGATCCGTTGTGCCCGAAGCCGGGGACGCCGTTCCAGTCGTGGATCGACAGCCCGAGCCCCCAGCCTTCGGAGCCGAGAGTCCACTTGTCGGGCACCTCCGCTTCGAGGCGCCGCATCATGGTCACCGTTTCTTCGGCCAGCACGCGTGTCCCGTCGGGTCCCGTGCCGTCCAGCAGCATCCGGGCGAAGCGGACGACGTCGCCGGCCGTGGCGAGGACGCGGCCGAACGGTCCGGCGGAGCGCGGCAGGAGATCCCACGCGGCGGTCGGCTCCGGGTCCTGGCCGAGGTGTCCCATCGCCACCCGGAAGCGGAGCGCCTCTTCGGGCAGGGTCATCGTCTCGGCGAGCCCGAGCGGTCCCACGAGCCGCTCGCGCAGGGCGTCGTCCCAGGTCAGACCGGTGAGGACCTCGACGATCCGGCCGAGCACGTTGTACCCGACGCTGCTGTAGGACGCGGCCGTCCCCGGCGGGCAGTCGAGCGCCACTCCCCTGGCGGCCTCGACGTACTTCGCGAGGCAATCGTCCCCGCGTCCGGTGTCTTCGACGAAATCGCACGTGAGTCCACCGGTATGGCTGAGCAGCTGCCGGGCGGTGATGGCCTTCGTCGCCGCGGGATCGATCGTCGCGAACTCCGGCAGCACCTCGACGACCGGCGCGTCGAGGTTCAGGCGGCCTTCCTCGGCCAGCCCGAGTACCAGCGCGGCCGTGTAGACCTTCGCGATCGAGCCGAGCTGGAAGATCGAATCGGTGGTCGCCGCCACCCCGGTCCCCCGGTGCAGGACCCCGCTCGCCAGTTCGTGGATCTCTCCCTCGGCCAGCACGGCGAGCGTCGCGCCCGGGACGTGGTGTTCGGCCCTCAGGTCGTCGAGCCGGGACTGCCAGTGGGCGTGGTCGAACTTTGTCCGTACAGTGTTAGGCATACTGAACACTGTACGGAAAAGTGAGGGATCGCGGATGTCGGTGTGGATGCGTCCCCCGAAACGCAAGCGCGAGCAGCCGTCGCTGAGCCGGGAGCAGATCGTTTCCCAGGCCATCGAGCTCCTCGACGGAGGTGGCGTCGACGCGCTGAGCATGCGGAAACTCGGCGCCCGGCTCGGTGTGGCCGCCCCGTCGATGTACACCCACGTGGCCACCAAGGACGAGCTGGTGGAGCTGGTCGTCGACGAGGTGTACGGCGAGGTCGCGCTCCCCGGGGAGGGTCCGTGGCGAGTGACGGCGGGCCGGTTCGCGCGCGACCTGCGGTCGGTGTTCCTTCGCCATCCGTGGCTCGGCTCGCTGCTCGGCGAGACGGGAGTGGCGTATCTCGGGCCGAACGTGCTGAAGATGTCGGAAGCGGCACTCGCCCTGTTCGAGAACGCCGGTTTCTCGCTGGATGATGCCGATCTGGCGTGGAACACGGTGATGGCGTTCGTCGTCGGGCGGGCCACCAGCGAAGCCGCATGGCTGACCACGCTCGAACGCGGCGGGCAGAGCGAGGCGGAGTGGAAGGAGCGCCTGTGGCCGGCTGCCGAGCAAGCGGTGCGTGACCACCCGCGGCTCAAGAAGCTCTACGCGGTACAACGAAGGCGGGCCCCGGGCGAGACGAACGAGGCCGACTTCGAGCGCGGCCTCGACTGCGTCCTCGACGGTTTGGAGACCAGGCTTTCCTGATACGCGTGAAGGCCCCTTCCCTCAACTCAGCCGAGGGAAGGGGCCTTCACGCGCTTTGTTCAGCCGAGCCAGGTGCGGTGTTCGGCGATCCGCGCGACCAGACGGTCCCGCTGTTCGGCGACGCGCTCCGGAGCGGTACCGCCCCGGGCGTTGCGCGAGCTCACGGAGCCTTCGACGGTCAGTACCTCGCGCACGGCCGGCGTCAGCGCCGGGTTGATCTTCTCGAACTCCTCGTCGGTCAGTTCGTCCAGCCCGACGCCGCGGGCCTCGGCGACGCGGACGCTCTCCCCCGCCGCTTCGTGCGCGACGCGGAACGGCACGCCCTGCCGGACCAGCCATTCGGCGATGTCCGTGGCGAGGGTGAAGCCGGCGGGCGCCAGTTCGGCGAGCCGGTCGGTGTGGAAGGTCAGCGTCTCGAGCATGCCCGCGATCGCCGGGAACAGCAGTTCCAGCTGCTCGACGGAGTCGAAGACCGGCTCCTTGTCCTCCTGCAGGTCGCGGTTGTACGCGAGCGGCTGCGCCTTGAGCGTCGCGAGCAGACCGGTCAGGTTGCCGATGAGCCGTCCGGCCTTGCCGCGGGTCAGCTCGGCGACGTCGGGGTTCTTCTTCTGCGGCATGATCGAGCTGCCGGTCGCCCAGGCGTCGTCGAGGGTGACGTAGCCGAACTCGGCGGTGTTCCAGATGATCACCTCTTCGGCGATCCTGGACAGGTTGACCGCGAGCATCGCGACGTCGAAGGCGAATTCGGCGACGAAGTCCCGCGAGGCGGTGCCGTCGATCGAGTTCTCGACGCTGGTGTCGAAGCCCAGCTCCTCGGCGACGGCCTCCGGGTCGAGGCCGAGCGAGGATCCCGCCAGCGCGCCGGAGCCATAGGGCGACTCGGCGGTGCGAGCGTCCCAGTCACGCAGCCGGGTGACGTCGCGCAGCAGCGACTGGCCGTGCGCGAGCAGATGGTGCGCCAGCAGGACGGGCTGGGCGTGCTGCAGGTGGGTGCGGCCCGGGAGGATCGCGTCCGGGTGCCGCTTCGCCTGCGAAACGAGAGCGTCGACGACGCCGAGGGTGCCCGCGACCACGCGGCGGGCGGCGTCGCGCAGCCACATCCGGAACAGCGTCGCGACCTGGTCGTTGCGCGAACGGCCCGCCCGGAGCTTGCCGCCGAGTTCGGTGCCCGCCCGCTCCAAGAGACCGCGTTCGAGCGCGGTGTGGACGTCCTCGTCGGCGACGGTCGGGGTGAACGCGCCCGACGCGACGTCCTGCGCGAGGGTGTCCAGCGCGGCGAGCATGCCGGTCAGCTCGTCTTCGGTGAGCAGCCCCGCCTTCCGCAGCACCCGCGCGTGGGCCCGCGACCCGGCGATGTCGTACGGCGCCAGCCGCCAGTCGAAATGGGTCGACGCGCTCAGCGCCGCCATCGCCTCGGCCGGTCCGCTGGCGAACCGGCCGCCCCACAGCTGCACCGGCTGCTCATTCCCGCTCACAACACTCCTCGAATTCCTTGGTTCTCTTCAGGCGACTGACCGGTCGAAGGTAGCGCCTGTGGTGAAGTCGTACAGCGCGCGCTCGTCGCGCGCGGAGTTCACGACCGCGTTGCCGCGGTGCAGGATCAGCCGGACCTCACCGGACACCCGCCCGATGCTGACCTTTCGCAGTTCCTCGTGCGCGGTGACCAGCGCGAGCGCGCCGGGCCCCTCGTAGATCTCGCGTCCTTTGAGCCCGAAGGCGCCGACACGGCGGTTCAGCTGCTGGAAGGCCTCCAGCAGTGTCACGGTCTCCCCGTCGATGGCCACCGGTACACCTTCGTCGAAGGTGATGACCAGCTTCTCCTCGTCGTCCGGGAACGTGAACCCGTCAGGCGTCACCCTCGGTCTCCTCACCGCCGTCCACTGTGGACGACCGTCGGGCCAGCGCCATGAAACGCTCGGCCAGATCCTTGCCGGACAACGGTTCCCTCGCGATCACCGCGACCGTGTCGTCGCCGGCGATCGAGCCGACGACCTCCTCCAGCGCCGCCCTGTCGATGGCGCTGGCCAGGAACTGCGCCGCCCCCGGCGGGGTGCGCAGCACCGTCAGGTTCCCCGACGAGTCCGCCGAGACGAGCAGTTCGGCGAGCAGCCGCGAAAGCCGGGAGGTACCGCCCTGCACTCCGCGTACCGGGCTGCCGTCCTCCGGAATGACATACACCGGTGCGCCGGAATCGGCACCTCGGAGCTTCACCGCGCCCAGTTCGTCGAGGTCGCGGGACAACGTCGCCTGCGTGACGTCGATGCCTTCCGCGGCCAGGAGCTTCGCGAGCTCCGTCTGGCTGCGGATGGCCATCGAGGACACGAGTTCGGTGATCCGGGCCTGCCGGGTGACCCTGCTGCCGGTCATCGTCGCTTCTCGTCGATGAGCCACACCAGCAGCGCCTTCTGCGCGTGCAGCCGGTTTTCGGCCTCGTCCCAGACCGCACTGGCCGGCCCGTCGATGACCTCGTCGGTGATCTCCCAGCCGCGGTGCGCGGGCAGGCAGTGCAGCACGATCGCCTCGTCCGCGGCGCGGCGCATCAACGCGGAGTTGACCTGCAGCTCACGGAACGGGCCGACGCGGTCGAGACCGTCGTTCTCCTGGCCCATGGAGGTCCAGGTGTCGGTGACGACGACGTCCGCGCCTTCGACCGCGGCGTACGGATCGGTGAAGACCGTGGTGCTGCCGCCGGTCTCGGTCGAACGGTGCTTGGCGTCGAGCATGACCTGCTGATCCGGCTGGAAACCCTCCGGCGAGACGACGCGCACGTGCATCCCGGCCGTGGTCCCGCCCAGCAGCAGCGAATGCGCCATGTTGTTGGCGCCGTCGCCGAGGTACACCAGGGTGAGCCCGGCGAGCTTGCCCTTGCGCTCGCGGATGGTCATCAGGTCGGTGAGCACCTGGCACGGGTGGAACTCGTCGGTGAGCGCGTTGACCACCGGGATGCTCGCCGCCGAGGCCATCGCGTCGATGCGCTTCTGGGCGAAGGTCCGCCAGACGATCGCGTCGAGGTACCGCGAAAGCACGCGCGAGGTGTCTTCGATGGTCTCTTCGCGGCCGAGCTGCATCGAGCGGCCGTCGACGATGACCGGATTACCGCCGAGCTGGGCGATGCCCACCTCGAAGGAGAACCTGGTCCGGGTGGAGTTCTTCTCGAAGATCGCCGCGACGGACTTGCCCTCCAGCGCGCGGGAGCTCAGGGGCTCGGCCTTCAGCTGGTCGGCGAGGTCCAGGATCTCGGCCTGTTCGGCCGGGCTGAGATCGTCGTCACGGAGGAAGTTGCGGAGCATGCGTTTCGTCTCTGTCCTAGGTGGTGGTGGAATCGAGCGCCCCGGGAAGGGCTTCGAGGAATCCCGCGGCCTCGTCGGCGCTCAGGATCAGCGGCGGTGCCAGCCGGATGGTGTCCGGGGCGATGGGGTTGACCAGGTACCCCGCGTCCTGCGCGGCCTTGGCGACCTTCGCCGAGACCGGTTCGCGCAAGGCGATGCCGAGCAGCAGCCCGGCACCGCGGACCCCGGACACCAGCGGGTGGCCGAGCTCCTCCACGCGGGAGGCGATGTCCTTGCCCAGTGCGGAAACGTGGTCGTTCAGGTTGTCCTTGGCGATGGTCTTGAGCACGGCGAGCCCGGCGGCGCAGCAGACCGGGTTACCGCCGAAGGTGGTGCCGTGCTGCCCCGGCTTCACCAGCTCCCCCGCCTCGCCGACGCCGATGACCGCGCCGATCGGCAGGCCGCCGCCGAGCCCCTTGGCCAGGGTGATGACGTCCGGGACGATGCCGGCGTGCTGGAAGGCGAACCACGCGCCGGTGCGGCCGATGCCGGTCTGCACCTCGTCGAGGACCAGCAGTGTCCCGGTCGCCTTGGTGATCTCCCGCGCGGCCTGGAGGTACCCGTCCGGCGCCGGCACGACGCCCGCCTCACCGAGGATCGGCTCGAGGAACACCGCCGCCGTTTCGGTGTCCACCGCGGCGCGAAGCGCGTCGATGTCACCGTAGGGAACGTGCGTGACGCCGGGAACCAGCGGCTCGAACGCGTCCCGCTTCGACGGCTGCCCGGTCAGCGTCAGCGCGCCCATGGTGCGGCCGTGGAAGGCACCCTCGCACGCGACGACCTTGGTCCGCCCGGTGAGCCTGCTGATCTTCAGCGCGGCTTCGTTGGCCTCCGCGCCGGAGTTGACGAACAGCACCTTCGCGTTGCCGGACAGACCGGCGACGTCCAGGAGGGTTTCGGCCAGTTCGACGGCGACCGGGTTCACGTAGAGGTTCGAGGTGTGGCCGAGTTTCGCGATCTGCTCGGTGACGGCGGCGACCACGGCGGGGTGGGCATGGCCGAGCGCGTTGACCGCGATGCCGCCCAGCAGGTCGACGTACGGCTTCCCGTCGGCGTCCCAGACCTTCGCCCCCTCACCGCGGACCAGGGTCAGCGCCGGGGTGCCGTAGTTGTCCATGAGGGACGACTTCCAGTGCTCCTGGCCGTCTACATTGGACTTGTACGTGGTCACGGGAGCTCCGTTTCGGGGAAGACCATGGTACCGATGCCGCGGGAGGTGAAGACCTCCAGCAACACCGAATGGGCGATGCGGCCGTCGATCACGTGCGCGCGGCGGACGCCGCCGCGGATGGCGCGCACACAGGCCTCCATCTTCGGGATCATGCCGCTGGCGAGACCGGGAAGCAGGGTTTCGAGGCGGTCCACCCGGATCCTGTCGACCAGCGAACCGCGGTCCGGCCAGTTGGCGTAAAGGCCTTCGACATCGGTGAGCACGACGAGCTTTTCCGCGCCGAGCGCCGCGGCCAGCGCGCCGGCGGCGGTGTCGGCGTTGATGTTGTGCACGACACCGTCGACGTCCGGAGCCACGGTGGACACCACCGGGATCCGGCCCGCGTTGACGATGTCGAGCACGGCGTCCGGGTTGACCTCGGAGACCTCACCGACGAGCCCTATGTCGACCGATACACCGTCCACAGTGGCCTGTTTGCGTTCGGCGGTGAACAGCCGCGCGTCCTCGCCGGAGATGCCGACCGCGTACGGGCCGTGCGCGTTGATCAGTCCGACCAGTTCGCGGCTGACCTGGCCGGTCAGCACCATGCGGACGATGTCCATGGTCTCGGGCGTGGTGACCCGCAAGCCGCCCTTGAACTCGCCTTCGACGCCGAGCCGGGTGAGCATCGCGGTGATCTGCGGGCCGCCGCCGTGCACCACGACCGGACGCAGCCCCACCGTGCGCAGGAAGACCATGTCCTCGGCGAAGGCCTGTTTGAGGCTCTCGTCGATCATGGCGTTGCCGCCGTACTTCACCACGACGGTGGCGCCGTGGAAGCGCTGCAGCCAGGGCAAGGCCTCGATGAGGATCGCGGCCTTCTCGGCGGCCGTCGCGAGCCGTTCGTCCGCGGGGACGGTGGATTCGGAAGGGCTCATGACGAGTACGCGCTGTTCTCTTCGACGTACGCGTGCGAGAGGTCGGTCGTGTAGATCGTCGCCTCGCCTTCGCCGAGACCGAGGTCGACGACGATCCGGATGTCACGGCCCGAAAGATCCGCCTCGGAGCGATCCGCCGCGGTGGTGCCCTTGGCGAAGAGAGTGACGCCGTTGATCGCGATGGAGACCTTTTCCGGGTCGATCTCCGCCGGCACGCGGCCCAGCGCCATGGCGATGCGGCCCCAGTTCGGGTCGGAACCGAACAGGGCGGTCTTGACCAGGTTGTCCTCGGCGATCGTCCGGCCGACGGCGATGGCGTCGGCCTCGCTCGCCGCGCCGGCGACCGTGACGTCGACGTACTTGGTCGCGCCCTCGGAGTCCGCGCGCAGTTGCAGCACGAGGTCGAGGCTGACGGCGGTGAGGAGTTCGGTCAGTTCGGCTTCGGTCGGCTCGACACCGCTGGCACCGGACGCGAGGACGAGGACCGTGTCGTTGGTGGAGGTCCCGCCGTCGACGTCGAGCCGGTCGAAGGTCACGCCGGTGGCGGCACGCAGAGCCTTGTCCAGGGCTTCGGGCGTGACGACCGCGTCGGTGGTGAGGACGGAGAGCATCGTCGCGAGGTTCGGCGCGAGCATGCCCGCGCCCTTGGCGAACCCGCCGACGCTCCAGCCGCTTTCGTGCTTCGCGGCCGCCTGCTTCGGCTTGGTGTCGGTGGTCATGACCGCGGTGGCGGCGGCGAGGTCGGCCTCGTCACCGGCGCCGAGCCGCCCGAAGGCGATGTCCACCCCGGAGAGCAGCGCGTCCATCGGCAGCCGCTCGCCGATCAGGCCGGTCGAGCAGACCGCGACCTCGATCGCGCCGGCTTCGAAGAGTCCCGCGACCTTCTCGGCGGTCTGGTGGGTGTCCTGGAAACCGCCGGGGCCGGTGGCGGCGTTCGCGCCGCCGGAGTTGAGGACGACGGCCTTGAGCCGCTGCTGCTTGAGCACCTCCTGCGACCACAGGACGGGCGCGGCCTTGATCACGTTGCGCGTGAAGACGCCGGCCGCGACCTGCAGCGGCCCGTCGTTGACGACGAGCGCGAGGTCGAGCTTGCCCTCGGCCTTGATCCCGGCGGCGACGCCCGCGGCACGGAATCCCTTCGGCTGGGTGACGGTCACGGAGCGACTCCTACGGTCGGTAGTCCGGTGGTTTCGGGGAGGCCGAGGGCGATGTTCATCGACTGGACGGCGCCGCCCGCGGTGCCCTTGGTCAGGTTGTCGATGGCCGCGACCACGATCAGGCGCCGGGTGTCGGCGTCGACGGTGACCTGCAGCTGGACGTTGTTCGAGCCGACCACCGAAGCCGAAGACGGCCACCGGCCCTCGGGCAGCAGCTGGACGAACGGCTCGGCGGCGTACGCCTTTTCGTAGACCTCGCGGGCGCCTTCGGCGTCCAGGTCGGTCTTGAGGGCGGCGCTCGCGGTGGTGAGGATCCCGCGCGGCATCGGGGCCAGCACCGGGGTGAACGAGACCTTGACCCGCTCGCCCGCGACCGCGGACAGGTTCTGCGCGAACTCGGGAGTGTGCCGATGGGCGCCACCGACGCCGTACGCGGTGGCCGAGCCCATCACCTCCGAACCGAGGAGGTTCGGCTTCAGGCTCTTGCCCGCGCCCGAGGTCCCGGTGACCGCGACGACGTTGATCTCCGGCTCGACCAGGCCGGCGGCGAGCGCCGGGGCGAGGGCGATCGAACCGCCGGTCGGGAAGCACCCGGGGACCGCGATGCGCTTGGTCCCGGCGAGACGTTCGCGTGCTCCGGGGAGCTCGGGGAGCCCGTACGGCCACTGCCCGGCGTGGTCACCGCCGTACCAGCGCTGCCAGTCGGCCGCGTCCGAAAGGCGGTGGTCCGCGCCCAGGTCGACCACCAAGACGTCCGGGCCCAGCTGCGCGGCGATGGCACCGGAGTGACCGTGCGGCAGGGCGAGGAAGACGACGTCGTGTCCAGCCAGGGTCTCCGGGGTCGTCTCCAGCAGCACCCTGTCCGCCAGTGGGGCGAGGTGCGGCTGATGCTGGACGAGCGGCGTCCCCGCGGAGCTGGCCGCGGTGAGCGCGCCGATCTGGATTTCGGGATGGGTCAGCAGCAGGCGCAGGAGTTCGCCGCCCGCGTACCCGCTGGCTCCGGCCACCGCGATCTTCACCGTCATACGCATGATTATGCACTCCCATGCAAGTTCAATCAAACAAAGTCGTGTGGCTCACCCGATACGGGCTGTCGCCCGGGCATCCTTGAGTGCATGACCGATACTCCCGCCCGGCTGCTCAGCCTGCTGTCGCTCCTGCAGACCCCGCGCGAGTGGCCTGGCAGCGAGCTCGCCGAACGGCTGGAGGTCAGTCCGCGGACCATCCGGCGCGACATCGACCGGTTACGTGAGCTCGGTTACCCCGTCGAGGCGTCGCGAGGCTCCGAGGGCGGCTACCGGCTGGGCGCCGGCACGGCGATGCCACCGCTGCTGCTCGACGACGAGGAGGCCGTCGCGATCGCGGTCGGTCTCCGCGGCGCGGCCGGGCAGGCGATCTCGGGTATCGAGGAGTCTTCGGTGCGGGCGCTGGCCAAACTCGAGCAGGTGCTGCCTTCGCGGCTGCGTTATCGCGTCAGCGCGCTGGGCGCCGCGACCGTCCCTCTCCCCGGCAGGGGCCCCGCGGTGGATCCGGAACACCTCACCGTCTTCGCGGGCGCGATCGCCAACACCGAGCGGACCCGGTTCACCTACCGCACCGGCGACGGGACCGAATCCCGGCGGCACGTCGAACCGCACCGGCTCGTCTCCGCCGGACGCCGCTGGTACCTGCTCGGCTACGACCTCGACCGCGACGACTGGCGGATCTTTCGCGCGGACCGGATCTCGGAGCCGCGGGCGACCGGCGGCCGGGCCACCCCGAGACAGCCACCCGCGGAGGACGTGGCGGCCTATGTCACCGACAAGATGTACAGCCTCCTTCCCACTTACAGCGCACGCGTGACCCTGCACGCGCCGATCGGCCAGGTCTCCCCCGCGATCGGCGAGGGGTTCGGCGAACTGGAATCGCTGGACGACGAAACCTGCGTTTTCCACGCGGGCACGGACACTCTGGACTGGCTCGCGTTCCGGATCCTCGGACTCGGCTGCGAATTCACCGTGCACGAGCCGCCGGAACTGATCGAGCACCTCCGGAAGATGGCCGCACGGGCGGAACGCGGAGCCGAGTCCACAGTGGACTGACGGCGGTCGCGAAGGACCGAAGGCCCCCCGCGACCGCCGTTGTTCAGTCGAGTTCAGCCACCTCTCGTTGGCTCGGTGGGATGGGGAGGTACGCGCCCCGGCGCTCCGGGTCGCAGCCGACCCTGGGCAACCGGGCACGGATCCCGCCCGGTGTCCGCTCGAACCGCCGCGCGATCTCCTCGACGCTTTCCCCGGCGAGCCAACGGCTTTCCAGTTCCGCGTCCAGCTCGTCGGACCACGGCAGGCCCTGGTGCGCGGGACGGTCCGCCGATCTTCGGCGGCCGTTCCGGCCGGTGCCCCGTCCGGCGAACGCCAGCAGGGTGTCGGAAAGGACGGTCGCCAAGGCCGGTACGGCTTCGGCGTCGATATCGAGCCTGCCTTCGGCGACAGGCTCCTCCAGCGGTCCGGCTCCGCCGACCATGACGGTCACCCAGCGGTCTTCCCCGGCCGCGCCGCCACCCTCACGGGCGGCGACCTCGATGCGATAAACGGTGTCCTGCACCCGGATCTCGGTCCGGTGCTCTTCGACGATGGTCATGCCGGGGACGGTAACGGGCGGGCCCGACAATTCGCCGGTGCGGCGAGGGGATTCGGTGCGTGACCGGAACTTTCCTCGCTTTCGCGAGCGCGAGGGGGCCGGTCATGGCCCTATCGGCCACCCCAGTTGCCGCACCTAAGTGATCTCGACCGCGATCACTCGCGGGTTAGCTTTGCTCATCGGTTCGTCCACGATGGGGAGGAAAAATGACGACCAAAGCACGTCGGATGGCGCTTTTCGTGACAATGCTCGTGCTCGCGATCGGGACCGTCTTCGCCACGCCCGCCTCGGCGGGCACGACGGCGTCCACCACCGCGCTGGCCACCTGCACCGGAGCGGATTCCTGTTGGTTCACCTGGGGTCGCATCCAGGCCGGGGACTGCACGATGGACAACGCGAAGTGGACCCTCAGACGCAATGGCAGCGCTTCGTTCGAGGCGACGATCGTCAGCAGCGACAGCAACGACGCTTGGCTGATGTGGGTGAACACCTTGGACAGCAACGGCATCGTCCTCGGGCCCATCCATCACGGCGGTGACACCAAGTTCGTCAAGGGCACCGTCAAGAACGTGTGGCACTGGTGGTTCGCCGAGGGATCGTTCGACGCCGGGTTCTTCGACCGCATCCACAGCATGCGGATGACGAGCCACTGCTGAGAAGCATCAGAGCGAAGAAATGCCCCGGTCCGGAAACCCGGACCGGGGCATCGCGACATCCCGAACAACTCAGAAAGGCAGCGCCTGAGCCAGCGCCTCCTTCTTCACTTCGGCGACCGAAGACGGCACGTCCGACTTCGCGGCCGCGGAAGCACCGGCCGGAACCGGCTGCGGGACCGCGGCGCACTGCACGTCCGAACCGTTGCCCGGCTTGCGCACGGGCAGCTTTCCGGTCAGCAGGTAGTCCGCGATCTTGTCGTCCACACAGGACACACCGGACAGCGAGCCCGAGTGCGTCGTGCCGCCCGGAGCGCTGATCAGGCTGGAGTTCGGGTAGCGCTTGCGGACCTCGAGGCTGCCGGGGTACGGCGTCGCGGCGTCGTTCTCCTCGTTGACCAGCAGGATGCCGGGGACCTTGCTCCCGTCGATCTCCACCGGCTTGCCCGGCTTCGCGGGCCAGTCGAGGCACGGCGCGTTGAACCAGGCGTTGCCCCAGGTCTCGAACGGCGCCCGGAAGTGCGTGACCCAGTTGTCGAACTTCCAGCGGGGCCAGCTCTGCGGCCACGCCACGTCGGTGCACTGCACGGCCGCGTACACCGCGTACCCGTTGTCCTGGCCCGGCGGGTTGGAGTCGTCGTACAGGCCCTTCAAGGTCTGCCAGTCACCCTTGTGCACCCAGCCGGAGAAGGCGTTCGCCATGTCTTCCCAGCCGAAGACGTAGTAGCCGGCCTGCAGGAAGATGTCCGTCCACTCGGATCCGCCGATGACGCCACCAGCGGGCTTGTCGTACAGCTTCTTCTGCTCGGCGTACCACAGCTTCTCGACCGCGGAGGCGGTGTTGCCGAGGTGGTAGACGGAGTCGTACTTCGCGAGCCAGCCGAAGTAGGTCTTGATGTTCTTGTCGAAGGCGATGTCCTGGTTCAGGTTCGCCTTGTACCAGACGTCGCGGGGGTCGACGGTGCCGTCGAACACCATCCGCCGCACGTTCTGCGGGAACAGCGTGCTGTAGACCTGCCCGAGGTAGGTGCCGTAGGAGAAGCCGTAG
Source organism: Amycolatopsis sp. w19 (assembly GCF_051373225.1). NCBI lineage: Bacteria > Bacillati > Actinomycetota > Actinomycetes > Pseudonocardiales > Pseudonocardiaceae > Amycolatopsis > Amycolatopsis sp. w19. The sequence goes on along the minus strand of NZ_JBPQFM010000010.1, from coordinate 240,853 downwards.
TAGTTGATCTGCTTCTCGCCCAGCGCCTTGCGCAGGCTGTCGACGTCCTTCGCCACATCGATGGTCTTGATGTGGTCGAGGATCGCGCCGTTCTTGGCGCACGCCTTCGCGTAGCCCTTCGCCTTCTCACGCCACGCCGTCTCGATGGCGCGCGTGGTCGGCACGTACTGCGGGCGGTTGTAGGAGGCGTAGTTCCCGTCGCAGGTCAGCGACGGCTTGCTCTCCCCCACGCCGCGCGGGTCGAAGCCGATCCAGTCGTACTCCTCACCCGCCTTCTTGGGGACGGCCCGGCCGAGCGTCGACAGCCCGAGGCCCGAACCGCCGGGGCCACCCGGGTTGACGATCATGACGCCCTGCGACTGGGCGGACTTGTGCTTCACCCGCGAGACGGCGATCGAGATCTTCTCCCCGCCCGGCTTCGCGTAGTCCAGCGGGACCTCGAGGAAACCGCATTCCGCGCCGGCCTTGACCAGGCTCGGGCGCGTACAGGCTCCCCAGGAGATGGGCTTCGGATCGAAGTCCGACGCCGAGGCGGCCGTGGCGGAGGGAGCGAGCGCCATGGTGCCGACGCCGATCCCCGCGACCGCCAGGGCGGCAACGAATTTCTTCACTGTGTTCCTTTTCGTCCGCGTTCGACCCGGTCGGGCCGAAGCTACCGAGAACCGGCTTCAATCTCGCTGACCGACACGTTGACCGCCATCCCTCTTTAGTCGGTATCCGATCCCCGATCCGGGCATATCAGTCTTGTCGGTCCCCTGTCGTACGCTCGCGGCGCCCACTGGGGAAAGGAGAGCGCATGGACGAGGTGAAAAGCCTGGTTTCGGCGGTTCGCAACGGTTTGGCCGCGCTGGCCGATCCGGGGAAAGCGCCGTCGATGCGGGCGTACATGAAGTCGGAAATGCCGTTCCTCGGTGTGGCGTCGCCGCCTCGGACGGCCCTGCTGAAGCGGGTCTACGCCGAGAATCGGCTACCCGATCGTGTGAGCTTTTCGACGGCAATTCTCACGTTGTGGCGGGAGGCCGAGTTCCGCGAAGAGCGCTATGCGGCGATCGCCCTTTCCGGGCATCGCGCGTACACCCGTTGGCAGGACGTCGATCTGCTCGGCCTGTACGAGGAGATGATCGTGACGGGCGCGTGGTGGGACTATGTGGACGAAGTCGCCATCCGCCGGATCGGGCCGATCCTCCGCGCGGAACCCGAGACGGTGACCACGCTGATGCTGACCTGGGCCTACGACGAGGACAGGTGGCGCCGCCGCACCGCGGTCATCTGCCAGATCGGCGCCAAGGGCGGAACGGACACCGATCTGCTCACCCGTGCCGTCGAGGCGAACATCGACGACAAGGACTTCTTCCTGCGCAAGGGAATCGGCTGGGCCCTGCGCGAGTACGCGAAGACCGAGCCGGGCTGGGTGCGCGCGTTCGTCACCGCGCATCCGGCACTGTCCACTCTGTCCAGGAAGGAGGCGCTCAAGCACCTGGGAGAGTGAGCACCGGCCTGGGGATGAGGGCGATGAGATCCTCGATCACTCCGCCGAGTTCGGGTACCAGCACTCGTAGCTCTTTGAGATCGCGCAGCAACTCCAGGCGCGTCTCCTGCGGCGCGCCCTTTTCGAGCAGGGCCTTGAGGTCACGGGTCATTTCTTCCTCACGGCCGAGGACGAGGAGGTAGAAGAGCGGCTGGAGCTGGACGTCCCAGTCGAAGGCGCCGGTCGAGATCCGGGCGGTGGCCCTGTCGAGGCCTTCGTTCAGCGCCTGGTGGGCTTCTTCGGTTTTCCCTGTCTTCAGCCGGACGAGGGTGAGGAGGTTGTGCGCCCAGCCGAATTCCGGGGCGAGCGGGGCCAGGAGCGTCTCCGCCTCGTCGGTCTCCCCCGCGAACAGCAGGGCTTCCCCGAGGCTCTCGCGGTAGTCGGTGTCCTCCGGATCCGAGGCGACCAGTTCGCGCAGCTCCCGGATGGCCTCCTGGTACTCGCCGGCGCGGCAGCGGATGTCCGCGCGCAAGGCTTGGGCGCTCTCGCCGTGCCCTGCTTCCAGCGCGCTTTCCGTGTCGGACATCGCGCCTGCCAGGTCATCGAAGAGGAAGCGATGACGAGCGCGCCGGTAGGCGGCGTATCCGCTGTCCTGCCCCAGACGCACCCCTTCGTCCAGGGCGGCCCGGGCTTCGTCGTGGCGGTCGAGACCTCTGAGGATGTCGCCCCGGGTGGTGTGGAAGAAGGCCATCTCCGGGTTCGCCGCCACAGCGACGTCTATGTCGGCGAGAGCCTCAGCGAAGTCGCGGGCGCGCTGATGGGTCATCGCGCGCCAGGTGTGCGCCCATTCGTTGCCGGGTTCGAGTTCGATCGCGCGGCTCAGGGACTCGATCGCTTCTTGATTCCTCCTCAGCCGGCTGAGCATCATCCCTCGCTGCAGATGGTTCTCGGCGTCGTCGGGAGCGAGTTCGATCGCACGCTCGTAATCGGCGAGCGCCGCCTCACGATCATCCAGCTCGTCCTGCGTCTGGCCGCGCATGTAGTACGCCCATTCGTAGTCCGGGTCGATGCGCAGCGCGGCGGTGAAACCGTCGACGGCGAGCCGGTACCGTTCGCCGCGGTGGTGGAAAGCGGCCCGGATCGCGTGGGCCCTGGCGCTGCCGGGATCCGCCGCGACGATCGCGTCGAAGGCCGCCGACGCGGCGTCCCCGCCTTCAGTCCGCTCCAGGAACACCGCCAGCTCCGTCAGGTAGAAGACGTCTTTGGGGCGGAGGGCGGCGGCCGCGCGGTGACCGGCGAGTGCTTCGTCGTCGTCTCCCAGCTCGGCGAACAGCGTGGCCCGGTAGTGGACGGCCCAGGCATAGTCGGGATCGAGCCGGATCGCGATGTCGATCTCGTCGATCGCCTTCCGGACGTCGCCGCGTTTGAAGTGCACCTCGCTCCGGATGGAGTACGCCCACGTGTGGTCGGGCTGCAGACGGACGGCCTCGTCGAGGTCCGCCATCGCGCCGTCGAGATCGCCGAGCTCGGCACGGGCGGAACCGCGTCCACGCCACGAATAGGCGTAACCGGGGTCGAGTTCGATCGCCCGGTTCAGATCCGACAACGCCCGTTCCCAGTCACCCTCGTTGCGGAACAGGTTGCCTCGATCGCTCCACGGGTAGGGATCGGCGGGGTTCAGATCGAGAGCCCGATCGAAGTCCCGTGTCGCCGCGGCGATGTCGTCCTGCCCTTCGTAGGCCCACGCGCGCCGCCGGATCACCGTCGAGAGCCGGGCGGTGTCGAGTTCACCCGCGCCGGCGAGCAGGTCGAGCACCGGGATCTCCCGCGGGCCGTCGCCGTCGCCGATCGCGGCGGTCAGCCGTTGTCCCCAGCCCAGTACCGAAGGCGCGTCCGCGTCGACACCCGCCTGCTCCATCATGCGCGCCCAGGCCCGTGCGGGAGCGATGCCGGTGGTGATCATCTCCGCCGCGCCGAGCAGCGCGTCCGGCAGCGCGTCGGCCGGGGCGCCGCAGAGCCGGTGATAGGTCTGTTCGAGCTTCCTCTTCTGCCAGCGTTCGTCGCTCCAGGCGTCGCGATGGCTGCTCAGGCCGAGTTCGGCACAGCGTCCTTCGTAGTACTCGCCGAGCCGAAGGTGGCGTTCGGCGAACTCGGCGGGAGAACGCCCGCGTTCCAGCCGCACCATCGGGCCGCGGACCACCGGGTGGTAGCGCACTGGAAGCTCGCGGCGCCCGACGAACGGCAGTTCCCGCAGCCAGCGGAAGGTCTCCCCCGCGGTCTCCTTCCCGGTCAGCACGCCGATGACGTCCTCGTCGAGGAAGCGGGGCAGCGACGCGGTGGCGGCGATGTCCTTCCTGGCCTTTTCCGGGACCCAGTGGAGGAATCGCTTGACCGCGTCATCGCTGGGATCGCCGACGGCGTCCGCTCCGACGGGATTCCTGCTGGCCAGCATGGCGACCAGGACGGGCAGGCCGTCGGTCAGCCGCAGCACGATCTCGATGACCTGTTCGTCGGTGATCCCGTGTTCGGCGAGCAGGCGCCGTGCCTCCGGCTCGGTGAACGGCCGGAGTTCGATCTCGCGCACCAGCGGCGCGTGCCGGTTCCAGTTCGCCTCGTCCAGCGGGAACTGGCCCGCGACGGTGAGCACCAGGTTCTGCGGCAGATCGCCGTACAGTCCGGCGAGCAGGTCGAGCAGCCAGGTCTCCAGGACCGGCGCGGTCCGCTCGAAGGTGTCGAAGAACAGCGCGATCTGCCGCGTCTCCGGGATGCGCCACAGATCTTCGACGAACGGTTTGGTGAGCTCCTCAGCCGGTTCGAGGAGCAGCTGGACATCGGCCTTCCGCTTGAACTTCGCCGCGAGGTAGACCTGGAGCTGCTCCAGCTGTTTCGCCGTCGCGTCCGCGTCGATCGCGTCGGCGGCGATGCTTCCGCCGGGAAGCGTCTTCGCGACGCCGAGACCCGCCTTGACCACGGTCTTCGTGACGAGGGCGCGGCCTGCAGCGGGAGCCTGCGGATCGCTGTGAAGCCGTTCCCTCGCCTTGAGATAGGACTCGTAGCGCTTCTCGAAACGGCGCATCTCGTACCCGCCGCGAGCGAGGTCCTTCGCCAGTTTGACCAACGTCGCGGGCAAATCCTGCTGCCGGTCGTCGGCGAACCCGACGGCGGCGCGGGCTTCCTCGGCGATACCGCGAAGCTGGTCGAGGAGGAACGACTTGCCGACCCCCGCGAGGCCGTGCACCGAGTACAGGTACCGGCGGCGCCGGTCGTCTCCGGACAACCCCAGATTGTCCCGGAAGTCTTCACGTTCCCCGACCCTGCCGACGAAACCGTCGCTCAGCCTGGCGCGGGCGATGTCTTGGATGCTGGACCGGCCGTCTGGACGTGACACAAGTCCTCACTTTGCCACACCTGAAGCGCGTGAAGGCCCCCTTCCCTCGGCTGAGCCGAGGGAAGGGGGCCTTCACGGGACTACCGGGTCAGGCCCGCAGGCTCGCACCGAAGCGTTCACCGGCGACCGCGACGGCGGCGTCGCGGGCCTTGGTGGCCTCGTCGACGGTCAGCGTGCGGTCCGCGGCACGGAACCGCAGCTTGTACGCCACCGAACGCTTGCCCTCGCCCACCTGCTCGCCCTGGTAGGAGTCGAACAGCGTGATGTCCTCGAGCAGTTCGCCCGCGCCTTCACGCAGCGCCTCGGCCAGATCCGCCGACGGCACCTCCGCCTCGGCGACGAGGGCGACGTCGAGCAGCACCGGCGGGTACGCCGAGATCCGCGGCGCCGGACGGTCGTCCGGGATCGGGATCGCGTCCAGGTCGAGTTCCATCGCGACGGTGCGCGGAGGCAGCCCGAGCGCCTCGACGACCTTCGGGTGCAGCTCACCGGCGTAACCGACGGGCCACTGCCCCACCCGCAGCTGCGCGCAGCGGCCGGGGTGCCACGGCGGCTGATCCGCCGCGGCCGTGGTCAGCTCGACACCGGCGGCCTGCGCCACCAGCCGGGCGGCCTGGACCGCGTCGGCCCAGTTCGCCTGCTCACCCTCGCCCCACCAACCGGCGCGAGCGCGCTGACCGGCGAGCACGACGGCGACGTGCAGCGGCTGCGGCGGCACGGCCGCCTCCAGTACCGCGAGCTCCTCGTCGGTCGGCCGCCGGTCGACCCCGAGCGAAGGCATCGGGATCGGGTTCGGCCCGGGCAGCACGACCTGCCCGATGTGGAACAGCGAGACGTCCTTGAAACCGCGGGAAATGTTGCGCTGCAAGGTTTCCAGCAGCCCCGGCAGCAAGGTGCTCGCCATCCGGTCCTTGTCCGCCTCCAGCGGGTTGCGCACCTTGACGGTGCTGCGACGGACGTCGTCCTCGGGCAGCCCGAACGAATCCCAGACCGAGTCCGAGATGAACGGGAAGGGCAGCACCTCGACGTAGCCGTTCTCCGCCAGCGCGCGAGCGACCGAGCGGCGGCGACGCTGCGTGTCGGTGAGCCCACGGCCGGCCGGGGCGTCGGGCAGCACCGACGGGATGCTGTCGTAGCCCTCCAGCCGGAGCACCTCCTCGACCAGGTCGGCCGGCTGCACGAGGTCGCCACGCCAGCTCGGCGGGACCGCGGTCACCAGTGCGGTGCCGTCCTCCGACGTGCCCACGTTGACCTTGCACCCGATCTGCGAAAGCCGTTTGACCGTGACACCGCGCTCGTAGCGCACCCCGGCCACCTGGTCGGGCAGGCTGATCGGCATGGTCACCGGCGGGTTCGGCTCGACGCCGCCCTCGTCGGTGCGGCCGGGCAGGATCGAGCCCTCGCCGTACTGACGCAGCAGCCGCGCCGCGAACTCGACGGCCACCGCGCACAGCTGCGGGTCGGTGTAGCGCTCGAACCGCTTGGCCGCCTCGGAAAACAGCTTGTGACGGCGGGCCGTCCGGCTGATCGACGACGGATCCCAGTGCGCCGCTTCGAGCAGCACGTCGGTGCTCTCCGGCGTGATCTCGGTCGACGCGCCGCCCATCGTGCCCGCCAGCGAGATGACCCCGCTGTCGTCGGCGATCACCACGTCGTCCGCGTCGAGCGTGCGCTCGACATCGTCCAAAGTGGTCAGTTTCTCGCCCGGCTTCGCCTTGCGCACCACCAGATCGCCCTTGACCGAACCGGTCGCGAACGCGTGCAGCGGGTGCCCGAGTTCGAGCATGACGTAGTTGGTCACGTCGACCGCGAGGGAGATCGACCGGATGCCGGCCAGCATCAGGCGACGGCGCATCCACCACGGCGTCGGCGCGGTCGCGTCGAGGTTCTTGACCCGGCGCAGGACGAACCGCTTGCAGCCCTCGGTGTCTTCGAGGTGCACCGGCCAGACGTCGCTCTCGGCCTCGGGGACCTCGATGGACGCCGGGTCGCCGAACGGGACGTCGAGCGCGTTGGACAGCTCGCGGGCCAGGCCGCGGACCGACAGCGTGTACCCGCGGTCCGGGGTCGGCGTGACCTCGAGGACGGTGTCGTCGAGGCCGAGCAGCTTGCTCGCGTCTTCGCCGGGGCTGGCCGTGCTCGGCGGCAGCACCAGGATGCCGGAGTGGTCGTCGCCGATGCCGAGTTCGCTCGCGGAGCAGATCATGCCGTCGCTGAGGCGGCCGTAGGTCTTGCGCGAACCGATCTCGAAACCGCCGGGCAGCACGGTGCCGGGCAGCGCGACGACGACCAGGTCGCCCTCGGCGAAGTTCGTGGCACCGCAGATGATCCCGCGGGTCTTGATCCCCGTGGGGCCTTCGTCCTCGAAGGGACCTTCGTCGTCGTCCTCATCGTCGTCGAGGTTCTCATCCGGCTTGTCGGCGTCCTCGTCCTCCGACTCGCCGACATCGACCCGGCAGAACCGGACCGGCTTCTTGAACTCGGTGAGCTCCTCGATCTCGGCGACGCGGCCGACCACGAGCGGGCCGGTGACCGGTTCGAGCTTCCGGACGTCGTCGACCTCGATGCCGATCCGCACGAAGGCGTCGGCCAGATCCTGGGCCGTGACCTCCTCGTCGACGTCGAGGTGTTCGATCAGCCAGCTGGCTGGAACCTTCACTCAGGCCTCCGTTCCGAAGGGCAGGGTGAACCTGATGTCGCCCTCCACCATGTCGCGCATGTCCGGAATTCCGTTGCGGAACTGCAGGGTGCGCTCGATACCCATGCCGAAGGCGAAGCCCGAGTAGACCTCGGGATCGACGCCGCAGGCGCGCAAGACGTTGGGGTTGACCATTCCGCAGCCGCCCCATTCGACCCAGCCGGGGCCGCCCTTCTTCTCCTCGAACCAGACGTCGACCTCGGCCGATGGCTCGGTGAACGGGAAGAAGTGCGGACGCAGGCGCGTCTTCGAGGTCCCGCCGAACATCGCGCGGGCGAAGGCGTCGAGGGTGCCCTTGAGGTGCGCCATCGTCAGGCCCTTGTCCACCGCGAGCCCTTCGACCTGCGAGAACACCGGCGTGTGCGTGGCGTCGAGCTCGTCGGTCCGGTAGGTGCGGCCGGGGCAGACGACGTACACGGGCAGGTCGCGGTGCAGCAGCGTGCGGGCCTGCACCGGCGAGGTGTGCGTCCGCAGCACCAGGCCGGAGTCCTCCTCGCCGAGGTAGAACGTGTCCTGCAGCTGGCGCGCGGGGTGGTCCTTGCCGAAGTTCAGCGCGTCGAAGTTGAACCATTCGGCTTCGAGCTCCGGGCCGTCGGCGACCTCGTAGCCCATCGCGACGAACGCGTCGGCGATCCGCTCCGAGAGGGTCGCGATCGGGTGCCGGGCGCCGCGGGGCACGCGATCCCACGGCAGCGTGACGTCGACGGCCTCCTCGCGGAGCACCCTCTCGTCACGTTCCGCCTGCAGCACCGCGCGACGGGCGTCGAACGCGGACTGGATGCCCTGGCGCGCTTCGTTGACCCGCTTGCCTGCCTCGGCCTTCTCCTGCTTCGGCAGGGCGCCGATCTCGCGGCGGGCGAGCAGCAGCGGAGACTGGTCCCCGAGGTGGGCGGGTTTGACCGCGGCCAGCGCGTCGAGATCCGCCGCGGCCGCGAAATCCGTCTCGGCCTGTTTGACGGCGGCCGTCAACGTTTCCGGCGCGAGCGCCCCCGCCTGGGGGTCCTGCTTGTCGTTGGCTTCGGACATAACTCCTCGGCGTCCGCTGGGACTGGTCCGGTGCACGCGAGCGCACACATGGGTTTAGCAGCTGCTGAATTCTATGGGACAGCGAACGGCGGCCCCCGATCACCCTCGGGCTGGGCACACCGTCACTCGGGAGTGCGAAAAACGCGCTCTACGCCGTAAACAAGGTGCTGGAACGAACACTGCGTTCCATGAGAGCTCCCTTGGTGTCGTGGTGCGACGGCGTGATGCCCGCGACTCTACGTGGCCGCGGCCCGCGAAGCCATCGCATTTGTGTACACGCAGATGGCGGCGGCCGTCGCGAGGTTCAGGCTCTCCGCCTTGCCGTACATCGGGATCTTCACCGCGAGGTCGACCGTCTCCAGGACCTCGCGCGGCAAGCCGTGTGCCTCGTTGCCGAACACCCACGCCGTGGGCTCGTCGAAGGTCACCTGATCGAGTTCGGTGTCGGCGTAACCGTGTGCGCCGAGGGTGCGGAGTCCGGCGGCGGAGCAGGCCTTCAAGGCCGCGTCGACGTCCCGGATCCGGGTGATGGCGGGGTGGAACAGGCTGCCGGCGGCCGCACGCACGCATTTGCCGTTGTGCGGGTCGACGCTGTCCCCGGCGAGGACGACCGCGTCGGCGCCGGCCGCGTCCGCGACCCGGATCACGGTGCCCGCGTTGCCGGGGTCGGCGACGTCGACGAGGACGACGACGAGCTTCGCGCCCGGCTTCAGGACGGTTTCCTGTGGACGGTCGACGAGCGCGCAGACCGCGACGATGCCTTGCGGTGTCACGGTCTCGGACAGCCCGTCGGCGGCACGATCGGTGATCGGCGAGACGGGGACGCCCGCCTCGCGCGCGACGGTGAGCAGCCGCTCGTGCTGCGCGGCGGCGCGTTCGGTCACGAACAGCTCGTACACCGTGCCGCCGTCTTCGAGCGCGGCCTCGACGGCGTTCGCGCCCTCGGCGAGGAACCGGCCGGTCTTCTCGCGCTCGGCCCGGCGGGTGAGCTTGCGCGCAGCAACAACCCGGGGCGTCCGTTCGGTGAACGGAGCCGCCCCGGGTTGCGGAAGAGCGCTGTAGCCGGTCAGGCCGACTTCTTCTCTTCGGTGTTCACGTTCGCCTTGGCCAGCTCGGCCAGCGCGGTGAACGCCGCGGCGTCGTTGACGGCGAGGTCCGCGAGGATCTTGCGGTCGACCTCGACACCCGCGGCCTTGAGGCCCTGGATGAAGCGGTTGTAGGTCACGCCGTTGGCGCGGGCCGCCGCGTTGATACGGGTGATCCACAGCTGGCGGAAGTCACCCTTGCGGGCGCGACGGTCCCGGTAGGCGTAGTTCAGCGAGTGAAGCGTCTGCTCCTTCGCCTTGCGGTACAGCCGCGAACGCTGGCCGCGGTAGCCGCTGGCGAGCTCGAGAGTCGCGCGACGCTTCTTCTGGGCGTTGACAGCCCTCTTGACGCGTGCCACTGGGGTCCATCCTGTCGATCTGGGGGCGCGCTGGCGCGCCCGGCGTTTACAAAGTGCGGGGTGTCAGCGGCCGAGAAGGCGCTTGACGCGGCCGACGTCGTTCTTGGCGATCTCGGTCGTGCCTTCGAGGCGACGGGTGAGCCTGTTGGACTTCTTCTCCATCAGGTGGCGGCGGCCGGCCTTCTGGCGGCGCAGCTTGCCCGAACCCGTGACGCGGACACGCTTGGACGTCCCGCTGTGCGTCTTCATCTTCGGCATTACGTTGTCCTCTTCCGTGCGGCGGCACACCGGTGTTGCCCGGTGTGCCGCTGACATGTGCTGGTCGGCGCTACGCGTCGGCGGGCGGCTCGGACGTCTCGTCCTTGGCTGCCTTCGCGGCCTTCTGCGGCTTCACGTTCTTGTGCGGGGCCAACACCATGATCATGTTGCGACCGTCCTGCTTCGGCGACGACTCGACGAAGCCGAGCTCGGTCACCTCGTCGGCGAGCTTCTGCAGCAGACGGAACCCGAGTTCCGGCCGGGACTGCTCGCGACCGCGGAACATGATCGTGACCTTGACCTTGTTGCCTGCCGCAAGGAAGCGCGACACGTGACCCTTCTTGGTCTCGTAGTCGTGCTGGTCGATCTTCGGCCGCAGCTTCTGCTCTTTGATGACGGTGAGCTGCTGGTTGCGGCGGGACTCGCGGGCCTTCTGCGCGCTCTCGTACTTGAACTTGCCGAAGTCCATGAGCTTGCATACGGGCGGGCGTGCCTGCGGGGCGACCTCGACGAGATCGAGATCGTTCTCCTGTGCCAGCCGCAGCGCATCTTCGATCCGGACGATGCCGACCTGTTCACCGGCCGGCCCGACGAGGCGGACCTCCGGAACCCGGATTCGGTCGTTGATGCGTGTCTCGGAGCTGATGGGGCCTCCCTGGTTCGAGGTAAATTCTTCTACCGTTTCGACCTGGTGCCCACATACCTAAGGCCCCGGTACCGTGCGGTACGCGGGGCCCACTCTTTCCGATCGTGTTCGATCTCCAGAACCGAACACACCGCCTCGACGCCCGAAATCGTCTTGGCGAGACCGGACCCGGACACCTGATGTTGCGGCGGTGACACGGGTGGGAGCGGGGCTCCACTTGCCGCCCCCGATCGCTCGGGGGCTGGTCGCTCGTGGAAGGGTACCAGACGTGTCAGATGAACCCGTTCAGCAACCCCCGTATTCCCCGGACGTCCGCGACCTGGAGGACATCCCGAGCGTCGAGGTGATCAGCAGGGCGGCCGTCATGCTGCTCTCCGCCGGCGCCGAGCGTCTCGGCCTCGCGGACGAGGATCCGGCCAGCTCACCGCACCGCGACCTCGACGAAGCCCGTCGCCTGATCACCGCCCTCGCCGGGCTGGTCACCGCTTCGGCAGAGTACCTCGGCCTGCACGCCGGCCCGTTGCGCGACGGCCTGCAGTCGCTGCAGAAGGCGTTCCGCGAGGCTTCGGCCGTACCGGACGCGCCCGGGCAGGGCCCGGGCGAGAAGTACACGGGACCGGTCTACTAGTCCTCCGAAGTACATGAAGGCCCCCTTCCTTGCGCCTGGGTACAGGAAGGGGGCCTTCATGTACTTCCCCTTCGCCGTCGACTAACATTTCAGATGTGAGTGGGTTAGCGAAGGTACCGAGGTCCCTCCTCAGGGACGAGGCTTACGAGAGCATCCGGCGGGCGATCATCGACGGGACGCTGCCACCGGGCACGAACCTGCGCGACGGCGACCTCGCCGAGCAGCTGGGGCTTTCCCGGGCGCCGGTGCGCCAGGCCCTGCTGCGGCTGATCGAGGACGGTCTCGTCGAGTCGAAGCCCCAGAGCTACACACGGGTGGCGGGGTTCGTCCCCGACGACGTCCGTGACGCTCTGCAGCTCGTGCGCGCGCTGCACGAGTTCGCCGTCCGGGCGGGCGCGCCGCGGATGGGACCGGCGGAGGTCGCCGCGATGCGGGCGGCCAACACCCGGTTCGCCGACGCGATCGCCACCGGGGACATCGCGGCCGCGATCGCCGCCGACGACGAACTCCACGACGTCCCCGTCGCCGCCGCCCGCAACCGGGCGATCGCCGCGACGCTGGCCCGCTACACCCCGCTGTTGCGACGTCTCGAATACGCGCGCTTCGGCTCCCTGCCCGCCCACCGGTCGGTCCAGCGCCACGCGGAGCTGGCCGACGCCATCGAAGCAGGCGACGTCGACGCGGCCTGCGCGATCACCGCCACCATCTGGACCGAGCTCGAAGACCTCCTGGAGACGCCATGACCCTCGCCGACTTCCCCCGCTATCCGCTGCTGTTCGGCCCCTCCCCCGTTCACCCGCTCGAACGGCTCACCGCTCATCTCGGCGGCGCGCAGGTCTGGGCGAAACGCGAGGACGTCAACTCCGGGATCGCATTCGGCGGCAACAAGACGCGGAAGCTCGAATACCTGGTCGCCGACGCGCTGGCCCAGGGCGCGGACACGCTGATCTCGATCGGCGGCGTGCAGTCGAACCACACCCGCCAGGTCGCCGCGGCCGCCGCGCGCGCCGGGCTCGAAGCCGTGCTGGTGCAGGAGAGCTGGGTCGACTGGACCGATCCGATGTACGACAAGGTCGGCAACATCCAGCTCTCGCGCATCCTCGGGGCGGACATCCGGATGGTCGAGGCCGGGTTCGGCGTCGGGTTCAAGGAAAGCTGGGAGAACGCGGTCAAGGAGATCGAAGCCGACGGCGGGAAGCCGTACGCGATCCCGGCCGGCGGTTCGGACCACCGCCTCGGCGGGCTCGGCTTCGCGAACTGGATCGTCGAGCTCGAAGCGCAGGAGGCCGAACTCGGCGTCTTCTTCGACACGGTGGTCGTCTGCTCGGTCACCGGCAGCACGCAGGCGGGGATGGTCGCCGGGGCCGCGCTTTCCGGGAAGCCGCGGCGGATCCTCGGCATCGACGGCTCGGCGAAACCGGCGGAGACGCGCGACCAGATCACCCGTATCGCCCGGGCGACCGCGGAGCTGATCGGCGCGGGCGAGATCCGCGAAGTCGAACTGGACGAGCGCTATCACGCCGGGATCTACGGCATCCCGGACGAGTCCACTTTGGACGCGATCCGGACGCTGGCGCGGCTGGAGGGAGTGCTCACCGATCCGGTGTACGAGGGCAAGTCCATGGCGGGGCTGATCGACCTCGTTTCCCGCGGCGAGATCTCGCGGGATTCGAACGTGCTCTTCGCGCACCTGGGCGGGCAGCCCGCCCTCAACGGGTACACGAGCGTCCTCTGACCGATGCGAGGAAAGGTCCTTTCCTTGCGAATTTTGCAAGGAAAGGACCTTTCATGGCACGCGCGAGGGTCAGTCCGTGACGGCCAGGACGTCGATCTCCACCAGCAGGCCGGCGGGCAGGCCGACGTACACGGTGGTGCGGGCCGGGTGCGGCGCCTCGCCGATCAGCTTGTTGTAGACCTCGTTGAACGCGCCGAAGTGGTCGACGTCGGTCAGGTAGACACGCACCATCAGCGCGTCGGCCAGGCTCGAACCGGCGGCCTCGAGCACCGCTTCGATGTTCTTGAAGGTCTGCTCGGTCTGCTCGCCGACGGTCTCGCCGACGATGGCGCCGGTGGCCGGGTCGAAGGCGACCTGGCCGGCCACCTGCAGGATGTTGCCCTTGCGGACCGCCTGCGAGAACGCGGCCACCGGCTTCGGCGCGTTCTCCGTGCTGATCGCGGTCTTGCTCATTCCAACTTCCCCTTTCGGTTCCCCGTCCATCCACTGTGGACGGAAGCTTCTTCGGTGGCGGCGACCAGCTCCGGCACGAGCGCCATCAGGCCGTCGTAGTCGAGCAGCACCTTCGGCACCGACACCGACGCGGCGGCGAGTACCACGCCGCCCGGGCCGCGGACGGGCGCGGCGACGCAGTGGATGAAGTCCTCGTGTTCGGCGTTGTCCACCGCGTAGCCGCGGTCGGCGACGAGCGCGAGTTCCTTCTCGTAGGCCTCGGGCGTGGTGATCGTGTTCGGCGTGCGGACGAAGAAGTCGATCCTCGAGACCACGTCCGCCTGCTTCTCCGGCGTCATCGCCGCGACCAGCACCTTGCCGACGGCGGTGCAGTGCAGCGGCGCGCGTTTTCCGATGCGGGAGTACATCCGCACCGAATGCCTGCCCTCGAACTTGTCGATGTAGACGACCTCTCCGTCCTCATAGGACGCGAGGTGCACGGTGTGGCCGGTACGCGCGTTGAGCCCGGCGAGCGCCGATTGCGCGGTGCGGCGGACGTCGCGATCCTCCAGCGCCTGCTGCGCGAGGTCGAAGAGCGCACTGCCCAGCCGGTAGTACCGCTGTCCTTCCCGGCGGACGAAGTGGTGTGTCTCCAGGGTGCGCAGGAGGCGCAGCACGGTCGACTTGTGCACGCCGATCTCCTCGGCGAGCTGGTCGAGCGTCTTCGGCTCGCGAGCGAGACCGCCCAGCAGCGTGAGCGCCCTGTCCAGGCTCTGGCTCATCCGCCCACCACTCCCTTGTCCGTCAGCTTGGCCGCCGCCCATGCTGCCTCATCCGCGCCGAGGAGTGCTTCGACGACGGATCCGGGCAGCGGCGTGCCCACGTCGTCGTGGGTCAGCAGGGTGGCCGCGGCCTGCAAATGACCACGTCGCAGCCGGGTCGCGGGGTCGTCGCCGCGCAGGGTGGCGGCGAGGAACCCGGCCGCGAAGGCGTCACCGGCGCCGACCGGTTCCACGACGTCGACCTGGAGCGCGGGCGAGAACAGCGGTGGCCCGTCCCCCTCGACCAACGTCACCCCGCGTGCCCCGTGCTTCACGACCAGCGTCTTCGGCCCCGGCACCGCGGCACGCAGCCGTGCCGGGTCACCGGTCCCCCACACCCGCTCGGCCTCGTCCTCGCCCGCCAGCACGATGTCGGCGCGGGCGGCCAGTCCGGCCAGCACCGACGGGTCGCGCTCGGTCCACAGCGCGGGTCGGAAGTTCACGTCGAACGACACCAGCGTGTCCCCACGCGGTCGTTCCATCAGCGCCCGCACCAGGTCGAGGCAGCCGTCCGACAGTGCGGGCGTGATCCCGGACAGGTGGATCACGCGGACACCGTCGAGATCGAGTTTCCCCAGGAGCCCGGCGTCCATTCCGGACGCGGCCGAGCCTTTCCGGTAGTAGCGCACGGGGCTGCCGTCCGCGCCGCTCTCCTTGACGTACAGCCCGGTCGGCCGCGTCGGGTCGACCACGACCGCGCTCACGTCCACCCCGGCCTCACCGATCTCGCGCACCAGCGCGCGGCCGAACGGATCGTCGCCCACGGCGCTCACCCACGCGCTGGTGAATCCCAGCGCCGGGAGATGACAGGCGACGTTCGATTCGGCGCCTCCGATGCTTCGCACCCACTTACGTACCTCGTCGGGCGGCCCGGGTTCGGCCGGCACGAACAAGGCCATCGACTCCCCGATGCACAACACGTCGGGCGCGCTTGTCACCTTCACGTCTCCTAGTCGTCATGCCGTTGACCTCCAGCGGACCGGATGCTACACCTATCCCACGCAATATGCGCAACGTCCGTTGCAACATACGCAACCGAGGTGAACCTCATGTTCCAAGCCGGCACCATCGATTCCGCCGCGGTCGCGGCCGTCCGGGAGGAGCGCGTCGACTGGCGCTTCCGCTCGGTCGCGCCCTCGCTGTCCGGTCTCACGATCGGCGAGGCCGCCGCCCGCGGCGCGAAGCTGTTCGAAGACGGCTTCCTCGGCCCGTTCGTCGTCCTCGACGAAGAGGCCGTCGAGCACAACCTCCGCACGATGGCGGCCTGGTGCGCCGAACGCGGGGTCGCGCTGGCCCCGCACGGCAAGACGACGATGGCGCCGCAGCTGTTCGAGCGGCAGCTGCAGCACGGCTCGTGGGGCATCACCTGCGCGAACGCCGGCCACCTGCGGATATACCGCGCGTTCGGCGTTTCCCGCATCCTGCTGGCGAACCAGCTGCTCGACCCCTCCGGCCTGAAGTGGCTGGCCGCCGAACTGGACGCCGACGACGACTTCGAGTTCGTCTGCTGGGTCGACTCCGTCCGCGGTGTCGAGCTCATGACCGAAGCCCTGCGCGGGGCCCGCCGCAAGGTCGACGTCCTCGTCGAACTCGGCGCCGAGGGCGGCCGCACCGGTGTCCGCGACACCGAGACCGCGCTCGCCGTCGCCGAGGCCGCGCACGCGAGCCCGGCTCTCCGCCTGCGCGGATCCGGCGGCTACGAAGGCGCGCTTTCCCACCACACGGACGAAAAGTCGCTCCAGCTGATCAGCTCCTATGTGGACGGTCTGCGCGAACTCGTCTTCGCCTTCCACGCCAAGGGCCTGCTCGACGACGCCGGCCAGATCATCGTCACCGGTGGCGGCAGCGCGTACTTCGACCGCGTCGCCGACGAGCTCACGAAGGATTGGGGCGGCCTGGACGTCCTGCCGATCCTGCGCAGCGGCGCCTACGTGACCCATGACGACGGCTTCTACCGGGTGATCTCGCCGCTGGGCGAACACCCGCGTATCGGCGGGGTCGCATCGTTCCGTTCCGCGTTGCGCGCCTGGGCACAGGTGACGTCGAAGCCGACGGACGAACTCGCGCTGCTCACCATCGGCAAACGGGACGCCTCGTTCGACGAGGGCATGCCCGAGCCACGCCTCATCCGCAAGGGCGACGGGCCACCGTCCGCGCTCGAAGGTCACTCCATCCAGAAGATGAACGACCAGCACGCCTTTCTCACCCTGCCCGCGTCGTCACCGGTCGAGGTCGGGGACTGGATCGCCCTCGGTCTGTCCCATCCCTGCACCGTCTTCGACAAGTGGCCCCTGATCCCGGTCGTCGGCCCCGACGGCGAGACCGTGCTCGATTTCGTTCGCACCCACTTCTGATCCGTCCTCCACCGCCGCAGAGGAAGAATCACCATGGACATCGTCGTCCGCTCGGCACTGGTCGCCGACGGCACCGGAGATCCGCTCACCAGGCACGACGTGGGCATCTCCGACGGCCGTATCGCCAGTGTCGCCGAACCCGGCTCGCTCGCGGGCCGCCGCACCATCGACGCCGAAGGACTCGTGCTCGCGCCCGGGTTCATCGACATGCATTCTCATTCCGACCTCCAGTTGCTCGCCAACCCGGATCACCTCGCGAAGCTCTCCCAGGGCGTCACGACCGAGGTCCTCGGACAGGACGGGCTCTCCTACGCGCCGGTGAACGACGACGTCCTCGCCGCGCTGCGCCAGCAGCTCGCCGGCTGGAACGACGATCCGGCCGGGTTCGACTGGAACTGGCGTTCCGTCGGCGAGTACCTCGACCGGCTCGACGCCGGGGTCGCGGTCAACGCGGCCTACCTGGTGCCACAGGGCACCGTCCGCATGCTCACCGTCGGCTGGGAAGACCGGCCCGCCACCGAAGCCGAGATGAACGCGATGAAGGAACTCATCGCGACCGGGCTGGCCGAGGGCGCGATGGGCATGTCGTCCGGGCTCACCTACACGCCGGGCATGTACGCGACCACCGACGAACTGGTCGAACTGTGCCGGGTCGTCGGGGAGAACGGCGGCTTCTACAGCCCGCACCACCGCAGCTACGGCAAGGGCGCGCTGGAGGCGTTCGGGGAGATGGTCGACGTCTCCCGCCGCTCCGGCTGCCCGCTGCACCTCGCGCACGCCACGATGAACTTCTCGGTGAACAAGGGCAAGGCGTCGAACCTCCTGGAACTGCTCGACCAGGCGCTCGACGACGGCTGCGACATCACGCTGGACACCTATCCCTACCTTCCGGGCGCCACCTACCTTTCGGCGCTGCTGCCGAGCTGGGCGACCGAAGGCGGGCTCGACGCCACGCTGGCGCGATTGTCCGATGTGGACACCCGCGAGCGCATCCGTGCCGAGATCGAGGAGACCGGTTCCGACGGCGCACACGGGGTGCCGATCGACTGGGAGGCCATCGAGATCAACGGTGTCCGCCGCGACGAGAACTCCCACCTCGTCGGGCATTCCGTCGCCGCTTCGGCGCAGCGCGCCGGGAAACCGGCCGCGGAGCTGTACTTCGACGTCCTGCTCTCGGAAAAGCTCGGGACGTCCTGCCTGATGCACGTCGGGCACGAGGAGAACGTCCAGGCGATCATGCGCCACCGCACGCACACCGGCGGCAGCGACGGGCTGCTCGTCGGCGCGCGGCCGCATCCCCGCGCCTGGGGCACGTTCCCGCGTTACCTCGCGCGCTACGTCCGCGAACTCGGCGTCCTCGAACTCGCCGAATGCGTCGCCCACCTCACCGGCCGCGCGGCACAGCGCCTGCGCCTGACCGACCGGGGGCTCGTCCGCGCCGGATACGCGGCGGACCTCGTGCTGTTCGACCCGGAAACCGTCGCCGACACCGCCACGTTCGACGAGCCGCGGCAGCAAGCCGCCGGAATCCCCTATGTCTTCGTCAACGGTGTCGCCGCCATCGACGATGGTCAACCGACCGGCGCCCTCGCCGGCCATTCACTGCGGAACCCCGGGAGTGCCCGATGATCGACTGGCTCCAAAATTCGACGGGAGGTCTCCTGACCCTCGCCGCCGTCTCGATCGCGGTGTTGTTGTTCCTCATCATCAAGGTCAAGCTCGAGCCCTTCATCGCGCTGATCGTGGTCGGCCTGCTGACCGCGCTGGCCGCGGGCCTGCCGGTCGTCCAGATCGTCGGCTCCGCGCAGAAGGCCTCGGATTCCCTGCTGGAGAAGGGTTTCGGCGGGATCCTCGGCCATATCGCCGCGATCATCGGGCTCGGCACGATCCTCGGGTCCATTTTGGAGCGTTCGGGCGGGGCGAAGGTGCTCACCGGCGCGCTGCTGCGTGCCATCGGTGAGAAGCGGGCCCCGTTGGCGATGGGTCTCGCGGGTTTCGTCTTCGGCATTCCGGTCTTCTTCGACATCGGCATCTTCGTGCTGGCGCCGCTGGTCTACGTCGCCGCCAAACAGGGCGGCCGTTCGCTCGTGCTGTACGCGTTGCCGTTGCTCGCCGGGCTTTCCATCACCCACGCGTTCCTCCCGCCGCACCCCGGTCCGGTGGCCGCTGCCGGTCTGCTGCACGTCGAACTCGGCTGGATCATCCTGATGGGCCTGGTCTGCGGTATTCCCGCGTTCCTCGTCGGCGGTGTGCTGTATTCGACGTGGATCGGCAAGCGGATCGACGTGCCCGTTCCCGCGGAATTCCTGGTCGCGGAGGAGGAAGGCGAAAAGGAGACGAACCCGCCGTCGCTCGGGCTGGTGCTGGGGATCATCGCGGTCCCGCTGGTGCTGATCCTCGCCGGGACCTTCGGCAGCATCTGGCTTCCCAAGGCCTCCGCGGCCGCCGGGGTCGCCGCGTTCATCGGTACCCCGGCGGTCGCGCTGACGGTCTCGGTGCTGCTCGCGTCCTGGCTACTGGGGCTGCGCCGCGGTTTGACGGGCAAGGATTTGAGCGAGCTTTCGGCGAAGTCGCTGCGCCCGGTCGCGATGATCCTGCTGGTGGTCGGCGCGGGCGCGTTCTTCGGCGCCGTGCTGTCCGCCACCGGGATCGGCAAGGCCGTCGCGGGTTCGCTGGACAACGCCGGTCTCCCGGTGATTCTCGCCGCCTACGTCATCAGTTGCGGCATGCGCATCGCACAGGGTTCGGCGACGGTCGCGATCGTGACCACGAGCGGTATCGTCGCGCCGACGGTGGCGACGCTGGGCTACTCGCAAATGCAGCTCGCGCTGCTGGTCGTCGCGATTTCGGCGGGTTCGATCATCGCCTCCCACGTGAACGACGGCGGTTTCTGGATCATCTCGCGGTACTTCAACATGACCGTGCCGCAGACCCTGAAAACCTGGACCGTCTTGGAAACCGTCCTTTCCGTTTCCGGTTTCGGCGTGGCAGCATTGCTCATGGCAGTGGTTTAAACCACCCGACAGCTGGGAGAGATCACGATGACCGGACTCGATCGACGCACGTTCCTCGGCGCCGTCGGAGCGGCTGGACTCACCACCGTTCTCGGTTCCCACCTCGCGAACGCCTCCGAACAAACCTGCGGACCGAAGGGAACCGGGGCCATCTACGTCAGCAGCTACACCAGTTCCGGGCACGGGCTCGATGTCGCTCACCGGGACGCGGCCACGAACGCCGTGGTCGTCGACCGGACGATTCCGGGAGTCAGCAACGCTTCCTGGTTCGACATCAGCGCCGACCGCAAGACGCTCTACGTGACCAATGAGGACGAGAACGGCCAGATCTCCGCGTTCAGCCTGGCCGATCCGACCAAACCCGCGCTGCTCAACAAGAAATCGTCCAAGGGACAGCATCCGACCCATCTGTGCGTCCACTCGAGCCAGAAGTACGTGCTCGCCGCGAACTACAGCAGCGGCAGTGTCGTCGTCCTCCCGATCCTCGCGGGCGGGAAGCTCGGCGACGTCGTCGATCTGGCGCAGCACAAGGGCGCCGAACGGGACGCGCACGCGCATCAGGTGGTCAACGACCCCACCGGCAAGTGGGTGCTCGCGGTCGACCTCGGCGCGGATTCGGTCTACGTCTACAAACTCGACGTCTCCACCGGGAAACTGACGCTGAACCAGCAGCTGAAGCTCCCGTCCGGCGCCGGGCCCCGGCATCTGACGTTCCACCCAGGCGGCAAATACGCGTACATCCTCGGCGAGCTACGAGCCCAGGTCACCGTCGCGGCGTGGGACCCGGCCACCGGGAAACTCACCGCCGGGCAGGTCGTCCCGGCCGTTCCGCCGATCACGCCCGGCTCGCAGTACCCGGCCGAGATCACCACGTCGAAGGACGGCCGGTTCGTCTACGCGTCGGTGCGCGGCTCGGACACGATCGCGTCGTTCGGCGTCGGCGACGACGGGAAGTCCTTGAAACTGCTGCGCAACACGGCCGTCGGGGGCATCTACCCCCGGCACCTCACGCTCGACCCGACCGAGCGCTGGTTCTACGTCTCGTGCGACAAGTCCGGCACGCTCAGCTGGCTGCCGCGCGATCCCGACACCGGGCTTCCGGGGGCCGTCGCCGGGAAACTGGCGCTCCCCCAAGTCAATTCCGTCTTTTTCGCATAAGGAGAAAATCCATGAGAACTCGCGTCCTCATCGCGGGCCTCGCGGCGGTCGGCCTCGTCGCGGCCTGCGCGCCGGCCCAGAACACCCCGGCCGCGGGCGGCGGTGACGAGAAGACCGGCACGGTCCGGGTCTGGCTGTTCGACGAAGCCAACCGCGCGCCCAAGGAGGCCGCCGTCAAGGAGGCGATCGCCGAGTTCAAGGCGGCGCACTCGGGCGTCGAGGTCGACGTCCAGTGGATCCCGGTGGAAGGCCGTGCCGACAAGTTCTCCGGCGCCTTCAACGACCCGGCCAGCGCGCCGGACGTCGCCGAGTTCGGCAACACCGACGTCTCCAGTTACGCCGCCACGGGCGCGCTGGCCGACCTGACCGGCGACCTGTCGTCGTGGAAGGAAGGCGCCGACATCCTGCCCGCGGTCCTGGAGACCGCGAAATCCGGCGGCAAGACCTACGGGCTCCCCTGGTTCACCGGCATCCGCGCGTTGTACTACCGGACGGACATCTTCGCCGAACTCGGTCTCAAGCCGCCGACCACGCTGGCGGAGCTGACCGAGACCGCGAGGACGATCCGCGCCAAGAAGCCGGAGCTGTACGGCATCTCCGTCGGCGGCAAGTACACCTACGCGATGCTCCCGTTCCTGTGGGCGCACGGCGGCGAGATCGCCAAGCAGGACGGCGGCAAGTGGAAGTCCACTATGGACTCGGAGCAGGCCAAGGCGGGCGTGACCGCGTACGCGAACCTGCTCAAGGCGGACATCTGCCCGCCCGAACAGTGCGCCAACCTCACCGGGACGCAGAGCATCACGGCGTTCGCCGGTGGCAAGGCCGGGATGTCGATCGGCGGTGACTTCAACCGCAAGGCCGTCGAGGCCGGTCAGGTGAAGGGCAAGTACGCGATCATCCCGCTCCCGGGTACCGAGGCGGGCAAGATCGCCCCGGCGTTCGCGGGCGGCAACCTGCTCGGCGTGTTCAACGCGACCAAGCGCAAGAGCCTCGCGGTCGAGTTCACCGAACTGCTCGGTGGCGCCAAGTACCAGGAGAAGATGTACGTCGCGATGGGCAACCTGCCCACGCTCGGCAGTGTCCAGCAGAAGCTCGCCGCGAGCGACCCGTCGGTCAAGCCGTTCGTCGACACGCTCACCGCGGGCACGAAGTTCGTCCCCGCCACCGCGGCGTGGTCGAAGATCGACGCGCAGAACGTGCTGCCCACCGCGATCCAGCAGATCGCGACCGGCGGCAAGGACCCGGCCACCGCGCTGACCGCCGCGGCCGCCGAGATGAACAAGGCGTTCGGCTAAGTGGTCACGCAAGAAATCCCCCGCACCACGGCTCCGGCCGTCCCGGCACGGCGGTCGCCCCGCCGTCGCCGGGACGGGCGGGCCGCCCTGCTCTACCTGGCTCCCGGTGGCATCCTGCTGCTCGCGATGCTGGTGTACCCGATCTACCAGCTCGTCCTGATCTCGTTCTACGACTACGGCCAGCCGCAGGCGGTCGGCAACGCGCCGCTGGTGTTCCTCGGTTTCGGCAACTACGTCGAACTGCTGGAGAACCTCCAGTTCTGGGAGGTGCTGGCCAAGACCCTCGGGTTCACCGCGGTCTGCGTCGTCGGCAGCCTCGCCCTCGGGACCGGGCTCGCCGTGCTGGCGACCCGGGTCCGCGCCTGGGCGCGTGTTCCGCTGTTCCTGGCGGCGCTGGCCGCGTGGGCGACGCCGGCCATGGCGGGCTCGTACGTCTGGCTGTTCCTGTTCGACGCGGACTTCGGCCTGGTGAACGAGGTGCTGTCGGGCCTCGGGTTCACCGGGATGGCGAACCATTCCTGGACCTTCGACACCTACAGCACGTTCGGGCTGGTGGCCGCCGAGGTCATCTGGTGCTCGTTCCCGTTCGTCATGGTGACGATGTACGCGGGGCTCAAGGGTGTGCCGGAAGAGGTCATCGAGGCCGCGTACCTCGACGGCGCGTCGACCTGGCGCACCACGTGGTCGATCACGCTGCCGATGGTGCGGCCACTGCTGACCATCGCCACGATCCAGTCGATCATCTGGGACTTCAAGATCTTCACCCAGATCTACGTGATGACCAACGGCGGCGGCGTGGCCGGGCGCAACCTCGTGCTCAACGTCTTCGCCTATCAACAGGCCTTCGCCGGACAGGAATACGGTCTCGGCGCGGCGCTCGGAGTCGTGATGACCTTGCTGCTGCTGTCCATCACCGGGTTGTACGTCCGGTCGCAACGCCGGAGCGCCGGATGGGTGTGACGACGGCTCCGAAGACCCGCCGGGTCAAACGCCCTGGCAGGCTGATCGCGGAGATCATCTGCGTGGTGATCGCCGGGATGGTCGCGTTCCCCGTGTACTGGATGGTGCTCTCGGCGTTCAAGCCGACCGGGCAGATCCAGGCGGAGAACCCCCGCCCCTGGACGCTCACGCCGACCCTGGAGCATTTCGAACGGGTGCTCAGCGGTGAGGGTTTCGCGCTGTTCTTCCTGAACAGCGTGATCGTGGCCGTCGTGGTGGTGGCGTTGTCGCTGCTGCTCTCGTTCCTCTCGGCGGTCGCGCTGACGCGGTTCAACTTCAAGGGCCGGACCGTGCTGCTGGTGATGGTGCTGGTGGCGCAGATGGTGCCGGTCGAGGCGCTGACCATTCCGCTGTTCTTCCTGATGCGGTCGGTCGGCGACGTCGCGCCGGCGTTCGGCACCAACCATCTCGGCTCGCTGATCCTGGTGCACCTGGCGTTCAGCCTGCCGTTCGCGATCTGGATGCTGCGCGGTTTCGTCGCCGCGGTGCCGCAGGAGCTGGAAGAGGCTTCGAAGATCGACGGGGCGAGCCGCATGCGGTTCACCTGGCAGATCCTCTTCCCGCTGGTGGCGCCCGGGCTGGTGGCGATCAGCGTGCTGGCGTTCATCCACGCGTGGAACGACTTCCTGTTCGCGAAGACGTTCATCATCTCCAACACCGAGAACCAGACGCTTCCGCTGGCGATCCTGGTGTTCTTCAAACCGGAGGACACCGACTGGGGCGCGGTGATGGCGGGCTCGACCCTGATGACCATCCCGGTGCTGGTGTTCTTCATCCTCGTGCAACGACGACTCGTGTCCGTCATGGGCGGCGCGGTGAAGGGTTGACATGCCTGGCTTCGAAACACTGCTTCCCCGTCCCGTCTCGGTGGAATCCTTGCCGGGAACTTGTTCCGCTCCGTCCGAAGTGGACGTCCGCCGTGACGCCGCGCTGCCCGCCGAGGGCTACCGGCTGGAGATCGACCCGTCCGGCGTGACCCTGCACGCGGCCGACGCGGCGGGCGAGTTCTACGGCCGCCAGACGCTACGGCAACTCGTCGGGCCGGACGCGTTCCGGGCCGCATCCATCCACAGTGGACAAACGACCATCCCGTGCGGTGTGGTGACCGACCATCCTCGCTTCGGCTGGCGCGGCTGTTTACTGGACGTGGCAAGGCACTTCCGCACCAAAGCCGAGGTGCTGCGGTTCGTCGACCTGATCGCCGCGCACAAGCTCAACGTGCTCAACCTGCACCTGACCGACGACCAGGGCTGGCGGATCGAGATCCCCGAATTCCCCAGGCTGACCGACGTCGGCGGCTGGCGGAAGTCGTCGATGGTCGGACGGCACGACGGGCCGGAACGCGACGGACGGCCGCACGGCGGGTTCTACTCGGCCGACGATCTCCGCGAGATCGTCGCGTACGCCGCCGAGCGTTCGGTGACGGTCGTCCCGGAGGTCGACATCCCTGGCCACGCCAGGGCCGCGATCGCCGCCTACCCCGAACTCGGGCCGGAGACCGACGAACCGTGGGAGGTCTGGACGAGCTGGGGTATCAGCACGTCTTTGCTGAACACCAAGAAGTCCACAGTGGACTTCTTCAAACGCGTCTTCGACCACGTGCTGGACATCTTCCCGTCCGAGGTCATCGCGCTCGGCGGCGACGAGGTGCCCGGTGCGACCGAGGAACACGGCTGGTTCGTCCGGGAGATCGCGCGGCACCTCGTCGAACGAGGACGTCGTCCGCTCGGCTGGGACGAGGTGCTCGAAGCGGGTGATCTGCCGCCGATGGTCATCGGCTCGTGGCAGAGCGAGGCGGCCGGTGCCCGTGCGGCGGCCGCCGGGCACGACGTCGTCATGTGCCCGGAGGACCACGTGTACCTGGACCACCGGCAGTCCGACCACCCCGACGAACCGATCCCCGTCGGTTACCTGAGCACGCTGGAGAGTTTCTACGGTTACGAGCCGGTGCCCGCCGATTACCCCGAGGGGAAGGCGATTCTCGGCGCGCAGGCACAGGTGTGGTCCGAGCACCTCGACACCGTGCGGCGCGTGGACTACGTCGTCTTCCCGCGCCTGTGCGCTTTCGCCGAGGTGGCGTGGAGCGACCCGGACGGACGGGATTACGCGGAGTTCCTGCCGCGGCTGCGGGACCACCACCTGCCGCGGCTGGACGCATTGGGCGTCGAATACCGGCCGCTCGACGGACCGCACCCGTGGCAGACCCGGCCCGGAGTCCCCGGGCGGCCTCGCTAGAAGTCGGGCCATGATGGGGTGATGAGTGATCAGTGGGTCGAGGCCTCCCAGCTTCCTGAAGAACTCGTCGCCCTCATCGACACCCTCCGCCCCGGCGAGGAGGTGACCATCACCAGGAACGGCGAGACGATCGGGACGATTTCCGGCGTTTCCCGTCAGGAATCCTTCTCGTCCGCGGAGTCCGAGGACATCACGGTCGTGGCCACCGCCATGAAGCTGTCGGCGTCGGCGCGCGACGCGTTGTCCGAGCGGCTCGGCCCCGGGTACCTCGTCCTGGACCTGCACTCGGCTCCCCCGACCGTCGACGTCCTGCTGGTACCTCCCGCCAGCCCGCAACTGATCGGCAACTTCCGCGCGCTGTACCCGAAGGCGCGGATCGTGATCACGGAGATCGAAGACGCCGAACTCGGCGTCAAGTACGAAGGCCCGGTCCGGCGTCTCCTCGACGCCGGCGCCGAGGCCTATCTCCCGTCGAGCACCATCCCGCGGCTGGCGGAGCAGCTGGACCGGACCATGACGCGGCTGAACCAGCTCACCGACGGCACATCGGCTTCCCTGACCATCGAAGCGCCGCGGGACGACCGCGTCCTGGAATGACGCGCGGCTTGATCGCGGGCCAGGATCCGTGAAGGATCCCGTCCCTCGGCTCAGCCGAGGAAACTCGACCTTCACACCTACCCAAGTACATCAAGGCCCCCATCCTTGCGCCTAAGTACAGGAAGGGGGCCTTCATGTACCTCGGCTGCCACTCACGACCACGGAGGGGACGGCGGCCAATCGACCTCCACGAACCGCGGCCGGTAGATCCGCACATCCGCGATGTTGTCGCCGTGGTCGAGCGAGTTCACGTTGTACGACACCGTGAGCTTCCCGGGACGGCTCAGCTGCGGATGCGCCGTCGCGTCGTAGACGATCCGCCGGTCGCTCGCTTCAGGTGCCCGGTACAGAACGACCGGAGCTCTGAACGGGCCTGTCGGCGAACCTGAGGTGTAGGCGAGCATCACCGGGCTGAAACCGGGGCTGGTGTCCATGGTGATCAGCACGTATTCACCGCCGATGCGGGTCACCGAGAACGCCGTCCCGACGCCGGGCAGCATCCGGGCGGAGTGCTCCTCGTGGGGCGACCAGCCGACGCCGGTCCAGAACTGCCAAGGCCCCCGAAGGCCACCGACAGGCACCCTGGCGAGCCGGAGGTGACCTTGTTCCGCGCCGTAGACATAGGTGTACCCGCCGTCTTCGAGCAGCTCCGATCCCCACGCGACCTTGTCGCTCACCGGGATCACCAGCAGCTCGGACGGCGTCAGCGCGGGCAGCCGGAAGGTGGCCAGCGAAGTCCCGGTGTTCCGAAAGTCGAGGCCGCCGGACCCAGTCGTCTTGTACCGGTTGTAAAGCACCCGCAGGACGTCGCCCTGGACCACACCGTCGCCGACCCAGTAGTGCTCGTCCGAACCCGCGAGACCGATCAGCGCCTCCGGATCGTCGGCGGTGCCGCCGTGCAGCGTCTCCCCCAGCGAGCCGTCGGGCCGCTGGACGACCAGGGTGTTGCGCGCGATCGGGCTGTCCCGCGGGCGGCTGTGGTCGGGGTTCACCGTGCCGAGGAAGGTATCCGAGAACAGCCACGCCGTGCGTCCGTCCGGCAGTGGGACCGACACCGTGCGATCCCCGCCGGTCCAGTGCCCGCCTTGATCGCCGTACGCGTTCCAGAGCTCGTTCAGCCCGGCGACGGGAACCACCGGCGGGGGCGGCGCGGACGCGATCCCGCTGCTCGCCACCATGGCGCTGAACAGCAGCGCGGCCGGTACGAGAATCCGCGACGCCCGACGCATCCGATCATGTTAAAGCCGCCGAGGTCTTTGTACGACCCTTGTGCGGCAGGTGGTTACGGTCCGCCGCATGTCCTGGAAACTGCTTTCCGTGGCCGTGCTCGCCGCCGTCGCGTGCACCGGGTTCACGACGGCCGAAGCCGCTTCGAAGACTTACTACGTCGACCAGGTCTCCGGCAGTGACACCGCGAGCGGCACTTCTCAGCAGACCCCGTGGAAATCCCTGGCCAAGGTTTCGGCGACCACGCTCGCGGCGGGCGACATCGTCCTGCTGCGTCGCGGCGGGAACTGGTCCGGCGGTCTCACGGTCAAGGGGTCGGGAGTCACGGTCGGCGCGTACGGCACCGGCGCGCGGCCGATCGTCAAAGGCAACGCGGAAGCGTGCGTCGACCTTCCGGGCAACGACAACGTGGTGAAAGACCTGCAGATCGGCGTCGCGGCCGACGCGGGACGCTGTTCGTGGGCCGGGGTGAAGGTGTCCGGCGATCGCAACAAGGTGCTGTCGAACCTGATCACCGGCGCCGGCGCGGGCGTGTACATCGCACCGTCTGCGGACGGTACCGAGGTCACGCAGAACGACCTCGTCGACAACAACCACATGACCGTGGTGACGCCGGGCGGCAACGACGACTCCGGCGCGTTCGCCGTGCTGGTCCAGGGCGACGACTCCGACATCGGCTGGAACCGGATCAGCGGGTCGATCGCGAAGGCCGACGACTTCGGCGGCCTCGACGGCGCCGCGGTCGAGATCTTCTACGGCTCCCGGAACGTCATCCACCACAACATCTCCGAGGACAACGAGACCTTCACCGAGCTCGGAACGGACGCCCAGGACCCAGACGGCGTCTCGACCGGAAACGTCTTCGAGTACAACGCGATCTTCGGCGCCAAGACACGCGGCGGGATCATCACGCGCGGCCCGGACGACGGCAACGGGCCGGTGCTCGGCACGGTGTTCCGCAACAACTCGCTCCGGCTCCCGAACGCCGAGGCGGAGGGTTTCGTCTGCTACGGCGGCTGCACGAACCAGATGCTGACGATGACGCAGAACGTCGTCCAGGCGGCGTACAAGGTCGGCTACGCGGACGCGACCTTCACCGCGACCGACCACAACGTGTACTTCGGCGGGCTCCGGCAGTTCACGCCGGGCGCGACGGACAAGGTCGCGGATCCGAAGTTCACCTCGGCCACGAACCTGATCCTGCGGGCGGGCAGCCCGGCGATCGACCTCGGCACCACGAAGTACGACGATCGCGACGTCGACGGCAATCCCGTGTACTCCGGCGCGCGGGTCGATGCGGGCGCCTACGAGTTCCAGGGCTGAACGCCGTGAAGGCCTCCTTCCCTACTTTGAGGGTAGGGAAGGAGGCATTCACGGACTTCCGAGCGTCAGTTGTAGATGCGCTGGATGGCGCCCGCCGCGACGAGGCCGTTGGCCCACAGCGAGTTCACCCGCGAGATCTCCTGGGCGTTCGGCGTCGCGTTGGTGCAGGACGGGCCGGGGCCGCCACCGGACATCAGTTCGGAGCACGGGCCCTGGTAGTTGTCCGGCAAGCCGAGCGCGTGGCCGGTCTCGTGCGCGGCGATCCGCGTCTGGTTGTACTGCTGCGCCTGCGTGTAGTCGATGAAGATGGTGCCGCGGCCGTGGCCGTCGGTCTCGGCGTACGAACCCGAGGGGTCGTTGCCCTCGGTGTAGCGCAGGGTGGCGCCCGAGGAGCTCTCCTGCAGCTTCACGTTCGACACCGAGTTGTTCCAGTTCGCCACGCCCGCCTGGATGGCGGCCCGGAAGCTGGGCGCTCCCGAGGCGTCGTAGTAGACCGTGGTCGCCGCCGCGGCCTTCTGAGCAGGCTGGACCGCCGCCGTGGCCTGGCCCGCGGTGACCGGGACGGCCAGCAGCGCCAAGCTCACGGACGCGGAGACGAAGAACTTCCTTGCCATGGACCCACTCCTTGTGAGGACAACGGAATGGTTCGTGAATTTAGGAGCCCCGGCCGCGACTCGGCACCGACTTTCGTCGCGTCAGCCAGCTGGTGATTTACCAACACTTTCGACCTATTGACATGCGCATGTTCGCATACGACCATGCCGTGCTCAAGGCCGTAGCACCAGCTTTCCCGAGGTCGCCCGCGCCTCCAGTTCCGCGAGCGCCTTCGGCCCGTCCGCGAGGTCGTACGCCGTCGGCGTCCCCGGCACGCAGACGCCGGCCGCGATCAGGGCGCGCAGTTCGTCCATCAGCTCCGCGAAGATCGCGGGCGCGTGCTCGATCAGGACGCCGAGATGCAGTCCGATCACGTGGATCTGCTGCCGGAAGTTCAAGTCCCGGTTGGTGATCGCGGCCTCTCCCCCGGCGACGCCGTAGACCACGACCCGACCGGTGACCCGCTTGGCTGCGGCGAGACTGACCGCGAAGGCCGCTCCACCGACTGATTCGAGCACCAGGTCGGCCGTCCCCGGATCGGCCCCGTAGTCGAGGACGCGATCGGCGCCAAGGCTCCGCACCACGTCGTGTTTGCCCGGCGACGCGGTGCCGATGACGGTCGCCCCGTAGTGCTTGGCCAGCCGGACCGCGGCTTGGCCGACCCCGCCCGCCGCCGCCTGCACCAGCACGGTCTCACCGGGGGCCAGCCGCCCCAGCGGCTTGAGCGCGGCGAGCGCCGTGACCCAGTTCAGGATCAGCCCGATCGCCTGCTCGTCCGACCAGCCCGACGGCACCGGGACCGCGCCGGCCGCGGGCATGACCATGTACTCGGCGAACGCCCCGCCGCCGGTCCCGACGACGTGGTCGCCGACAGCGGACGCGGTCACCCCGTCGCCGACAGCCACGACCTCGCCTGCCGCCTCGAACCCGGCGATGTACGGGGCTTCCGGCCCGTCCTCGTACGTCCCCCGCGTCTGCATGACGTCGGCGAAGTTGACGCCCGCCGCAGTGACCTTCAGGAGGATTTCGCCTGGTCTCGGCGCCGGAACGGGGGCATCGGCGACGAGGTGGAGATCTTCAGGACCGTTCGCGGAGTCCTGTCGCAGCGCGCGCATCGAAGTCATGCCCGCACGCTAAAACCCTCACGTTTGTGTCAGGGTCAAGTCGCGCAGGTACGCGTCGAGGGCGTCGCGATTGCGGGTCATGAGCGCGATCCGGCGGTCGAGCACTTCCCGCTGCCTCGCAACCTCGCCGATCATGTACTCGCACGGTTCCTTCGGCCGGACCTCCTCCGGTCCGTCGAGATACGGCAGGACCTCACGGATCAGCCGCACCGGCAGTCCGGCGTCGAGCATCCCGCGGATCTGCAGGACCGCCTCGACGGAGCCTTCGCAGAAGTCGCGATAGCCGTTGCCTTCACTGCCCGGGCTGATCAAGCCCTCTTCCTCGTAATAGCGCAGCGCGCGGACGCTGACCCCGGTCTTCCGCGCGAGTTCGCCGATCTTCACGATCCCAAGGTAGCCCGCAAGCCGCGGTATAGGTCGTTATACGGTTTTCGGCTTGTACCAGACCTCGGGGCGGCCGACCTGGCCGTAGCGGGGCTCGCGCTGGGCGAGGCCGTTGTCGGCGAGGTATTCGAGATAGCGGCGCGCGGTGACGCGGGAGGCGCCGATGGCGGTCGCGGCCGCTCCGGCGGAGAGGCCGTCGGCGGCCGAGGCGAGGACTTCGGTGATCGCCTCCAGGGTCTGCCCGCTCATCCCCTTCGGCAGCGCCTGCCGCTCGGTGGTGCGCAGGGTGCCGAGCGCGCGGTCGATCTCGGCCTGTCCGGTGACTTCGCCCGAAGCGCCGTGGAACTCCGCGTAGCGCTCCAGTTTTTCCCGCAGCGACGCGAAAGTGAACGGTTTCAGCAGGTACTGCACCACGCCGACCGACACGGCTGCCTTCACCAGCGCCAGATCCCGCGCCGAGGTCACGGCGATGACGTCGATCGGGAGGCCGGCCGCGCGCAGCGACCGGCAGACGGCGAGGCCGTGCGTGTCCGGGAGGTAGAAGTCCAGCAGTACCAGGTCGACCGGTTCGCGTTCACAGAACCGCAAGGCGTCGCCGCCGGAGTGCACGACCCCGGCCACGGTGAAGCCGGGCATCCGCTCGACGTACACCCGATGCGCGTCGGCGGCCACCGGTTCGTCCTCGACGACCAGCACCTTGATCATCGCGCGGACTCCTTCGGCGGCAGGCGAACGGTGAACACCGCGCCCTCGTCGCGGCCGACGTCGATCGTCCCACCGTGCCGCCGCACCGCCTGACCCACCAGTGCCAAGCCGAGTCCGTGCCCGTCCTCGGGTTTGGTGGACCACCCGCGCCGGAACACCTCTTCGACGTCCTCGACGCCCGGCCCGGTGTCGGCGACCCGCAGCAGCAACCCGTCGGCATCCGCGCGGACGGTCACCTCGACCCCGGGCCGTCCGCCCTGGCCGGCGTTGCCCGCCGCCGCGTCGATGCCGTTGTCGATCAGATTCCCGAGGATGGTCACGAGGTCCCGCGGCGGGACGCCGGTGTCCGAGTCCTCCATGACGGTGTCGGGCGTGATCGTGAACTCGACGCCGCGTTCGCTCGCCTCCGCCGCCTTGCCCAGCAGCAGCGCCGCGAGCACGGGTTCGGCGACCGCGCCGACGACGCGGTCGGTGAGTTCCTGTGCCAGCGCGAGTTCTTCGGTCGCGAACTCGACGGCCTGTTCGGGGCGGCCGATCTCGACCAGGGAAACGACGGTGTGGAGCCGGTTCGCCGCTTCGTGCGCCTGCGACCGCAGCGCCTCGGCCAGTCCGCGCACCGTGGTCAGTTCCCCGGTCAGCGCCTGGAGTTCCGTGTGATCGCGCAGGATCACCACGGTGCCCATCGCCTTCCCGCGCGAGCGCACCGGCGACGTGCTGACCACGAGCACCCTGGCCTCGGTGAGGTGCAGTTCGTCGGTGCGCTCCTCCCCCGAGGTGAACGCTTCGACGAGGTCTTCGGGAATGTCCAATGCGGACAGTTCACGGCCGACGGCGTCCTCGGCGACACCCAGCAGCGCCCGTGCCCCGTCGTTGCAGAGCACCACTCGCCCGTCCCCGCCGACGAGCAGCAGCCCCTCGCGCACGGAATGCAGCACGGCTTCGTGGTATTCGAACAGGTTGCTCAATTCCTCCGGCGCGATCCCCCTGGTCTGCCGCCGGAGCCGGGCACTGACGAGATAACTGCCGATCCCGCCGACCACCAGCACCGCCATCGCGACCCCGATCAAGGGCCACAGGCGTTCCCGCAGTTCCGCGTCGATCGCTTCGACCGTGATACCGACCGAAACCAGCGCGACGACCTGCCCGGCGGCGCCGCGCACCGGGACCACGACGCGTTCGGACGGGCCGAGCGAACCGGCGTAGGTCTCGAGGACCTTGCCGCCGCGTTGCGCCTCGCCGATGTTGCCGATGAACGGCTGCCCGATCAGCGCCGGATTCGGGTGCGTGTACCGGATGCCGTTCTTGTCCATGATGGTCACGAAGTCCACGTCCGTGTCCGCGCGGACACTCTGCGCGAACGGCTGCAGTGTCCGGGTCGGCTCCGATGTGGACAGTGCGGCGAGAACGCCAGGGGCGTCCGCCACCGCTTCGGCGACCGCGGTCACCTTGTCCCGCGCCCGGTCCTCGGTGGCCCTGACCGAATCGAGGTACGCGAAGGTCACCCCGGCCGCGACGAGCACGAAAAGCACCACGAGCTGCAGAATCAGCAGCTGGCGGGCGAGGCTGCCGCGCCTGGTCCGGATCCGCGTCGTCGAGGGCACCCGCCCATACCAGCACACCGGCGCCGGTGCCCGCGGCGCGCCCGGCCGGAATTCCCCGGAAACCACTCGCGCGAACTCAATGAACACAACCGTGACCCAGCTCACCTGCCCGGGTGATAGTGACCGGCAATCCCACGGACACCCCCTGAGCTGGAGGCAAAGGTGCCTACAACGCCGGAAGCGGCGCCACGACGCCGCGACAAGATGCACTACCTGTACCTGGCCGTGATCGCGGCGGTCGTCCTCGGCGTCATCGTCGGGTTCGCGGCGCCAGGTCTGGCCAAGGAGCTCAAGCCGCTCGGCACGGGCTTCGTCAACCTGATCAAGATGATGATCTCCCCCATCATCTTCTGCACCATCGTGCTCGGCATCGGATCGGTGGCGAAGGCCGCGAAGGTCGGCAAGGTCGGGCTGCTGTCGCTCGGCTACTTCCTGATGATGTCGACGTTCGCGCTCGCGATCGGCCTCGTCGTGGGCAACCTCCTGCACCCGGGTGAGGGCCTGCACCTCGACCCCGCAGCCGCCGCGAAGGCGCACAAGCAGGCCGAAGGTGGCGAAGGCACCGTCGACTTCCTGATGGGCATCATCCCCACCAGC
Source organism: Amycolatopsis sp. w19 (assembly GCF_051373225.1). Classification (NCBI taxonomy): domain Bacteria; kingdom Bacillati; phylum Actinomycetota; class Actinomycetes; order Pseudonocardiales; family Pseudonocardiaceae; genus Amycolatopsis; species Amycolatopsis sp. w19. The sequence goes on along the minus strand of NZ_JBPQFM010000010.1, from coordinate 207,102 downwards.
TTCGGTTCCGCCTTCACCGAAGGCCAGGTGCTGCAGACGCTCCTGGTCGCGCTCCTCGCCGGCTTCGCCGTGCAGAAGCTGGGCACCAAGGGCGAGCCGATCCGCCGCGGCATCGAGCACATCCAGCGGCTCGTGTTCCGTATCCTCGCGATGATCATGTGGGCCGCCCCGGTCGGCGCGTTCGGCGCGATCGCCGCGGTGGTCGGCGAAACCGGCTGGGGCGCGCTGCGCAGCCTCGCCGTCATCATGATCGGCTTCTACCTGACCTGCCTGGTGTTCGTGTTCGGCGTGCTCGGCACGGTCCTGTGGCTCGGCGCGCGGATCAACATCTTCACGCTGTTGCGTTATCTCGGCCGTGAGTTCCTGCTGATCCTGTCGACATCGTCGTCCGAATCGGCGCTGCCCCGCCTGATCGCGAAGATGGAGCACCTCGGGGTGTCCAAACCGGTCGTCGGCATCACCGTGCCCACCGGCTACTCGTTCAACCTCGACGGCACGGCCATCTACCTGACGATGGCGACGCTGTTCATCGCCAGCGCGCAGGACCAGCCGCTGGGTGTCGGCGAGCAGATCTCCTTGCTGCTGTTCATGATCATCGCGTCGAAGGGCGCGGCGGGCGTGAGCGGCGCCGGGATCGCCACCCTCGCGGGCGGTCTCCAGTCGCACCGGCCGGAACTGGTCGACGGCGTCGGGTTCATCCTCGGCATCGACCGGTTCATGTCCGAGGCCCGCGCGCTGACGAACTTCGCGGGCAACGCCGTCGCGACCGTCCTGGTCGGAACGTGGACCAAGGAGTTCGACCGGGATCAGGCCAACCGTGTCTTCAGCGGACAGGCCCCGTTCGACGAAGCCACCCTGATCGACGACCATTCCGACACGCCGAAGGATCCGGACGGCGACCGGGAGAAGGCCGTGGCGCACGCGTAGCGCCCGGCGACAGACCGGAACCGCGGTGCGAGGGGCCCCCGTCCTCGCACCGCGGTTCCTCTTTTCTGGGAAGCTGAACGGCATGCCGGACGCCATCGACCGCTACGTGCTCTCGCGGTACTCGAAGCTGCTGCACGGCAATTTCGCCGGGATGATGAGCGACCCCGAACGCGAGGTCTTCCTGCGAGACCTGGTCGAGGACGCGCGGACGATCACCGACGACGAACTCGGCGCACTGCTCGCGGCGGACTGGCGGCCACGGATCACCGCGGCCTGGCTGATCGGCGTCGACCGCCGCACCGCGTGGCGCGGCCGCATCCGGGAACTGTTCCTGGAAAGCGGGCTGGTCTTCGCCGGGCAGGGCTACTGTTTCGCGCTCGCCCGGTTCGGCACGATCGCCGACGCCGAAATCCTCGTGTCCTATTTGGACCATTACCTCGCGCGGCCGGACCTGCGCTACGACCAGGAATGGGCGCTCGCGGCCCTGCACCACATCGACACCGACCTCACGACCGCGTACACGTCACGCTATCTGCGGCCGGGCGGGCTCTGGGAAAGCTGGTCCGCGAAGAACAGCACGGACCTGCCGTTCCACAAGATGTACTTCGCCATGCTGTGCTCGCACGTCCAGCGTGCCGTGCACACGGCGGACGTCAGGCGCTGACCTTCTCGTCGTAGACGACACGGGACGCGGCGATCGAGTCACGGTGACGCTCGGCCCAGCTCAGCAGGCCGCTCAGCGACGCATACAGCTCCTTCGCCATCGCCGTGGCCTCGTACTCCACCTTCGGCGGCACCGTCGGGTACACGGTGCGCACGAGCAGGCCGTCGCGTTCGAGGTTCCGCAACGTCAGGGTGAGCATCCGCCTGCTGATCCCCTCCACCGAGCGCTCCAGCTCGGTGAACCGCACGGGACCGCGCGTGGCCTCCAGCAGGATGCCGATCGCCCACTTGCCGCTGATCCGGTTGATCACCTCGAGCACGGTGCACACCTCGAGTTTTTCGGGATCGACGACCCTGGCCTGCGCGGTCACATCGGTGTTCCCCTGGGACATGAAAGTGCCTCCTTCCGGCGAGGAACAGAGTCACACAAGATGGGCGCTGTTACAAGTGATGCACCAAGGCATCACCTGGGGAAATCTCGAAGGATCACCATGCGCGCTTTCGCCCTCGCCATCCTTTGCGCCGTCTCGCTGATGGTCGTCCTCGACGGCTCGATCGTCGCCGTCGCGCTGCCCGCGATCCAGAACGATCTCGGCTTCACGCCCTCGACGCTGGCCTGGGTGGTCAACGCCTACCTGATCGCCTTCGCCGGGCTGCTCCTGTTGTCCGGCAGGCTCGGCGACCTGATCGGCCGGAAACGGGTCTTCCTGGCCGGGCTCAGCCTGTTCACGCTCGCCTCGCTGCTCTGCGGAATCGCGCAGGACCAGGCGCAGCTCATCGGGTTCCGCTTCCTGCAGGGCGCCGGTGGCGCGCTGGCGTCGGCCGTCGTGCTCGGCATGATCACCACGCTCTACCCGGAACCTCGGGCACGAGCGAAGGCCATCGGCGTCTACAGCTTCACCCAGGCCGCCGGATCGTCGATCGGGCTCATCGCGGGCGGAACGCTCACCCAACTGCTCGACTGGCACTGGACGTTCTTCGTCAACCTGCCGATCGGCGCGATCGCGCTGGCGCTCGCCGTCCGGCTGCTCGCGGACGATCGAGGCCCTGGCCTGCGCGACGGCACGGACGTCACCGGCGCCGGACTGGTCACCGGCGGCCTGATGCTGCTGATCTACACGATCGTCAAGGCCGAGGAGTACACCTGGGCCGACGTCCGCACGCTCGGCCTGCTCGTGGTGTCGCTGCTCCTGCTCGCCGGGTTCGTGCTGCGGCAGGCCAAGGCACGCCGCCCGTTGCTGCCGCTGCGGATCTTCCGCCTCCGCGCGGTGTCCGGGGCGAACACGGTGATGGTCCTGATGGTGGCCGGGTTGTTCGGCTTCCAGTTCATCACCGCGCTCTACCTGCAGCGCGTGCTCCGGCTCGACGCGTTGAGCACCGGGTTCGCGTTCCTGCCCGCCCCGCTTTCGATCGCGGTGATGTCGCTGGTCTTCGCCGAGCGGCTGAACCACCGCTTCGGGGCACGGACGGTCCTCGTCGGCGGGCTCTCGCTGGTCGCGCTGGCGCTCGGTTTCCTCGCCACCGTCCAGGCCGACGGCGACTACGCGACGGACGTCCTGCCGGCGCTCGTGCTGATGGGCATCGGTTTCGGCGCGGCGATGCCGGCGCTGATGGGGCAGGCGATGTCCGACGTCGCCCCCGCCGACGCCGGGGTCGCCTCGGGGCTGATCAACACCACGCAGCAGATCGGCGCGGCGATCGGGACGGCCGTGCTCGCGACCACCGCCGCTTCGCGCACCGGATCCCTGCTGGCCGAAGGAGCCGCGATGCCCGAAGCACTCGCTAGCGGTTATCGAGCCGCGTACGCGTTGAGCGCCGGGCTGCTCGCGCTCGCCGTCTTCGCCGCGACAGTGCTCCTTCGCGCCCGAAAGGTTCAGGAGGCGATCGTCGCGTAAGCCCACTCGGAGACCTCGCCGCCGAGACGCACCTCGGCGGCGCCTCCGGGTCTCCAGACCCCGCTGCCGCCGAACGCGGCCATGCCGCCGGTCTTGCCGGAGTACTGGGAAAGCACCACCCACATCCCGTATCCGGCGGCGACGCCGACCTGATCGAGCAACCGATCTTCCTGCCCCTCGCTGAAGAGCGCGCTGAGGACGTAGACGTCGGCGCCCGCCTCGGCGAGTTCCCGCGCGTGGTCCGGGTTCGCGGCGTCGAGACAGATCGCCAGACCGAGGCGCCTACCGCCGACCTCGACGATCACCTGCCGCGTGCCCGGTTCGAAGAGCTCTTCCTCGCTGTTGTGCAGGTTCCGTTTCGCATAGGTGGCAACGGTTTCCCCGCCGGGGCCGAGGACGAGCGAACCGATGTACCGGTGCCCGTCCTCCACCAGCGGCAGTCCGATGACGGCGTGGACGGCGCTCGCCCGGCAAGCCTCCCGAAGCGGTTCGAGACGTGGGTCGTCCGGGGTCAGCCAGAGTCCCGGATCGGCGGCGAGCGCCTCGAATTCCAAACCGGTCAGGGAGAGTTCCGGGAACACGCAGAGATCGGCGTCCGCGATCCGGAGGAGCCTGGCGTGTTCGGTGATGTTCGCGGCGAGGTCGGCGGGGACGGTGAACGGCTGCACGGTGGCGACACGCATGGCGCGAGCTTAGCGCCCCAGATATCCCTGCAATCCCTGTTGCCCCCGTCGCATCATGAGGGCGTGGTTGATCCGGAAGACCGGCCTGGCGACACGATCGAGCTTGCGCAGCAACGGTTTCCGCGCCTCGACCTCCTGCGTGATCTCCAGTCTCGTACCGCTTCCCACCGCGACCAGCGCACCGGCCAGCGTCCCTTCGAGGTCACCGCTGAGCAGCACTCGCAGCCGTCCCTCGCGCTCGTCCTGGCGGTCTCGGTGCATCCGCACGGTCAGCGCGTACGGCAGCCTGGAGCGGCAGACGAGTTCGGCGGTGTCCTCGTCGACCCGGCTGACCGAACGCACGTCGCGCCACCACAGCGGGTACGCGGCCAAGTCGACGACCGCGTCGAAGACCGCCTTGGGCGAGGCGGGCAGCACCCACGTGTCGCGGAAGCGGTACCAACCGCCTCCGCGACCCGCGAGCGAGCCCGTCATACCTGCGCCGACACCAGGTTCCGGCCGTCCATCGTCACGACGTCGACCGAGGCCACGTCGCCGGGGGCGACCAGCGCGGAACCGTCGACACCGGTGCCCTCACGCTGTCCCTTCTCCGAAACGAGCCAGCTGCCGGCGTTGACCCGCTCTCCGCTCTTCGTCACGACGATGAGCGCGCACTTCTCGCCTTCGCGGACACCTGTCGCCTTGGCGTGCAGCCGCACCCAGCCCGCGGCCGGGACCACCCGGACCGCCAGTTGCACACCCGTGTCCCGGTTGGTCGCCGCGAGGTCGCGGGTGCCGGGCACCGGGGCGGTCGCCGTCGGCACCGGCAAGGCCACCGTCGACGGTTCGGGCGACGTCTGCCGTCCGACGAGCACACCCGCGCCGAGCGCCACCACGACCAGCACGGCCGCACCGGCCACGGCGAGGAGCCGCCGCGGTTTGCGCTCCTGGGTGCCCTCTTCTTCGCGAACCTGACGCAGCGTGCGCTGCAGGAGCAGATCTCCGCCGTCGGGCGGTCCTTCGAGGAACGCCTCCGGGGGCACCTCGTCGAGGTGGTGGCGCAGCTCCGACAGCTCGCGCACCTCACGACGGCACGTCGGGCAGTTCGCCAGATGCGTCTCGAACGTGGCCGCTTCCGCCTGAGTCAGGCCGCCGAGGACGTAGGCGGCGAGCTGGCCCTGGTCGTGTCCCACCGCACTCATCGCGCTACCTCCTTCCCGGGTCCGGACATCACGGCTCTGAGCGCCCGTAACGCGTAATATGATCTCGACTTAACGGTACCCGGGGCGACGCCCAGGGATTTCGCCGCTTCGGCCACCGTCCGGCCCCGGTAATAGATCTCCACCAGTACCTCACGATGTTCCGTGGACAGGCCGTCCATGGCCCCGAGCACGGCCATGGAGTCCACGACGCCTTGCGCGTGGTCCCGCTCCACCGCCGGGGTGGGCACGCCTTCCGCCGGCTCCGCCACTTCCGGTGGCCGGGCCGCCCTGGCCCGCGCGCGGTCGGTGATGATGTTCCGGGCGACCGTGAGCAGCCAGCCCCGCACCGATCCCTTCGCGTCGTTCTCCAGGTCTTCGGCATGTTTCCAAGCCCGGACCAAGGTCTCCTGCACGACGTCCTCCGCGGCCGCGCGGTCCCCGGTCAGCCTTGTCGCATACGCCAGCAGGCTTCGCCCGTGTTCGGCGTACAAGTGCCTGACCAAGTCCTCGCCTTTGGCCTTTTTGGGCCGCCAGCCTCCGATCGCCACTCGCGTCCTCCCGACGGTCTTCTGGGTCGGCGAGGACAGTACTGCAACCCGCAGGGGCAGAGTGGATCGTTCGGCGCCCGCCGCGATCGAACTGTGCATCGGCACCGGCCTCTCCTCGGTTCTCCATGGCCGCCTCCTCTTGCCTCCCACACGGATGACCGGGGGATGCGGTTCAACCGAGCTCTTGTCGATCACCGGACGCGCTCGTATGCTGACGCCTCCGGATTCCGCCGCCGCCTGATTCCCGGGAGGGTCTCGGCGTGCCAAGGAAACTCGCGGCCGTTCTGCTGGCGGTCGCCTTCGTGTCGGGGTGCGGCGAGGAGCCTGGTTTCACCGCGACGCTGACGGATCCGGTGAACGTCGACCTGAGCTGGCCCGACGACGATCCGGGCGCCGCGGGCAGGATCGTCGAATACACGACCGATCCGCACGGCGAATACACGATCCTGCAGTTCGTGCCGCCACGGCAGACGACCTTCCGGCATCCGGACCTGATGCCGGAAACGCGGTTCTACTACCGGATCCGGCCGTTCTACGGTGCCGTTTCGGACGCCGTGACGGTTTCCGGACCCGCGACCCCCGCCGTTTCCGGACCCGCCGTGCCGCTGCGGGCGGGCGATCGATCGGCCGCCCCTGCGTCGTTCAAGGCCGAGCCGGCGCCGGAGGAGATGGTGAAGTTCAGCTGGGCCGACCGCTCCAGCGACGAGGACGGTTTCCTGGTGGAGATCAAGAAACCCGGCGCGGACGGGTTCGTGCCGATCGAGGTGTCCGATCCGGGGACGACGTCGGCCGGGCTCGCCACCATGCCGGGCGAAGAGGGCGCCTCGTATCGGCTGCGCGCCTTCTACTACGGTCCCGCTTCGCCCGTGCTGGACCTCGTGAGCGGTAAGGGGTAGTTCCCCCTCCGGATGCTATGAAAGGTCCTTTCCTTGCAAAATTTGCAAGGAAAGGACCTTTCATAGCACGGGGTGACTCAAGCGAGAACGGTCTTCAGGAACTGGCCGGTGTAGCTCTCCTCCACCGAAGCGACGTGTTCCGGAGTGCCCTCCGCGATCACGGTGCCACCGCCCGAACCGCCCTCCGGCCCCATGTCGATGATCCAGTCCGAGGTCTTGATGACGTCGAGGTTGTGCTCGATGACGATCACCGTGTTGCCCTTGTCCACCAGCCCGTTGATCACGCCGATCAGCTTGCTGATGTCCTCGAAGTGCAGACCGGTCGTCGGCTCGTCGAGGATGTAGACCGTCTTGCCGGTGGACCGCTTCTGCAGCTCGCTGGCGAGCTTGACGCGCTGCGCCTCACCACCGGACAGGGTCGGCGCGGGCTGCCCGAGCCGGACGTAGCCGAGGCCGACGTCGACGAGAGTGGCCAGGTGCCGGTGGATCGCCTTGATCGGCTCGAAGAACTCGGCCGCCTCCTCGATCGGCATGTTCAGCACGTCGGAGACGGTCTTGCCCTTGTAGTGCACCTCGAGGGTCTCGCGGTTGTACCGGTCGCCCTTGCAGACCTCGCACGGGACGTAGACGTCCGGCAGGAAGTTCATCTCGATCTTGATCGTGCCGTCACCGGCGCAGGCCTCGCACCGGCCGCCCTTGACGTTGAACGAGAACCGGCCCTGCTGGTAGCCGCGCACCTTCGCCTCGGTGGTCGCGGCGAACAGCTTGCGCACGTGGTCCCAGACGCCGGTGTAGGTCGCCGGGTTGGACCGCGGGGTGCGGCCGATCGGCGACTGGTCGACGCGGACCAGCTTGTCCACGTTGGCCAGCCCGTTCACGCGGGTGTGCCGGCCGGGGACCTGACGCGCGCCGTTGAGCTTGTTCGCCAGGACGGTCGCGAGGATGTCGTTGACCAGCGTGGACTTCCCGGAACCCGAGACACCGGTGACCGACACGAGGCAGCCGAGCGGGAACGACACGTCGAGCCCGCGCAGGTTGTGCTCGCGCGCGCCGACGACGGTCAGCTGGCGCTTCTTGTCGATCGGGCGCCGGATGGCCGGGACCTCGATCTTGGTGCGGCCCGAAAGGTACGCGCCGGTGATCGATTCCTTGTTCCGCAGGATCTTCTTGTACGGTCCACTGTGGACGATGTGACCGCCGTGCTCACCGGCGCCGGGGCCGATGTCGACCACCCAGTCGCTGGAGCGGATGGTGTCCTCGTCGTGCTCGACGACGATCAGCGTGTTGCCCAGGTCCCGCAGGCGGACCAGCGTCTCGATCAGGCGGTGGTTGTCTCGCTGGTGCAGCCCGATCGACGGCTCGTCCAGCACGTACAGCACGCCGACCAGACCGGAGCCGATCTGCGTGGCGAGCCGGATGCGCTGCGCCTCGCCGCCGGACAGCGTGCCGGAGGCGCGGTCGAGCGAGAGGTAGTTGAGGCCGACGTCGAGGAGGAAGCGCAGCCGCGCCTGGATCTCCTTGAGCACCGCGCCGGCGATGACCTGCTCGCGCTTGCCGAGCTCCAGCTCGTCCAGGAACTGCGACGCCTCGGCGATAGAGAGGGCGCAGACCTCGGCGATCGACCGGTCGCCCTGGGTCTTGTGCTCCAGGGTGACGGCGAGGATCTCCGGCTTGAGCCGCGTGCCCTGGCAGGCCGGGCACGGCACCTCGCGCATGTAGCCCTCGTACCGCTCGCGCATGTACTCGGACTCGGTCTGCTCCTGGCGCCGCTCCAGGAACGGGATGACACCCTCGAAGCTCGCGTAGTACGAACGCTGACGGCCGTAGCGGTTCTTGTAGCGGACGTGGACCTGCTCGTCGACGCCGTGCAGGACGGCCTTCTGCACCTTCGCCGGCAGCTTGCGCCACGGCGTGTCCATCCGGAAGCCGATGGTCTCGGACAGCGATTCGAGCAGGCGGATGAAGTAGTCCGCGCTCTGGCCGCCCGCCCACGGCGCGATGGCGCCCTCGCCGAGGGACATCTCGTCGTCCGGGACCACGAGCTCCGGGTCGACCTCCTTGCGGACGCCGATACCGGTGCAGTCGGGGCAGGCGCCGTACGGGGCGTTGAACGAGAACGACCGCGGCTCGAGGTCTTCGATCGCGAGCGGGTGGCCGTTGGGGCAGGCCAGGTTCTCGGAGAAACCGCGCACGCGATGCGGATCGTTCTCCGGGAGGTCGACGAACTCCAGCTCGATCAGGCCGTCGGCCAGCCGGAGCGCCGTCTCGACCGAGTCGGTGAGGCGCTGCCGCGAGCTCGTCTTCACCGAAAGCCTGTCGATGATGACGGCGATCTGGTGCTTTTCCTGCTTCTTCAGCTTCGGCGGGTCGGTGAGCGGGTGGATCGTCCCGTCCACCACGACCCGCGCGTAGCCCTGCTGCTGCAGGTTCTCGAAGAGGTCGAGGTACTCCCCCTTGCGCCCGCGCACGACCGGCGCGAGTACCTGGAAGCGGGTGCCCTCCTCCATCGCGAGCACCTGGTCGACGATCTGCTGCGGGGTCTGCTTGCTGATCGCCTCGCCGCACTGCGGGCAGTGCGCCTTGCCGGCGCGGGCGTAGAGCAGGCGCAGGTAGTCGTAGACCTCGGTGATGGTGCCGACGGTCGAACGCGGGTTGCGCGAGGTGGACTTCTGGTCGATCGACACCGCGGGCGAAAGGCCCTCGATGAAGTCGACGTCCGGCTTGTCCATCTGGCCGAGGAACTGGCGCGCGTACGCCGACAGCGACTCGACGTAGCGGCGCTGGCCTTCGGCGAAGATGGTGTCGAAGGCGAGGCTCGACTTCCCGGACCCGGACAGACCGGTGAACACGATCAGGCTGTCGCGGGGCAGGTCGAGATCCACACCGCGGAGGTTGTGCTCGCGGGCGCCGCGAACAACGAGGCGATCAGCCACGCCAGGGTCCCTTCAGGTTTCATTCTCAGCTGCGGTCGCCGGCCCGGTCGATAGCTGCACGGGCGGCCGCTTCCATGCTACGAGGCACCACCGACAGAAACTGGTTCCGAGTCCTTGACCTGCGGTTTTCCAGGCTTATCGCGTCGATCCCGGCGAGCGGTGAGCCACCGGTGGACCGGCCGTTCCACGCCAGCGGTGATCGCCCAGCCCCCGAGGACGGCGGCGGCCAGCACGATGGGGAGCCGCAGCCAGCCGGGGACGCCGACGTTCAGCAGGGCACGGGCCAGGATGTAACCGAGTTCCTGGTGCACCAGATAAAGACCATACGAGATGCCCGCGAGCCAGGTGACAGCCGGGGCGATCCTGGCGAGACCGGGGAACCGCCAGTCCGGTCCGCGCGCGGCCAGGCACACCAGCAGCAGCATGATCGCGAACCCGATGGCCGAGGGCCAGCGCTCCGGATCGTTCGGCAGGGCCTGGTGGAACGGGAAGACCTGCAGGTCCTGCGCGGCGCAGGCGGCGAGCACGAACAGCGCGAGATGCCAGTGCGCCAGCCGTCGTTTCGCCCAGAGCCAGATCGCGATGCCGATGGCGAAGACGTGCACGCGGTGCAGGCCGAGGCCGTAGTAGAAGGTCTCGGCGAGCTTCGGAGTGGAAACCGGGTCGAACACGACGAACCGGAGGAAGAGCGGCACCAGGATCAGCGCCCAGAGCAGCGCGACCGTGAGCCGGTGCGTACGCCACCGGCGTGGCCACAGCAGGGCCGCGGCGGTGAACGCGATGAGCTGCACCGGCAGCGTCCAGTAGGCCCCGTCGAGGTAGTAGAAGAGCTCGTAACGCCAGCCCCATTCCTGGACCATGCCCAGGTTGCCGAGCAGGTCGGCGCCGGTGGGGATGTACCAGGGCGACGGGTCGGTCGGCGGGCCCTGCGGGACACCGAACAGGAAACCGGACAGGCCCGGCGGGAACGGCAGGCCGCTGAACCGGATCGTCGCGTACCGGGCGACGACGTAGGTGACGGTGACCGCCACCAGGTACGCGGGCACCAGCCGCGCGACCCGGCTCCACAGCCACCGCCCCGGGCGTCCCTTGCGCAGGCTCGCGCACACGAAGAAGGCGGAGATCACCAGAAGGATGGCCGCACCGAACTGTGCCGTTACCCGAAAGGGGTACCCCACCAGTTCCGGATGCAGAAGCGCCCCCTGATGGGTGACGTGTCCGAGCATGACCGCGAAGACGGCGACAACGCGAAGGACGTCCCAGCTGATCTTGCGCGGGGCGCGCGGCGAGGCGTCGGGCACGAGCGTCCTGTGGTTCGGATGGCGGGGCGACGCGAGCCTACGTCGTGCACCTGTGCGCCGCCTGTGCGGGTGGAACCGATTGCAGGCGAACGACTACCGTGTGCGGTGTGAACATCGTCGAGACCTACACCGGGCACGTCGACCCCGGCGGCGACGCCGCCCGTCGCACCCTGGACGCGCTCACCATCACGAAGCTGTCGGTCGGCCCGATGGACAACAACGCGTACCTGCTGGTCTGCCGCACCGAGAACGAGGCGCTGCTGATCGACGCCGCGAACGACCCGGAACGGATCTCCGACCTCATCGGCCACGGCCCCGACCGGCCCGCGCTGAGGACCGTCGTGACCACCCACCAGCACCAGGACCACTGGCAGGCCCTCGGCGCCGTCGCCGGCGCGAACGGCTCGAACACCGCCGCCCACCCGCTGGACGCCGGACCGCTGCCGATCCCGCCGGACTTCCTCGTCGAACACGGCGACACGATCAAGGTCGGGCAGATCACCCTCGAGGTGATCCACCTGCGCGGCCACACCCCCGGCTCCATCGCGCTGCTGTACCGCGACCCGAACGGACACCCGCACCTGTTCACCGGCGACTCACTGTTCCCCGGCGGTGTCGGGAAGACGGGTTCGCCTTCGGATTTCACGTCGCTGCTGGACGATGTCGAGACGCGGATCTTCGGCGAACTGCCGGATGAGACCTGGTTCTATCCGGGGCACGGGGACGACTCGACGCTGGGTGAGCAGCGGGGGCAGCTGGCGGAGTGGCGCGAACGCGGCTGGTGACCTGAAGCACCTACGAACATGGGGCAGCCTCGACCAAGAGGCTGCCCCATGTTCGTAGGTCAGCCGCGTCGGCCCAGTGTCGGCAAGCCACCAGATCGCGTCGACACCGAGGTAGAACCGTGGATGTCTTGATCACCGCGATGGAGCACGTCGTTCTCGAGATCCAACAGTCGACGACGCTGTTCCGCCGTGAGCGCGGAACGTTCTGCTGCGTCGAGATCGCTCCAAGCGGCCCTGCCTTGCCGGAACAAGTCACGTAGTTCCCGGAACGAGCGAAGAGGCACTGCGGACGACGTCTTGCGTCGTGAACTCGCGGGCTTGGCCGATTTCCGACGAGGGCGACGTTCTGTCGAACAGGCACAGCCGAGGCCGACCGTCAGACCACATCGCACACATTCCATCTGCTCACCCCTCGTCCGCAACACCCGAACTCGTGAGTCAGTCGAGCCGCCCCGCCTCGTTGTTACGGGCCACGACCCGGCGCAGGGTCATGGATCCAGCAGACCTCCCCGGTCGCCGGTATCTCTCCCAACGTCTTGATCTCGCAGGCCAGGCGCCCGAGAATCTCGCTCTTCGACCCCGACCAGGCCACGAAGCAGGGTTCCTCGTCGACCAGGTCACCGGGAACCGCGCCTCGGTCGATCAGATTGCCGACCACGGACAGCAGCGCGGTGGTCATCTCGGTGAAGGACGCGCCCCGGCCCGCCTTCATCTCCGCCACGACGACCACGACCGAGAGGCCGACGCACCCTTCCCGGGCGTACTTGAGCAGAGGCTGTAGATCCTCGTCATCGGACACGTTCGACTCCCTGAACCGTAGGCGCTCCAGGGAAAAGCCACCGCCACTCTAGTGGGAGTGGATCTCCGAGCCGAGCGCCCCCTTCCTCAACTGTCACCCACAGTGCCGATAAGTTACGCCGCGTACTCAAAGCACCAAGGAGGTTTCGATGACGATCCACGGCGACGACGGCAAGGGCAGCGGCGGCGGCAACACCGGCAATTAGCCACCAGCGGCCGGAGCGGGCCACGTCGATTCGCGGCCCGCTTCGATCAGGATTGAGGCCAGCGGAAAGCGATGCCGTATTCCTCCCGTGGGTGACCAGGTCCCAGAAACGTGTGTTCGACGACGCCTCGCCGAATCTCGAGCAGACGCCGATCACCGGCAGGAGGCCGGACCAGACGCTCGTAGTCGGTCTGCTCCGCATACCACCAACAGGCCTCCGGAACACAGTCGTCGAACGTGATGCTGATGCTCAGACCACCTGTCACCTTGCCCTCTCCATCGACGACGCCCGGCGCGATCCCATGATGGTCGACGTCGACATTGATCCAATACCGCTCTTCGTCCGGGTCCTCTTCACAAGCGAGCGAGATGAACTCGTGCCGCTCCCCTTTGCGCAGTGGTCTCGGAAAACGAAGGTCCACGATCGTCGGATCGCCCGGCTGGACACCCGGTGAAGTCTCGACATGGCAACCGAAGATCGCTTTGACGGGAATGGGCGCCAGATCGTCGGTCCACCCTGTCAGAGCCCGCGCCATATAGCCCCCAACTCCATCCTCGCGAGCGACGATGTTTCTCACCGTCAGCCGGCGATGGGCCGTCCGCCGTCGCATTTCCACGGCCACCAGCAGGCGTTCCAGGAACACAGGTTGCGCCCCACCCGAGGGCGTCCGGCTACCGGCTGATCGGGGTTCCGACGAGGCGGCCCGGGCTATCTCCACATAAGGCCGCCAGGCTTCGCCATCGACCGCGAGTATCGCGAGATTCGTTGCCAGACAAGGAGCGAGCTTGTCGCTCACCGCCCGCCGCCAGGCCTTGTGCATCGGCGTCGTCGTGGTCGGCGGCGGATCCCCGAAGACACCGCGCAGGTCCCTCAATTGACCGAAGCGGTCATCCAGGGTCGACTTCCACTCACGCTCCCCGATCCGGAACGCGGCACTCAAAGTGTTGCGGCGCCGGGACTCGGCGGTCGATCCGATCCTCGCGACCTCGTCGAGGATCAATCCCCAGACCGCGAGTGCCCGCATTTCCGGGGCAGCCGTGGTCATCGACGCCGTCGGCCGGACGAGACAACCGAGGACGGCGGCCGACTCACTCGCCGGGTCCTCGATCGCGTAACGCAGGAACCTGAGCGGTCGGCCGTCCTTACGGACCGCGAGCCAGCGCAGCGCGGCCTCGACCACGGCGACCGGACGCGTGCCGTCAAGACACTCCCCCTCCAGCTGGATTGTCACTACGCCCTCCATGAATCACGGCGATGATCGACAATTCGCGACGCGGCAGGACAACGGCCGGCGATCAGAGAGCCCACCCTCGACGACAAGAAACTCCTCCTGACCGTGAAAGATCAGAACCGGCGAAGGTTTCACCGGTCGTCGCGCCCTACGGTGTACTAGTACACCACACGCGGAGGGTTCGACAAATGGCCAAGAATGCCTCGGGCAACGAGCACGAAGGAATCGTGAAGCTGATCAAAGCTTCACTTGCCGGCGTGGGCGGTCTCTATCTGGTCACCGGATCCTTTGTCGTGACGACTCTCGGCACGACAACCGTGGTCGCCGTGCTCTACCTCAGCGGTTTCCGTCGCCGGCCGTAACGTTCGACCTCCCCGGCCCGAACCACTCCGCGATGCCGTACTACGGATACGACCCCGGCACAGCGGTCGCCATCGGCGGCCGTCTGCTCGCGCCCGGGATTCCCCGGCACACCGGATACGGCGAGGTCATCGAGCCGGGCTGGCGTCCCCCGCCGGTCCGCGTGGTCCGTCCGGGTGACAGGGCCTCGCACCCGATCCGCCGGGCGGTCTGGTCGTTTTGGAGTACTCCGTACCGGCGACGACATGGGAGACATTGGCCCAGCGACTTCTTCCACGCGCTGTCGTGGATCCTGTCGTTCCGCCTCGCGGCCCGCCTCTTCCCCACGACCGCGTTGGTGACCGACGACTGGGGATACGAACTGCTCGTCGCCCGGTTGCGGCTGCCCTTCGACGACGTTTCCCTGTCGTTGAACGGACTCGCCGGGCAGGACCCGTCCTGGTGGGCGCTCGGGAAGCTGCACGCGTACCGGGAGCAGCGCGAACCGTTCCTGCACCTCGACAACGACGTGTTCCTCTGGCCGGGTTTCCCCGCGGACGGGCTCGACGGGGAGATCGTCGCGCAGAATCCCGAGCACGCACCGGCTTCCGATGCCGGCTACTACCGGCCGACGGCCGTCGCCGCGGCGATCCGGAGCACGGGCGGCTTCCTGCCGGAGGAATTCCGCGACTACACCGGGGAAGCCGCGCTGTGCACCGGAATCGTCGGCGGCACGGCGGTTCCTCTCCTCCGCCACTACGCCGACCTCGCCGTCCGCATGGTGGAGTCGGCCGAGAATCAGGCGGCCTGGCAACGGCTCGCGCCACTCGAGGACTACAACCTCGTTGTGGAGCAGTACCTTCTCGGCGCGCTTTGCTGGGGCGGACGCACCACCGACGTGCAGTGTGTCTTCGGTTCTCAGGAGGACGGCTACCGGGAGGACGACCGGAGATTCACGCATCTCATCGCCTCCGCGAAAAGCGATCTCCGTTATCTCAATCTCCTTGCGGAGCGAGTGAAAAACCATTTCCCCGCCGACTTCGAGATCGCTCGACGACTATACGGCGATCAGTAACGATAAGGCCAAGAACGCCAACCGCCCCGGCGATCCAGGCGTCTTTCCGGAATCAGCTCTCCGGCAGGAGGTCATCACCATGACCATCAACCTCCGGCGCGCGCTCGGAGCGCTCGCCGCCACCTCCCTCATGCTGACCGGCACCATCGCCGCGGCCGCGCCCGCTTCCGTCGCGGCACAGGCGATCCCCACGATGACGGGGATCCGCACCGGCCAGAACACCGGGTTCGACCGGGTCGTGCTCGACCTGACCGCAGGCCCGGCACCCGCCGTCCGGTACGACCTCGTCGACGAGTTGATCGCCGACGGCTCGGGCGAGATCGTCTGGCTGACCGGGGAATTCTTCATCGCGGTCACCGCGACCCCGGCCGCCGCGCACGACGACGCCGGGAATCCCACCTATCCCGGCCCGCAGAAGTTCCGGACCCGGAATCTGCGCAACGTCATGGCGGTCGCGGTCACCGGCGACTACGAAGGCACCTTGTCCATCGGTCTCGGCGTCCGGTCGAGGACCGCGGTCACCGTGTTCACGCTGACCTCTCCGAACCGCGTCGTCATCGACGTCCGGCATTGATCACGAGCGGGAATCCGTGAAGGCTTTTCGCCTGCCGCCGCATTTTTGGTGAGCAAAATCCTTTTCGGATTCCCGCGGTGAAAATCCCGATCTGCCCCAACGGGCGATTTTTCGGCAAACCAGGTATCTGCCGCCGGGGATCGCGTTCCTTCCTTCCGTCAGCATCACCGCCGCTGCGAAGGAGAACCTCATGCCGACCCCACGCAATCCCGACACCCCGTCCTTGGGCCCGGGTGGCGACAACCTCGAAGCGGGCCCTGGCAGTTCGGGCCTGGGAAGCTTCTCGAACAGCGAAATCGGCGAACTGGTCACCCAGGCCGCCGAAACCATGGCCGCGTCCGGCGAGGACGCCGAGCGCAATTACCAGCGAAGCCTCGACCGGCTTCGCGAGCGTGCGGACGACGTCGTCCCGGCGCTCGGCGCGCAGTACGACGCGCTGTCCGAGGAGCAGTACCTCGAGCGTTGGGGCCTGGTCCAGTTGCTCACCGATCTCCGGCACGCCGCCGCCGTCCCGGCGCTCGAAAACGTGCTGCGCCAGCCGATCCCGCCGGAGCGTTCCGACGACCCCGCACACGGGATCAGCACGGTCGGCGAAGAGGTGATCATCCGCACCACCGCCGTGGAAGCGTTGGCGCGCTTGGCATCCGCCGGAGACAGCGCGGCGAAGGAACTGCTGCTGCGGCAGGTCCGGCACGAGGTGTTCACGGTGCGGCGCGCGGCGGTCCAGGCCATCGCCGAGACCGGGGACACCGAACTCACCGCGCGGGTGCGCGAGGAGCTCAGCGGCACCGAGGACGAGCGGCTGCTGAACATCCGGCGGGTCGACGTCCGCGGTGTCCCGCAGGCCGTCGGCGGCCGGTACGTGAAGGACTCGCGGACCAACGACGTGCCACCGCCCGAGCCTCCGCGCTCCTGAACCAGAACGAATTCCTTCTACAGACAGGTGATCTCCGATGGCCACTTGCAGCTACACCGTGCCGGACAAGAACGTGACCGGGGACAATTTCTACGGCGCCTCGATCTGCAATCAGACCTACATCGACTATTTCTGGAACACCTACGGTTTCGCGGGCAACAAGGACTACTGGGACGACGGCTTCGGCTGGGAAGACGCGTGCAACACCGACAAGCCGCTGGCCCGGACGTTCAACGCGTGCTACCTCCTGACCTATTCGGCACAGGACTACCAGAACGACGCCTATTCCGGCGCGATGCTGAACTGGGCGCGCCGCTACGTCCGCGACAACTGCGACGACCTCCGCTCGCTTTGCGGCGACGGCAGCGCCATCGCACGCTCGTTCAAAGGGGCGTTCGTCGACGACCGGATCGAGTTGTACCTGGGTTTCTGGTATTCCAAGGACGTTCCCGGCCGCGCCGAGACGCTGATCCACGAATCGCGCCATCAGGGCGGGAAGCCGCACAACGCGAACTTCCCGGCGGGTTCGGTGTTCGGCGCCGGCAAGAGCGGCGCCGACTCCACCTGGGGTTACGAGGGCGCCTGGATGTACGGCGCGCTCTACCTGTGGTGGTTCTACGCCCAGGGCGCCCGCACGACGTCGGCGTTGCGTGAACGGGCCCGCCAGCGCGGGAACCTCGTGATCGACAACGCCTTCGCGACCCATCCGGGTTTCAACATCTGAATCAAGACCGGGCAAGGCCCTCTCGTAACTGCAGACGAGAGGGCCTTGCCCACGAAATACCTCGGATGACTTCACCAGTGTCCCGCTCATCGGGGCTTGACCACCGCGTTTTCTGGCGCAATCATCGGATCTCTCGGTAACCATGCCCTGGATGAGAGCGGATGGTCATGAGAGTTCACCGCACTGCCTGGCTCGCTTTGGTCCTCACCCTGCTGGCGAGCCTGCTCACCACGACCGCGGCGAGCGCGGAAGTGCATCATCCCCGCCAGAAGTGGCTGCGCGAGGCCACCGCCGGACTCTTCCTCCACTGGGGCATGTTCACCGCGCCACGCCAGACCGACTGCGCCGCTTGGGAACGCGCGGTCACCGACGGCGGCTGGAGCGCCGACTACTGGGTGGACGAAGCCCGCAAGCTCGGCGCCTCCTACATCGTGCTGGCCACCTTCCACAGCAGGCTGGGCTACGCGCGGCCATGGCCGTCGGCGATCCCGGGCAGCTGCTCCACCCGTCGCGACCTCCTCGGCGAACTCGTCAAGGCAGGCAACGCGAAGGGCGTCCGGACGATCCTCTACATGACCGACGATCCGCAGTGGCACAAGGAGACCGGTGTCGAGTCATTGGATTCCGCCGCGTACTCCGCCTACAAGGGCAAGCAGGTCGACCTCACCACCCGCCCGGGCTTCGGCGAGTACAGCTACGACCTCTTCCACGAGGTCATGGACCGCTACGCCGATCTCGCCGGGTTCTGGATCGACAACGACAACGAGTACTGGGAAAAGAACAAGCTCTACGAACAGATCCGCGAGAAGCGCCCGTCCTGGTTGCTGAGCAACAACAACGAGGACACCCCGATCATGGACACGGTCAGCAACGAACAGAAGACGGGCATCACGCCGCCGTACGACTATCCGCAGGCCGCGTTCACCCCGATGCCCAGGCTCACCGAAGCCGACTACAAACTGCCGACCAACGGTGGCTGGTGGTACGACGGCACCGATCAGGCCGTCGACTTCCGGCTGTCCACCGGGCGCTACATCACCAACGCGGGTTCGTCGATGAAGTCGCTGATGGCCGAAACCCCGATGGTGAACGGGAAGTTCCCGCCTCAGCAAGAGGCGTACAACAACTTCATGGCGAGCTGGGTGCCGCCGATCAAGTCCTCCCTGCAGGGCAAAGAGGGCGGCGGCTACATGTACGGAGGGATGCAACCCGGGTTCTGGAACGACGGCGCGCACGGCGTCATCACCGTCGAGCCCGGTGCCGGAACGCAGTACCTCCACGTCGTCACCCGGCCTCGTACCGACCTGCTCCGCTTGCGCGACAACGGCTACAAAGTGACCAGGGTGTCCGACGTGCGCACCGGGAAGCAGCTGCGGTTCAGCCAATCCGGCGGTCATCTGACCATTGTGGACATCAAGGACTGGGACACCTACGACACGGTGTTCAAGGTGGAGACGACCGGGCAGCGGTACTTCCACGACTCCCGCACGATCAAGGCGACCGCGTCGTCCGCGCGCGCCGGGCATCCGGCGTCGAACCTCGTCGACGGGAGCTTCGAGAACTACTGGGACGCCGACGGCAAGCAGCCGGTCTCGGTGACCTTGGACCTCGGCAGGCGGCGGACCGCGGCCTACCTCGCGGTGAATCAGCGCGAGATGTCGCCGACCCACGCGCGCGAATCGTTCGGCAGGCCGGAGGACTCGGCCCGGATCCAGGACTATCGCCTCTACGTCAGCGACGACGGACGGAACTGGGGTGAGCCGGTCCGCACCGGCGCGATGCCGAGCGCCCGCGGCGTGCAGTTCATCGACTTCGGCGAACGGCAGACCCGGTTCATCAAACTCGAGGTGCTGAACACCTGGTCGGGACCGCAGGCGAAACCGTTCTACCGGCAGCTGGCCATCGACGAGATCAAGGTGGCGTACGGCTACCCGAGTTCGGGATCGGGCGCGCAGGTTCCGCTCGAGGCCGAGGCCTTCCGCAACGACCACGACGGCCGTGCCCACCTGGGCCACTGCTCGTCCTGCTCCGGATCGTTCCAGGTCACCGGCCTCGGTGGCGGCCCGCGCAGCTCGGTCACCTATCCGGACGTGATGGCCGCTGAAGCCGGAAGTCACCGGCTTCAGCTCGACACCACGGGCGGGCCCGCGACGTCCGTGGCGGTGAGCGTCAACGGCGGTGCCCCCGTCGAGACCGCGATCGGCGGCGGAACGCCGGGAGTCGTGGCGTCGACGGCGATCCCCGTCGCACTGAACGCCGGCGCCAACACGGTCAAGGTGTTCAGCAACGCACGGTCGGGGCCTGGCCTCGACCGGATCGCGATCGCTCCCCTGCCGCCGTCGTCGTACACGCCGAAGACGACTCTGACCGTCGAACCCGGTGGCATCCAATGGCTCTCGCCAGGGCAGCAATCCTTGCGGGTGACCGCGAAGCTGCGGCTCGACGCCGACGACGCGATCGGGAAGGTCTCCCTGGCACCGGTCGTCCCGGCGGGCTGGACCTTACGGGGCGCTCCGGCGACGGCGGAGTCCATGCGCGTCGGAGACGAGCTGGAAGCCTCCTGGACGCTCGTCTCCCCCGAAGGTGTCACCGAGGCCGACATCCCGGTCACCGCGTCGTTCGACCTGCTCGGACGGGCGAAATCGGTGAGCAAACCGGTCCGGGTGAGCCCACGTCCGGCGGATCGGGTCTTCATGCGCGAGGCCGAAGACTCGGCGAACGACGTCGGCGACGCGGGCGTCACGAACTGCGGCGTGTGCTCGGGTGGCCAGAAGGTGCGCAACATCGGCGGCGACCCGGGCTCGTCCGTGCGCTTCGACGGCGTCACCGTGCCCGAGACCAGGCGCTACACCCTCTACCTCGACTTCACCGTCAACGGGCCGCGCTCGTACTTCGTCACGGTCAACGGCGGCGCGCCGATCGAGGTCAAGGTCGACGGCGCCGGCAACAACACCCAGCTCACGACGTCCTTGCCGGTCGATCTGAAGACGGGGGCGAACACGATCGAGCTGGGCAACGACCACGCGTCCGCCCCGGATCTCGATCGGCTGTCACTGGGGTGAGGTACCGGCTTGACCCTCTCCCCGGGAGAGGGTTCAGGCTGGTCCCATGACGACCTTGATGCCGATCGGCGTGTTCGCGCACGCCACCAGGCTGTCGGTCCGCGCGCTGCGGAACTACGACCGGATCGGGCTGCTGGTGCCCGCCGTCATCGATCCCGCCACCGGATACCGCCGGTATTCGCTCGACCAGTTCGCCCGCGCGGGTCTGATCCGGCGGCTTCGGGAGCTGGAGGTGCCGCTGGCGGAGATCGCCGAGATCCTGGACGCGGGCGACCCGCACGAGGTGCGGGCCGCGATCAAACGGCATCACGACCGGGTGGCGGCGCGGGCGGCGGAGCTCGCGGCTATCAGCGACGAACTCGACTCCGTGCTCGCCGGACCGACGCGGTGGCTGCACGTCTACGAACGCGTGCGCGCACCGCAGCAGATCGCCCGTCTGTCGATCCGGACTCCGCTGAACGGCCTGGCGGAGCTGATCGGCCCCGCGTACACACGGCTGTTCGCGGCGCTCGACGCTCAGGGGGTCAGGCCGGCCGGGCCGCCCGGAACCCGTTACCTCGCCGCCGATCCCGACGAGTTGACGATCGAACTGTTCGTACCCGTGGACGGGCCGGTGCGGGACGACCGCGACATCGGCGCCGCCGAGCTTCCCGGTGGCCTGCTCGTGGCGACGATTCACGAGGGTGGCTACGAAGACGTCGAGACCGCGTACCGATCACTCGGCCGCTGGCTCGCCGAACGCGATCGCGTCCCCGCGGGGCCCGCCGAGGAGTTGTACCTGGTGGCACCCGGACCGTCGGTCGCACCCGAGGCGTACCGCACCGAGATCGCCTGGCCGGTGGCCTCGTGATCCTCGACGGAATCAAGACCACGGGCGGGGAGCACTGCGAGACCAGCACACTCGACGTCCTCCTGCGGCACGCCGGGGTCGAGCTTTCCGAGCCGATGCTGTTCGGACTCGGCGAAGGCCTGGGCTTCATTTACTGGGACGGAAAGAATCTGCCGTTCCCTTTCCTCGGCGGGCGTGCCAAACCCGTCGAGATCACGCGGAAGCTGACCGACCGGCTCGGGTTGGCCTTGCGGGTCAAGGAAACGTCGTCGATGCGCACGGCTTGGCGGAACGTGGCCGAGCAGATCGACGGCGGGGTGCCTGTCGGCCTGCAGCTCGACTCGTACCACTTGGAGTACTTCACCTCGAAGGTCCACTTTGGAGGGCACTTCGTCGCCTTGTACGGCTATGACGACGAGCGAGCCTTCGTCGTCGACACGGCCCAACAGGGTGGATCGGGCTCGACATCTTTGGAGAGCCTGGAACGCGCTCGCGCGGAGAAGGGCCCGATGACCGCGAAGAACCGTTCGTTCACCATCGCCGCGGAGGCGCCTGTCAGGCCGCTTCCGGATGCCATCCGGGCCGCGGTGCGGGCGAACGCGGCGGAATTCCTCAACCCGCCCATCGCGAACCTCGGGTATCGCGGCATCGGCAAGGCCGCCGTCCAGGTGCGGAACTGGCTGGACCGCAGCGACGATCCGGCCCGCGACCTGCCGCAGGCCGCGATCCTGATGGAACGGGCGGGCACCGGCGGCGCGCTCTTCCGGCGGATCTACCGCGACTTCCTCGAAGAGTGCACGACCCTCGTCGACGACGCCGGTCTCCTCAGCGCGTATGAGAAGTACCGCGAGATCGTTCCACTGTGGACCGAAGTCGCGCGCTTGTTCACACAGGCAGGGGAAACCGGCGACGTCCGACCGCTGAACGACGCGTCCGCCGTCCTGTCCGAGCTGGCTCAGCACGAACAGGAGGCGATGACGGCGCTCGCGACGGTTCAGTGTGAGCGTTCGTAGGGCAGCTTCTCCCCCGCTTCCACCGCGAACGGCAGATCGTTGCCCGCCGGCGGCAACGGGCAGGTGGCGAAATCGGTGAACGCGCACGGCAGATTCGTCGCGCGGGTGAAGTCGAGGACGACCGACCCGTCCTCGGCGGGCTCGGGTACCGCGAGCGACCGGTTCGCCGCGTAGGTGGTGACACCGCTCGTGGCGTCGGTGAACAGGATGAGCAGGCCGTCCTTCTTGCCGTTGAACGCGGTGAGCGTGTGCTCCGCGCCGTCGTGCTCGAAACGCACGATGCCCGGGGAGACGTAGACGTGACTGAGCCCTTCGACGACCGCTCCGACCGTCGTCGGCCGCGGTTCGCCGAAGGGCTCGAAGGTTCCGGAGAGCACCCAGGCCGCGTCGGGCTCGTACGCCGGGACACCGCGGAAAGCGTTGAGCACCGGCGCCTTCGGGTCGTGCGTCCGGATCAGATATCCGCCACGACGCGCGACCTCGATCTCGATGTCACCGGCAACGACCCGAGTGGTCGCACCGCTGTTGACCAGCTCGAAGCGACGGACACCGGTGATGCGTTCGCCGTCGTGCGAGAGGTCCGCGCCCTGCGGGTCGAGGTACGCCGCGTCGGCGTCCTGCCACCACAACCCGGGCAGCCCCTCGTACGCGCGCGGCTTGTCCTCCAGCCAATCGAGCGAGACCAGGGCGAGCCAGCCGAGCGGATCGGCGAGATCGCGCTCGCGCTGGGTCTTCCAGTCCTGCCAGTCCCGGGTGAACGTGTCTGTGCTCATCGCCGATCCCTTCCGTGACCTTGCTCGTTCCCCCTGGTCAACGGACTGTCGTCGGCGATATTTCCCGTCCCGGAATGTGGTCGCTCGTGACACCCTCCTCGGCGGAGACCAGCTCGGCGATCGGCGCGAAGAAGGCCTTGATCCCGGGCAGGTTCGCGCCCTTCTCCCTGGACGCCGCGAAGTCCTCGGAGGAACGCCACCACACGACGTCGAGCCAGGTCTCGTCGTCGACCCGGATCAGCTGGGCGTCGAGGAAGCCCTCCCTGTCGGCCCGGAAGTCGGCGATCATCGCGGGGCGGGCCTGGAGGAGTTCGTCCGCGCGGTCGGCGGGGACCTTGAAGCGGGTCAGTTCCACTGTGGTCGTGGTGCCTGTTGCCGTGGTGCCTGTCGTCATGATGTGAATGTTAGGCGACTGCTGTTCGCGCTCGTTCGACTACTCGCTTTGCTCGATGTCCGCATTTAGTCGACTAAATGCGAGGGTTGCCTCCACAGAGCGATTGGGGGTCGGCGGCCGTTTCACTCTTCGGTGTTGTCGGTGCGATTTTGCTTGTTGCCTAAAATTACGAACACGTGTTCGATTATCGGTGTATTATGAAGGAGTGTCCGAGACCTTCCTTCCCGAGTTGCCGCAGGAGCTGTGGCGCGCCGGCAAGCTGGAGCTTGCCCATGGCGTGCAGCAGTCGTTGCAGGTGATCCGGATCGCGACCGCCTGTCTGGGGCGGTTCCTGGCGGAGATCGAGTCTCGGGGCGCCAAAGACTTGTACGGGCATGGCAGCACGGCCAGCTGGCTCGCCGAGATCGCGGGGCTGTCACGGGGTGAGGCGGGCCCGATCGTGAAGCGCGCCATCGCCTTGAACCCCACCCGCGCGTTGGACGGCACGGAAGTTCCGCCTCTCGCTCCCGCGACTGCTGCGGTCGCCGCTCAGGGGCTGGTCGGGGACGAGCGGATCGATCAGATCCTGGAGATCCTGAAGAACCTTCCGGCCGAGATTTCGGCTGAGGAGCGGGCTGGTGCGGAGCAGATCCTGGCGAATCTTGCCCCGGCTGCCGGTCCCCGCCAGCTCGCCAAGGCTGAGGCGAACCTGCAAGGCTTGCTGAACCCCGACGGCAAGGAACCCAAAGACCCCGAACCCAAGGAACCACGCCGCGAGATCACCCTGGAACGGCGCAAAGACGGCTTCTGGAAACTCACCGGCCTTCTCGATGACGAGACCGGCGCCCGGACCGCCGCCGCGTTGGAGGCGCACGCGCAGCCGCGGTCGGTGGATGAGTTCGGGCAGGCGGATCTGCGGATGAAGTGCGAGCGCATGGGAGATGCCTGGGCCGAACTCCTCGACCTGGCCATCGCCTGCCCCGACCAACCGGGCACCAGCGGCTACCGCACCTTGGTGCATGTCACCGTCGGGCTTGAGGAACTGAAGTCCGGCCTCGGCACCGCGTGTCTCGACTTCGTGGGGACCATGACGGCACGGGAAGCCCGGCTCGCCGCCTGCGACTGCCTCATGCTGCCGGTCGTGATGAGCGCCTCGGGGGAACCACTGGACATGGGACGCCTGAGACGGTTCGTCACCCCAGGACAGCGACGCGCACTCAACATCCGAGACGGCGGTTGCGCATTCCCGGGCTGTCATCGGAAGCCGAAGAATTGCCACGCTCATCATATTGAGCATTGGGCAGACGGCGGGCCGACGGATCTTCGGAATCTCGTGTTGCTCTGTGGCTTCCACCACCGGCTGATTCACCACGGTGACTGGGAAGTACGCATGGCGGCCGACGGCCTACCGGAATTCATCCCACCCCAATACCGAGATCCGCTCCGAAAACCCCGGCGTAACACCCTGCACCACGTCTGAACCCGAGGAGCCCGCCAGCCACCCAGGCGACGGGCCCCTCGTCATGCCCGCAGCTCCCGTAGCCGCCTTCATAGTCGACGCGAGCGCCCTACGAGCCTGGCTCGCTCACTGGCTGCAGCGTTATCAAGATGTGCGCGACACAAGCCGTCTGAGCTGGAACTGTTCACCACCGGCGGGTTCGCGAAGATCTACTGCGCCATTCGGGCGTATTCACACGGAAGTCCTCGTTCCTGCCGCGACACCCAGAGCAAGATCGTCCGTTCCGGACTTGGGAGGGGACGGAACGCATGGTCAGAACGATAAACGGCAAACCGCGCCCGTTCGGTGACGACAAACCGAAAAAAGGTGCGGCCATCGCGGCGGCGGCCGTGGTCACCGGAGGCGCATTGGCCGTCGGCGGCGCAAGCATCGGCATCGGCGGAGGCGCCGCCACCTCCCTCGATTCCGCCGCGAGCCAAGCCCTCAAAGGCAAAAGCTCCAGCAAGAAGTCCGCACAAAAGGGTCGCCATTCCGAAGCATGGCAACGCCTGGGCTGGCGCGGGCTCAAAAAGCAAGCCAAACGGGAACTCAAATGCGGACCGCATTCCTTCGGCGAGGTCCAGCGTTTCTTCCTGCGCCACCCTTGCGTCGATCTCGACCGCATGCTGGTCACCGTCGACGACGGCGCCGGCAACACCATCGACGTCTCCGTCGCGTGGGTGAAGATGCCGAAGGCGGGCGAGGCGAGTGACCTGAAGCGGCTCATCGACAAGGACGGCACCGGCAACGTCCTCCTCTTCGGCGAAGCTCCGCCCGGTAGCCGATTCACCGGCGAGAACTACGACTCCCGACTGGCCAAGAAGCTCGTCGTGATCGCCGAAGCAGCCCCCGCCACCGGGCGGCCGAGCGAAACGACGCTGGAGACCGCGGTCGAAGTCGCCGTCGAGTTCCCCGCGCCCTGACCCGCCACCGGCGATCCACAATGGAGGCGCCCAGGACCGGCCACTGACCGAAGAGGACCCATGGACGAACAAACCGACCTGCCGTCCGGCATCGGCAAACCGGCGACGCGCGCCTTCACCGGCGCCGGCTACACCCGGCTGGAGCACTTCACCCGCGCCACCGAAGCCGAGCTCGCGAGCCTGCACGGCGTCGGTCCCAAAGCGCTCCGCATCATCCGCGAAGCCCTGGAAACACGAGGTCAGACGTTCAAACCCACCGACTAATTTTTTTGTCTTGACAACTTCACCCTTCGGACGGTTTGCTGAGCGCAGCACACCGACCGAAGGGATCCAGTCATGGCCAAGTTCGCGAACGTCGACGACTACCTCGCCGCTCTGCCCGAGAACCTGCGTGAAGTCGCCGTCGCGTTGCGGCCGATCGTCAACGCCGCGATGCCGGGCTCCATCGAGGCGATGTACCACGCCTCCCCCACCTGGAGCGTCGGCGAAGCGGTCGGCAAGAACCTCGTCTGCCTGATGAAGGCGTACTCGTCGTACGTCACTTTCGCGCTCTGGAAGGGGCAGCTCGTCGACGACGAGTCCGGCAGGCTGGAGCCGAGCGCGCGGGAGATGGCGCACGTCAAGCTGCGCTCGGTCGGCGACATCGACGCCGACCTGTTCACCGGGTGGCTCAAGCAGGCCCGAGACCTCGAAAGCATCGCGACGGCACGATGACACAATCGGCGGCGTGCCTGTGATCACCGACGATTCCCGTTGCCCCTGCGGTCTTGGCGAGCCCTACGGCGTTTGCTGCGGCCGCTTCCACCGGGGCGACGCGACCGCGCCGACCGCCGAACTCCTGATGCGGTCGCGGTTCAGCGCGTTCGCCGTCGGCGACACCGCGTACCTCACGAAGACGTGGCATCCGAAGACGCGGCCCGCCGATCTCGAACTCGACCCGGGGCAGCGCTGGACGTTCCTGGAGATCCTCGGCAAGACCGGCGGCGGACTGCTGGAGAACGAGGGCACCGTGGAGTTCCGGGCCCACTACCGCCAGGATCGCCGGGCGGACAGCATGCACGAGAACAGTCACTTCGTCCGTGTCGACGGGCAATGGCTCTACGAGGCGCCTGTCCGCTAAAGCTCCACTTCGCCCAACCTTCCCGTGATAAACAAGGTGGCGATGGGAAAACTGACCCGCCGGGCGAGGGCGAAGGCCGACCACTTCGCCTACTCGGCCGCACGCGAGTGGCCCGTCGCGGCGTCCGGGGTCGGCGTCGTCCTCGGGGTGGCGACGATCCTGCCCAGCGCCTTCGGCATCGCGCTTTCCGTGCTGGCCTTGGCTTTGGGCACCACCACGTTCGTGCGGGATCTCCGGCTGCTTCGGGCACGCTGGGCCGGGTACGAGTTCAGCGCGATCGCCGCCCCCTTCCCCATCGCCGAACTTCCGCCCCCGCCCGCCTACCCGGGAGCGGCCTACCTCTCCGTACCGGCGCGGGGAACGGCGCTGGTCAGCGATGTGATCGACGAAGCACTGACAGCGGGGAACTTCCGGATCGCCGTCGCCGAGGAGCCGTACCGACTGCCGCCCAAGCTCAAGGCGACGGCGCCGCACGTCCTTCCCTTGCGCGCGAAGGGTCGCCTGCTGTTCAACGGCGCCATCGTCGGCATGCGCGGCGAACCGCTTCCCGCCGCGGGCGCCACGCCCGCCCCGATCCGGCTGCATCGAGCGCGGTTCTTCGACGCCGTGTGCTCCAACGAACTGTCGACCCTGCGGATCACCAAGACCGACACCGGCGAGGAGTACGACCTCCGCCGCGAGGAACTGGCCGACTCGTCGGGCAGCCTCCGCACGCTGGCGAGCAGCGAACTGGCCGATCTGGTCGGTGTCTCGACCATCGCGTTCACCTCCGACGGCAAGCTGGTCGTGGTGCGCCAGTCCGGCCGGAACTCCGCGAGCGCGCTGCTGCTCGCGCCGTCGGGCAGCGGCTCGCTGGAACCCCAGGATCTCGACACCCCCGACGGTGGACGCCGCCGGATGCTGCACACCGCGGTGATCGCCGGGATGGAGCGGGAACTTCGCGAGGAGACCGGCCTCCTGCCCGGCGAGATCACCTCCACCAGGCTGACCGGGTTCGCGCGCTGGATGGAACGCGGCGCGAAACCGGAGTTCCTGGGGATCACCGAACTGTCCGTGGACAGCGCCACCCTGCTGACGCGTCGTACGCGCGGCGCCGAGAAGCTGTACAGCGCGGGCACGACCATGCTCGACGTCGACCTCGCCGCGCTCGGCGAGGATCTTTCCGGCGGCGCCGACCTGGCCGACGCGCCCTCGCTGCCGCCGAGGCTGCGTGACGACGCGTCCCTGCCGCTCCTGCTCTGCCTGCGCGCGGCCGTTCTCCGCCGGAGCTTCCACCGCTGACGAACCCGGTGCAAGGGTCTGTTCCCCGCGCGAAGTGACGGCTACTATCTCCCCCAACATTGTTAGGGAACTTTCTTAACGATTTCCGCCCAGGTCCGCCGCCGTGTGCCCGAGGAGGCGCGCTCGTGAGTTTTCGGCAGAAGAGAACCCGGATCCCGTTACTGGCTTTGACCGTCACCGCGCTGGCCGCCGCGGTCTGCGGGGTGACCACCGCTCCCGTCGCCACCGGCGCGGAGGTGGCCGTCCCGCTGACCGCCGGCAACGCCACCCCGATCCCCGGCTTCGTGATCCAGTCTTCGGCGCAGGTCAGCGATGATTCGGCGGTGTCGAAGCCGGGCTTCCCCACCGCCGGCTGGTACCCGGTGTCGTCGCGTTCGACGGTCTACGCCGGACTGCTGCAGAACGGCAAGTACGCCGACCCGTTCTATTCGACGAACATGAAGAACGTCCCGACCGCGCAGTTCTCGGTGCCGTGGTGGTACCGCACGGACCTGAACGTCGAGGACACCTCGAAGCGCACGTACCTCGACTTCAGCGGCGTGCTCTCCAAGGCCGACGTCTGGGTCAACGGCACCCGGATCGCGACGAAGGACCAGGTCAACGGCGCCTACACCCGCCACGACCTGGACATCACCGAGCACGTGCGCCAGGGCGTCAACAGCGTCGCGTTCAAGGTCTACCCCAACGACCCCAACAACGACCTCTCGATGGGCTGGATCGACTGGGCACAGACCCCGCCGGACCAGAATATGGGCATCGTGCGCGACGTCCTCGTCCGGCGCGGCGGCCCGGTCGCGCTGCGCAGCGCCCACGTCGTCCAGAAGCTGAACTCGTCGCTCGACCACGCCGATCTCACGGTGAAGGCCGACGTCCGCAACGACTCGGCGGGCGCGGTGCAGACCACCGTGGCCGGCACGGTCGCGGGCAAGCCGGTCAGCCAGACCGTCTCGCTGGCCGCGAAGGAGCGCAAGACCGTCACCTTCCCCATCGTCGGTCTCGACAAGCCCAACCTGTGGTGGCCCGCCGGAATGGGCGGACAGCACCGGTACGAACTCGAGCTCACCGCGAGTGTCGGCGGCACGGCGTCGGACGCCTCGAAGTCGAAGTTCGGTGTCCGCGACGTCAAGGCGCCGCTGAACTCCAGCGGTGCGCGGCAGTACAGCGTCAACGGCAAACCGCTGCTGATCCGTGGTGGCGGCTACACGCCGGACCTGTTCCTGCGCTGGAACGAGACCGCGGCGGCCGACAAGCTCAAGTACGTGCTGAACCTCGGGCTCAACACCGTCCGGCTGGAAGGCCACATCGAGCCGGACGAGTTCTTCGACCTCGCCGACGACCTCGGCGTGCTGACCATGCCCGGCTGGGAATGCTGTGACAAGTGGGAAGGCCAGGTCAACGGCGAGGAGAAGGGCGAGCCGTGGGTCGAGTCGGACTACCCGATCGCCAAGGCGTCGATGTTCTCCGAGGCCGAGCGCCTGCGTGACCACCCGAGCGTCATCTCGTTCCACATCGGCTCCGACTTCGCGCCGGACAAGCGGATCGAGCAGGGTTACCTCGACGCGATGAAGGCCGCCGACTTCCTGCCGCCGGTCATCCCGTCCGCGTCGAAGCGGCCGTCCCCGATCACGGGTGCTTCGGGGATGAAGATGAACGGTCCGTACGACTACGTCCCGCCGGTCTACTGGTACGACAAGTCGCAAAAGGAGCGCGGCGGCGCGTGGAGCTTCAACTCCGAGACCAGCGCGGGCGTCGACATCCCGACGATGGACACGTTGAAGCGGATGATGTCGGCCGCTGAGCTGGAAACGATGTGGAAGGATCCGTCGGCCGCGCAGTACCACCGCTCGTCGTCGGAGACCTTTGGGAACCTCAAGCTGTTCGGCAACGCGCTCACCAAGCGCTATGGCGCACCCGCCGACCTGAACGACTTCGTGCGGAAGGCGCAGCTCGCGCAGTACGAGAACGTCCGCGCCGAATTCGAGTCGCACTCCCGCAACTACACCGACTCGACCAACCCGTCGACCGGGTTGATCTACTGGATGCTCAACAGCCCGTGGACCTCGCTGCACTGGCAGCTGTTCGACGCCTACATGGACCAGAACGGCGCCTACTACGGGGCGAAGAAGGCCAACGAGCCGCTGCACATCCAGTACTCGCACGACAATCGGTCGGTCGTGGTGATCAACCAGACGTCGAACGCGGCGAGCGGGCTGACGGCGACCACGAAGCTGTACAACCTCGACGGCACCGAGAAGTACAGCAACACCAAGACCGGGCTGTCGGTCGGCGCGCTGGGCGCCAAGGCCACCGCGGTCACCGTTCCGGCGGTGAGCGGGCTGTCGAGCACCTACCTCGCGAAGCTCGTGCTCACCGACTCGTCCGGCAAGGAGGTCAGCCGCAACGTGTACTGGCTCTCCACCAAGGCCGACACGCTGAACTGGGGCGGCAGCGACTGGTACTACACGCCCCAGTCGGGCTACGCCGACCTGACCGGGCTGAAGAACCTCGGCCAGTCCGCCGTCAGCGCGACGGCGAAGTCGGTCGCCGGCGCCGACGGAACCACCACGACCACCGTGACGCTGAAGAACACCTCGGGCGGCAAGCTCCCGGCGTTCTACGTCGACTCGAAGGTCGTGGACGCCGCGGGCAAGCCGGTGCTGCCGGTGGAGTGGAACGACAACGCGGTGAGCCTCTGGCCGGGTGAAACGACCACGCTGACCGCGAAGTACCGCACGGCCGACCTCAAGGGCTCCAAGCCTTCGGTGCGGGTCACGGGCTGGAACACCGGGACGCAGACCGTCCCGGCCGACGGCTCCGGCCCGGGCGACCCGGTCGATTACCAGGCCGAGGACGCCACGATCGACCAGGGCGCGGTGGAGTCCAACCACGCCGGGTTCACCGGCACCGGGTTCGTCAACTACGACAACGTGGCGGGCAGCTCGGTCGAGTGGACGGTGAACGTGCCCGCCGCGGGCACCTACGACGTCGTCGTCCGGTACGCCAACGGCACGACGGCGAACCGGCCGCTCGACTTCTCCGTCAACGGCTCGATCAGCGCGTCGGGCGTCGGCTTCGGCGGCACCGGGGCCTGGCCGAACTGGACGACGAGAACCGTCAAGGTGACGCTGGCGGCGGGAGTCAACAAGATCAAGGCCGTCGCCACCACGGCGAACGGCGGTCCCAACGTCGACAAGATCACGCTCTAGTCCGGGAGTCGCCTGAGAGGCCCCCTTCGCCGCCCGGCGAAGGGGGCCTTTCGGCGTCCGGCGTGGGTTACGCTTTCCGGGTGACCGGCAAACCCGACCCGCGCCTGCGGGATCTCGCGATGCTGCGCCGCGTCCGCGACCGGATCGATCGCGACTACGCGCAGCCCTTGGACGTCGAAGCCCTGGCGCGCGGCGTGCACGTCTCCGCCGGGCATCTGAGCCGCGAGTTCCGGGCCGCGTACGGCGAATCGCCCTACAGCTACCTGATGACCCGCCGGATCGAGCGGGCCATGATGCTGTTGCGGCGCGGGGACATGTCGGTCACCGAGGTCTGCTTCGACGTCGGTTTCTCGTCGCTGGGCACGTTCAGCACGCGGTTCTCCGAACTGGTCGGCATCTCGCCGAGCGCGTACCGCAAGCAGGCCGCGGAAGACGGCCGGGGCATGCCCGGCTGCGTCGTCAAACAGGTCATGCGACCGATCAGGAATCGAGAAGCGACGCCGCCGCGCGCCGACCTACCTTGAGTCGTATGACCCTCTCGATTCAGGCGTCCTACCTTCCCGCAGACGATCTCGAGGCTTCGGTTTCCTTCTACCGCGACATCCTGGGCTTCGAAGTGCGGGACGAGGGCCCGCTCCAGGCCACGGTCGGCCCGCCGGGGCAGCCGGGGACGTCGCTCGTGCTCCGGCCGCTCGCGGCCGATCAGGAGCTCACCGACGAGGAACGCGCGACGATCGCCGAACTGATGGCCAAGGGCGTCCACGGGATCATCGTCCTGTCCACCCCGGACCTGATCGACACCTTCGACCGGATCCAGGCGACGGGTGCCGACGTCGTCCAGGAACCGGTCCGGCAGTCCTACGGCGCCTTCGACTGCTCTTTCCGCGATCCGGCGGGCAATCTGGTGCGTTTCGAAGAGCGGTAGCCGGGCCTCGGTGCGCGCGCTCTGAGCCTCCCGGGTGATGATGAGCGGCGTGGAGATCGCGGTAGAACTCGTGGCACTGGTGGTGGCCGTCCTCCTGGTCACCGCCGCGGCGCGGAAACTCGACTGGTCGGCGCCGCTGTGCCTGATCGCGGTCGGGGTCGTCGCCTCGTACGTGCCGGGCGTCCCGGAGTACGAACTGGACCCGGAGGTCGTGCTGCTGGGCCTGTTGCCCCCGCTGCTGTACGCCACCGCGATCCGCACGTCGCTCATCGACTTCCGCCGCAACCGCGGGCCGATCCTGCTGTTGTCGGTGGGGCTCGTCATCTTCACCACGGCCGCGGTCGGGGTCGTGGCGTGGCTGGTGATCC
This sequence comes from Amycolatopsis sp. w19, assembly GCF_051373225.1. Classification (NCBI taxonomy): domain Bacteria; kingdom Bacillati; phylum Actinomycetota; class Actinomycetes; order Pseudonocardiales; family Pseudonocardiaceae; genus Amycolatopsis; species Amycolatopsis sp. w19. Next base: position 174,056 of record NZ_JBPQFM010000010.1, on the reverse strand, counting down.
CCGGTCTGCCGCTGGCCGCCGGGCTCGCGATCGGCGCGGTGGTCGCGCCGCCGGACGCGGTCGCGGCCACCGCCGTCGCCCGCAAGGTCGGGATGCCGCGCAAGCTGACCCGGCTGCTGGAGGGCGAAAGCCTGTTCAACGACGCGGCCGCGCTGGTCGCCTTGCGGACCGCCATCGCGGCCATCGCGGGTTCGGTGAGCCTGTTGCAGGTCGGCGGCGATTTCCTGCTGGCCGCCGGCGGTGGCCTGGTGATCGGGTTCGCCGTCGGCGCGCTCGCGGCGCTGATCCGCACCCGGCTCGAGGATCCGGTCACCGACACCGCGCTTTCGCTGGTGGTGCCGTTCGTCGCCTATCTGGCCGCCGAGGCGATCCACGGTTCCGGCGTGATCTCCGTGGTCGTCGCGGGGCTGATCCTCGGGCACAAGGCGCCGAGCATGCTTTCGGGCCGCTCGCGGCTGGCCAGCAGGCTGAACTGGCAGACCATCCAGTTCCTGCTGGAGAACATCGTCTTCCTGCTGATCGGGCTGCAGGTCCGCCGGATCATGACCGAGGTCGGCGACAGCGGGCTGACCGCGCTGGAACTGGTCCTGATCTGTGCCGCCACGCTGGCCGCGACCATCGTCACGCGGATCGTCTGGATGGCGGGGATCGGCCTGGCGCGCCGGGTGTTCCGCCGTCACGCCTGGCCGTGGCGGTACTCGGCCGTGATCGCCTGGGCGGGGATGCGCGGCGTCGTCACGCTCGCGGCGGCGTTCGTGCTGCCGGCGGACACCCCGCAGCGGGCCGTGCTGGTGCTGGTCGCGTTCGTGGTGGTGGCGGGAACACTGCTGCTGCACGGGACGACGCTGCCGGTGCTGGTCCGCCGGCTGAAACTGCCGCCGCCCGATCCGGCCGAGGACGCGCTGCAGGAGGCGGCCGTGCTCCACGACATGACCAGGGCCGCGCTCGAAGAGCTGGAGAAGATCCGGACCCCCGAGGATCCGGAAGACATCGTCGAGCGGCTGCGCAGCCGGCTCCAGCACCGCTCGGACTCGGCGTGGGAGGAACTCGGCAGGCAGAGCGCGCTGACCGAAACGCCGAGCGACGCGTACCGGCGCCTGCGGCTGAGGCTGCTCGAAGTCGAACGGGAGAAGTTCCTGGAGGCGCGCGACTCCGGAATGGCCGATGATGATGTCCTGCGCCGGATCCTCGAACGCCTCGACATCGAGGAATCCATGCTGGACAGGGAGGAGGAGACCGTGCCGGACTCCGATCGGGAACTGCGCACCCCCGCCGCGACGGCGGGATCCTGCAAGCATCTGACCAAGAACTGGCCGTCGGTCGAGCCCAGCTCCCCCGACGTGTGCGCCGTCTGCGTCGAGAACGGGATGACCTGGGTGCATCTGCGTGAATGCGTCAAATGCGGGAACGTCGCCTGCTGCGATTCGTCGCCGGGCAAACACGCGACCGAGCATTTCCACGACACCCTGCATCCGGTGATGCGCAGCCACGAGCCCGGCGAGACCTGGCGCTGGTGTTTCGTGGACAAACAGCTCGGCTAGCTCGGTAGGGTCCGGGGTATGAGTACCCCTGAGCAGGAAGTCGAATACCGCCAGCACCGGTTCTCACCTCCCCCGGGCGCGACCGAGATCTTCCTTGTCCGCCACGGTGAATCCGCTCCGGCGAAGGGCGACAACCCGTTCGAACTCGTCGACGGGCAGGCCGATCCGGATCTCGCGCCGGAGGGCAGGGACCACGCCGAGCGGGTGGGCCGCCGCTTGGCGGACGAGCGGATTTCCGCGCTGTACGTGACGACGCTGCGCCGGACGCCGCAGACCGCGGCACCGCTGGCGGCGAAGCTCGGGCTCACGCCGGAGGTCGAGCCGGATCTGCGGGAGATCCACCTCGGCGACTGGGAGAACGGCCTCTTCCGGCGCTACACCCACGAAGGTCACCCGATCGTCGAGCGGCTGTGGCGCGAACAGCGCTGGGACGTCATACCCGGCGCAGAGACCATGGAGTCGTTCAGCGGGCGGATCAAGGCCGCCATCGGCAGGCTGGCGGCGGCCAACCCGGATCGGAGGATCGCCGTGTTCACCCACGGCGGCGTCATCGGCGAGGTCTTCGCGCAGGCGAGCGGCGCGGCGAACCGGTTCGCCTTCCTCGGGGCGGACAACGGCTCGATCTCGCATCTGGTGGTTTCGGGCGGGAACTGGATGGTGCGGCGGTTCAACGACACGTCGCATCTTCAGTCGCCTTTCGGCTGATCCGGCCCGCCGCGACCAGGTGCACGACGACCAGGACCGCGACCGCCTCGGCGGCCAGCAGCCCGATCAGCACGAGCACCTGCGTCACCCCGGCCTGCACCGGCCCTGCGCCACCGAGGAGGACCCCGACGTAGGCGCCGGGCAAGGTCACCAGGCCGACGGTCCGGGTCTGGTCGAGCGCGGGGATCAGCGCGTGCCCCGCCGAGGGACGGCAGATCTCCAGCGCGGCCGGACGGGGAAGGAAACCCAGTGCCAGGGCGGCTTCGTACTCGCCGTGCCGGGTCACGAGTTCGTCCAGGGCCCGCCTCGCCGCCTGCGAGGTCGCGGACATCGCGCCGCCGATGACGATCCCGGCGATCGGCACGACGGCGATGGGCCGCCACGGGACCACCCCGGTCGCGAGCACGAGCGTCAGCACCGGGACCACCCCGGACGCGATGGCGAGCGCGACCCACGCGAGATCCTTCGCCACGCCGATCCGGCGTGCGGAGGTGACCGCCGCGATCGTGAACATCAGCAGCACGAAACCGCCGGTCAGCCAGCCCGATTTCAGGATCCCGACGATCACCAGCGACACGGCGGCGAGCTGGACGACGGCGCGCGCGGCCGCGAACAGCACCGCCTTGCCCTGGCCCAGCCGCCCGAACTGCACCACCGCCGCGCCGAAGATCGCCAGCACGGCCAGGACCACGGCGAGCACCGGGCCGAACTCGATCGCACCATCCGTCACGCGGATGATCCTGCCTCAGGACGTGCAGGTCACCGGTGCACCAGGGGCGGGGGCGGTGCGGTCGCTGACGACCTCGCCGTCGACGAGGATCCGGCACCGCAACGCGCCTTTGCCCGAACCCTGCGCGGAGAGGCTGTAGAACTCGTCGCGGCCTTCCTGGCTCTCGCGTTCGAAGGTGGTGCTCCACGGCGCCGTCACGTCGGTCTTCTGCAGGAGCTCGGAACCCTGCGCGACATAGGTGACGTTCTGGGCGCCCTTCGCGCCGGAAAGTTCGTAGACGACCGAGTGGATCACGGTGCGCACGGCGGCCGCGGCCTGTTCGACCCGCGGCGCGGGCGGGCTCTGCACGGGGCGCGAGGCCTTCGGCAGCATGTAACCGGTCAGGGTGACGGCGACGGCCATCACCCCCAGCACGACCACGACGGTCCCCAGCGGCTTCAGCCTGCCGGGGGCACCCTGCTCCGGCGCCGATGCCGGAGGGGTCGCGGTGGGAACACCCATGGAGAGGTCTTCTCTCGTCCGAGCGCACTTCCGTCGAGTGCGTCGCCTACTTCTCGCTCGAAGGTGACTCCGCGTTAGCCGTTATCGGGAAGAAACCCGATATTCACCCTTTTGGGTGTCCCAGTGAGCGGAGAGCGCCTGGTCATGGGGCGATCGGCGTAAGCACAGTGAGCCGAACAGCTCACTTTGAGTGACACCGCGTCAATCGACGAGACCCGAGTCGGCGAGCAGCCCGAGCATCCGCCTGCCCGCCGGCGGGCAGAGATGGGCGTCGGCCGAAGACAGCCACGCGGACTCCGCGATCTCGCGTCCGGGCGCGGGCTCCCCGCGATGCTCGGCGGTGTAACAGGTCATACGGACACGGCGGCCGTCCGCGTAGCCGTCGGCCTGCTCGTTCAGCACCGCGAAGAAGCGGAAACTCAACGGGTCGAGCTCGACGCCGAGCTCCTCCCGGATCTCCCGGCACAGCCCGGCGACGTCGCCTTCTCCCGGCTCTCGCTTGCCTCCTGGCAGGTAGAACTTGGCCTTGCCCTCGGTCCGCACCGACAGGAGGCGGCGGTCGCGGACGTGGATCCAGGCCAGCGAATCGATCTCCGCTTCGGACACGGCCTGATTCTGTCGTAGCCCGGGGGCATCATGACAACCGTGTATCGGGAGACGACGGCGACCGGCGGCCTGGACGGCGTGGTGCGCCGCCTGTGGGAGGACACGGGCGGCGCACCGAAGCGGATCGTGCCCGACTGCTGTGTGGACCTCGTGGAATGCGGCGGCGAGGTCTTCGTCGCCGGGCCGGACACGGTGCCCTGGACCTGGGAGACCGGCGAACGGGCGCATGGCGTGCGGTTCGCCCCTGGCCGGGCGGGCGACGTCCTGGGGCTGGGCGCCGACGAGCTGCGTGATCAGCGCGTTCCCCTCGCCGACCTTTGGGGCAAGGAAGGCGAACTGCTGGCCGAACAGGTCCTCTCCGGCGCCGCTTCGCTGACCGATGTCGTCGCGCGACGCCAAGCCGGACGAGCCGACCGGGAGATCTCGGAGCTGATCGCCAGGCTGGACGGCGGGGCGCCCAGGGTGTCCGCCGCGCTGAAGCCGTTCACCACCGGGGAGCGGCAGCTGCGGCGGCGGTTCACGCTCGCCGTGGGCTACGGCCCGGCGACCTACCTGCGGGTCAGCCGGTTCCAGCGTGCCATCGGCCTCGCGGGGTCGGCGCCGGATCTCGCCTCGCTGGCGTTCTCGGCGGGCTACGCCGATCAAGCTCACCTGAGCCGCGATTGCCGAGAGTTCTCCGGGCTGAAGGCGAGTGAGTTCTTCCGCGCCAGGAAGTGAGCGATGTCCACTGTGGACTCGTACAGCGCGCGGTAATGCGGGTAGAACTCGTCGTAGACATCGGCGTCCGCGCTCGGACGGACGATTTCGGCGACGGGGTTCCAGGCTGCGATATCCGGCTCCAGCCCCAGGGCGACGGACGCGAGAACGGCGTTCCCGAACGCGGCACCGATGGTTTCCGCGGGGATCTCCTGGTCGATCCGAGCGACGTCGCTGACGATCCGCGTCCACACACCGCCTCGCGTCCCACCGCCGACCGCGACGAAGCGGCCCGTACCGCCACCGGCCTCCCGCATGGCTTCCAGGTTGTGCCGCACCCCGTACGCCGTTCCTTCCAGCGCCGCGCGGTACAGCTCGGCACGATCGTGGGAAGTGGTGAGCCCGGCGATGATGCCTCTGGCGTCCGGATCCGGCACCGGTGTCCGTTCTCCCGCGAAGTACGGCAGCATCAGCAATCCGCGGCTGCCCGCCGGGACCTCGCCCGCCGCCGCGGCCAGCTCGCCGAACCCGCCGCCGACGAGCTCCCGCAGCCAGTCGGTGATCGCACCGGACGTCGCCATCCCCGCCGCGAGCGAATAAGTACCGGGAAAAGCGCCGCGGGTCGTCCACAACCCCTGGCCGGGGCGCGGATCGGCGAGCATCTGGACCAGGAACATCGTGGTGCCGTACATGAGCATCGTGTCCCCGGGCGCGGTGACCCCGACGCTGGTCGCCTCGGCCCAGGCGTCCACCGTGCCCGCCGTCACCGGGATCCCTTGCGGCAGACCGGTTTCCGCGGCCGCCTCGGCGGTGACCGAGCCGACCACCTCGGTCGGCCACGCCAGCCTGGGCAGGTCGACGCCGGGGGCGATCGCGGCGACCCGGTCGGCCGCCCAGCGGGCCTCGCGCAGGTCGTACATCGGATCGCATTGGCTCGCGGAATGATGGTCGAGGACGTATTCACCGGTCAGGCGCAGGACAAGGAACGAACTCGCCATCAAGAAGAGCTTCGCCCGCTCGAACACGTCCGGCTCGTTCTTGGCCAGCCAGCGCCATTTCGGCCCGACGGCCTGCGAGCCGAGCGCGCTCCCGCCGCGTTCCACAATGGATTCTTCGCCGAATTCCCGGTTCAATTCACGGATTTCGTCGAATGCGCGGGTGTCGACGCCGTAAAGGATCGCGGGGCGCAACGGTTTCCCGGAAGCGTCGGCGGGTAACAGCACCGGCCCGATCCCGCTGACCGACACCCCGATGATGGGATGATCCTCCGCGCTCGCCGAAAGCTCCCTCGCCAGCGCGAGGAAGTCTTGCCACCACACGGTTTCGGCGTCGTGTTCGAACCAGCCGGGACGGGGCCGGGAGGTCTCGTGCGGCCGGGATGCCCGCGCCACCACGGCGCCCCGGGAATCGACGAGGACACCTTTGGAACTCGAAGTGCCGATGTCGATGCCGAGCACCAGGCCCGGTTCCCCCACGACCCCTCCGAACTCCCGCACGCGAGTAGCGCGATCAGCGGATGGTAACGATTGTCGGTCAAGCTATTCTTCCCGTGCGAAGGTGTCAATACACCTGCAGAAGGGGAGGTCACGGTGGCCACCATCAACGACGTGGCGGCGAAGGCCGGGGTTTCGACGGCGACCGTGTCGAGGACGCTCAACGGGAAGTCCACTGTGGACCCGGTACTCGCGGCACGGGTGCAGGCCGCCGCCGCGGAATTGGGCTATCATCCGAACGGTCTCGCGAGGAATCTGCGCCGTCAGGAGACCGCGGTCCTCGCGCTCATCATCTCCGACGTGGAGAACCCCTTCTTCACCGCGATCGCCCGGGGCGTGGAGGACATCGCGCAGACCGCGGGCTACTCGGTGGTGTTGTGCAACGCCGACGACAACGAGGAGAAGGAGCGGCGCTACATCGACGTCGCCCTCCAGGAGCGGGTCGCCGGCGTGGTGCTCTCCCCCACCGGCCGGGCCACCAACGTCGACCGGCTGACCGAACGCGGCACGCCCGTGGTCGCCGTCGACCGGCCCCTGCTGAAGAACACCGGCGACCAGGTACTGGTCGACACCCGGCTCGCCGCCCGCGACGCGACCCGGCATCTGCTCGACGGCGGCTACCGGCGGGTCGCCTGCGTCAGCGGGCCGGCCGGGGTGCGCACGGCCGAGGACCGGCTGGCCGGCTACACCGACGCCGTCGGCGAGGGGAACGCGCTCACCCGGCGGGCCGAGTTCCGCGCCGAGGGCGGCAGGCTCGCCGCGCTCAGCCTGCTCGACGAGCCCGAGCCGCCGGACGCGCTGCTGGTCGGCAACAGCACGATGGCGATCGGCGTCCTGGAGGCACTGGCTTCACGCGGCCTGCGATCGGGACAGGACGTCGGGATCGTGTCGTTCGACGACGCGCCGTGGACGACGCTGATCGACCCGCCGCTGACGGTGGTCGCGCAGCCCGCGAACGAGGTGGGCCGGGTCGCCGCCGAACTGCTGCTCGCCCGCATCGGCGACAGCACGCGCAAGGCCACGACGACCACACTGCAGGCGAAGCTGATCGTGCGCCGGAGCTCACGTCGCGACTGACCCAGGCGCACGACGTGCCTGGGCGACCGGTTCGCACCGGCCGCCCAGGAACGCCCCACCCCCTTGTTCCCCCAAGCCGGCCCCACACCAGCCGGGTTCTCCGAAGCGGTGGGAAGAAATCGTTTACCTTTCGGACGGTAAGTTCCTCCTTACCACCTGTCAAGCCGAAGTCCTGGACAAGCTCGCCCGTTCCGGGCACACTGTGGCGATATTCCCTACTGCACGTGTTTGATTCCGTGCGCTCTGTGTTCATCTCTGGTGAATTCACCCACGAAATCGAGATGAGACCGCACGAACCCGCACAGACGCGTTACTCTAGGCGCTATGTCGATAGCGCTCGAGAACGTTCTCGCCAAGGCGGGCCTGAAGGTCGACGCCAACGAGTTCCTGAACCTCGTCGAGGACGCGGCGCGGAGGCTGACCCCACCGAACCCCGACCCGTCGCACTACTTCTCGGCGGACCAGCGAGCCGCGCTCACCGACGTCGGCCTGGACCTCTCGCCCCGCGGCGAGGACGAGCCGGACTTCCGTGCCCGGACGGTCGCCGCGCACGCCGTGCTCGCCGATTCGGCGCTCAGCGTGCTGGAAGCCGCGAAAACGCTGGGCGTGGACGACAGCCGTATCCGGCACCGCCTGAAGGAGGGAAGGCTCACCGGCTGGAAGGACCAGGGCTGGCGGTTGCCCGCCTGGCAGTTCGCCGGCTCCGGGGTGCTGCCTGGTCTGGAGGTCGTGCTGCGTGCCGTCCCCGAGGACCAGCCCGCCCTCGTCGTCGCCGCGTTCATGAGCACCCCGCAGGCCGACTTGGTGATCAACGAGCATCCCGCCACCCCGCGCCAATGGCTCCTTTCGGGTGGCGATCCCGAGCACGTCGCGAGACTGGTGGCCACGCTGGGCTCGCCGTTCTGAGATCTTTGCCCGACGACGGAATTCCAGTCGGGGGTAGGCCGTAGGCTGACCCCACCGAGCAAGATCACCCGACAAGGACGGACGACTCCCGAGGTATGGCCCGGCTCCCCCTGCCGCCCGCACGCTCTGTCCTGGTCAAGGAGCTGCACCGCACCAACGACGTGGTGACGGTGCACCCCGGCACCAGGCTGGTCAGGATCTTCACCGCGCACGGCAACCACCCCCAGCAGTGGAATTCGTTCCGCTACAGCGGCCCGCTCCCGCACGGCCGCTTCGACCCGCAGACCCCCGGTCGCGGCGGTCGCCCGGTCACCGACCCCGGCAACGGCGTCCTGTACTTCGGGCTCACCGTGCGCACCAGCATCGCGGAGGTCTTCCAGACGACATCGACGGTCGACCGCAAATCCCGCGGCCCTCGGCTGGTGGTCGTCCGGCCGACCCGCACGCTGCGGCTGCTCGACCTCGCGGGCCTGTGGCCGACCCGGGTCGGCGCCTCGCAGGAGATCTCCAGCGGCCCGAAGAAGATCACCCAGGCCTGGGCCCGCGCCATCCGCGCCGCGTTCGGCGACCTCGACGGTGTCTGGTACCGGTCGTCCATGGACTCCGGCGGCCCCGCGCTCGCGCTGTGGGACCCGCCGGCCGGGAACTCGCTGCCGGTCGCGCCCGACGTGCTGCTCCCCCTCGACCATCCGGGGCTGGACGTCCCGCTGGGCCGGGTCTGCGAAGAGCTGAACTACACGCTCCTCAGCTGACCGATGCCATGAAAGGTCCTTTCCTTGCGAAATTTGCAAGGAAAGGACCTTTCATGGCATCCGGTGACCCGAGAGATCAGAGGTGGCGGCCCCACCACTGGAGCACGGCGTCGAACCGCTGCACCCGGTGCCGGGGCAGCCCCGACCGCGTGAGTTCGTGTCCCTCGCCGGGGAACAGCAGGAACTCGGCCGCGACGCCGTTCTGCCGCAGGGCCACGTACATCCGCTGCGCCTGCTCCAGCGGGCATCGCCAGTCCTGCTCGGAGTGCACGACCATGAACGGGATGTCGATCTTCCCCGCGTAGGTCAACGGGCTGCGCTTGCGCTGCTCGTCGGGGTCGTCACCGACGTAACCGCCGGCGAAGAACCAGCCGATGTCGGAACTGCCGACGAACGAGTCCCAGGCGTTGACCGCGCGCTCGCTCCACGCGGCGCGGAACCGGCCGCCGTGGTGCGCGGCGAGCCAGCTGGTCATGAAACCGCCGTACGAGCCGCCCATAACGCCGACGCGATCACTGTCCAGATCGGGCAGTTTGAGCGCTTCGTCCAGCAAGGCCAGCAGATCGTCCGCGTCCACGGTGCCGAAACCGTGGACGATGCTCCGGCCGTGGCTTTCGCCGTACCCGGCGGAACCGCGCGGGTTCCCCAGTACGACGGCGTAGCCCGCGGCGGCGAGCACCTGAGCTTCGTCGAAGACCTTCCATTCGTACGGCGCGAACGGTCCACCGTGGACCATCAGGACCACGGGATGCGGTCCGTCGCCCTCGGGCCGGACGATCCAGCCGTGGACCGGATAGCCGTCGGGAGCGGTCGTTTCCAACTCCTCCAGCGGCAGGATCCCGGTGTCCCGCAACGCCTTCGAGTAGTCGGTGAGCACGCGCGGCCCGCCGTCCGACAGCAGGACGACGTCGCCGGAACTCTCGGGCGTGCCGATCACCGCGACGATCCGGTCGCCGTCGACGGCGAAGGACTTCACCACGGTGCGCTCGCCCGCCAGGTGCCGCAACGTCTTCAGCTCGGCCAGTTCGGCGTCGAGGGGGACGGCGCGCAGTTCGGCGGCGCCGCGGGTGCGGACCACGACGAGGACCTCGTCGCCGACGACGACCGGAGCGCTCGCCGCGTTGTCGCAGTCCACCGTCTCGACGTCGGTCAGCCGCCGCGGGGACGAGGGTTCGGCGCCGGAGGGCCACGACGCTTGCCAGAGCCCCGTGTTGCGCGCGATCTCCTCCTGACCGGAGAACTCGGTGCCGTAGAACAGGATCGAACCGTCCGGCGCGACGACGGGCCGGTCCGCCGTGCCCAGGGACCGGACGAGCAGCCGGGGTTCGCCACCGCCGGCGGGCACGGCGTAGACGTCCGAGCGGACGGTGTCTTCGGCGGCCCAGTCACGCGGGGCGGTGAACAGGACGTGCTCGCCGTCGTCCGTCCACGAAGGATGGTCGACGTCGGCCCGGTCGTCGGTCAGCGGCGTGAGCTCGGCGAGTTCCTCCTCGTCGAGCGCGCCCGCGGTGTCCACGACGAACAGACGTTGTGGACGGTCGTTGAGGAAACCAGCGTCGTCGACGCGGTAGAAGAGGTTCTTGATGTGCCGCGGCGCTTCTTCACCCGGCTCCGGCGTCTCGCCGTCCGCGTTCTCGGTGCCGTAGCGGCCGGCTTCCGGTACGCGGGCGACGAAGGCGACGCGGCGGGAGTCCGGCGCCCAGACCGGCGCGCCCGCGCCGAGGGGGAGATCGGTGATCCGTTTCGCGTCGCCGCCGGCCGCGGGCATCACGTGCACCTGCGGTTTGGCCGCACGCCCGGAGCCCTCTCCCGCGCGGAGGAACGCGACCCACCGGCCGTCCGGCGAGACGGCGGGGGCGGAGTCCTTGGCCCCGTGGGTCCAGGGCCCTTCCCCGCCACCGCCCAGGTCGACCCTGCGCAGGCCGGAGCGGTAGCTGTTCGTCTTCAGATCAGGCCTGCTCACCGCGGTGAGCAGCAGGTCGCCGTGCAACGCGAGGATGCCGGGGACCGTCAGGGCTTCGATGTCAACGGGACGCACGGCCCCGACGGTACCCGATCCTTAGCAGCTCTAACTACTGATTGAAGACTCCTGCTCAGCGGCTTCCAGCTTCTTCGCCTTCGCGAGGCTGGCCAGCGTCGTCACGCTCAGGACCACGACGATGACACCCAGGGAGACCCAGTTGTTGATGTCCAGCCAGTCCGGGACGACGTGGTACTCGTGCAGCGCGTGCAGGAACAGCTTGGCGCCGATGAAGGCGAGGATCACCGCGAGGCCGTAGGACAGGTACACCAGCTTGGTGACCAGGCCACCGAGCAGGAAGTACAGCTGGCGCAGGCCCATCAGCGCGAACGCGTTGGCGGTGAAGACCAGGAAGGCCTCCTGCGTGATACCGAAGATGGCGGGGATCGAGTCGACGGCGAACAGCAGGTCCGCGCTGCCGATGGCGACGATCACCAGGAACATCGGCGTGATCCAGCGCTTGCCGTCCTTCTTCACGAAGGACTTGTGGCCGTGCCATTCCTCGGTGACGGGGAAGAGCTTGCGCACCCAGCGGGTGAGCGCGTTCTCCTCGTACTCCTCTTCTTCGTCCTTGTTGCGGACCATGCTGATCGCGGTCCAGATGAGGACGGCGCCGAAGAGGAAGAAGACCCAGACGAACTGCGCGATCAGTGCGGCGCCCACGGCGATGAACACGCTGCGCATGGCGAGCGCGAGCAGGATGCCGATCAGCAGCACACGGTGCTGGTGGATCGCGGGCACCTTGAACGACGTCATGATGATCATGAAGATGAACAGGTTGTCCACGCTCAGCGAGTACTCGGTGATGTACCCGGTGAAGAACTGGACCCCGGGGTCGTGTCCGGCGAAGACCCAGACACCGATGCCGAAGGCGACGGCCACTGCGACGTAGAAGATGACCCACCTGGCGGCTTCGCCGGTGGTGACCTCATGCGGCTTGCGATCGACGATGACCAGGTCGAGCGCGATCAGCGCGAGCAGACCGCCGACCGTGGCGATCCATAGCCACAGGGGAACAGACATGTAACCAACCCTCCGGATAGTGCACAGCAGCAACTAACCGGAGGTCTCTTCCGCCGGTATGAAACCGGCCGACGGTGCCGGGGGCCCGCGAAGGCCACCGTGCTGACGACACCGCCGCGAAGGAATACTCCCCTCACAGCTGGTCCAGTTTGACCTGTCTGTACGCATGACGCCAGTTAAGGTTGCCCTTGTCACCAAGATGATGGCGTAACTCCCGTCACACCCCGCTCACTTGTGTGGTCCGTGTGTGCCGGGAGAGCGACTCTCAGGTTCGGTGAAATACGGTCATTCCGTGCCCCGAATCCCGCTCCCTCGCACGCGAGGCGCGAAGCTCATCGCGCTCGCCGCGGTCGTGGTGGTCCTGGCCGCCGCGGCCGTCGTGTGGACGAACAGCGACCCCGCCCCGTCCGCGGTCAAAACCCAGGACGCGACCCTCGATCTGCCCGAAACCCCGGGCTCGTCCGAGGTCGTCAAGATCGACACGACCACGTACCTGCCCGAGCGGACCCCGGCTCCGGCCGTGCTGCTCGCCCACGGTTTCGGCGGTGACAAGAACAGCGTCGCCACCGAAGCCCGCGAACTCGCCGACAAGGGCTTCGTCGTGCTGACCTGGTCCGCGCGCGGTTTCGGCCGCAGCACCGGGAAGATCGCGCTGAACGACCCCGACCGCGAAGTCGCCGACGCCCGGAAGCTGATCGACACCCTGGCCGCGCGGCCCGAGGTCCTCAGCGAGAACGGCGACCCGAAGGTGGCCGTCTCCGGTGCTTCGTACGGCGGCGCGCTTTCCCTCCTGCTCGCCGGGACGGACAAGCGGGTCGACGCGATCGCGCCGGTGATCACCTACAACGACCTCGCCCAGGGTCTCTTCCCGAACGCCGCCGCCCCGGCCGCGCCGAACGCCACGACCCCGGCCGCCGGCGCGTTCACCGCGGACGGCGTCTTCAAGAAGTCCTGGGCCGGCATCTTCTTCTCCGCCGGTTCCGGCGCGGCGCAGAGCGGCTCCCCCGCCAACGACGCGCCCGAGGCCGGTGACGAGACGAGCGAATCCGGTGCGGCACAGGGCACGGGCGCGGCAGGCGCCGCGGCGCGGTCGCTGCCACTCGGCGGCCCCAACGGGCAACGTCCGCCGTCCGGCCCCGCCGACCCTTGTGGACGGTTCACCGCCGAGGTCTGCCAGGCCTACACCGAACTCGCCACCACCGGGAAGGCGAGCCAGAAGACCGTCGACCTGCTCCGCCGGGTCTCCCCCGCGTCCGTGACGGACAAGATCACCGTGCCGACGCTGCTGGTGCAGGGCGAAAGCGACACACTGTTCGGCTTGGACCAGTCCGACGCGACCGCCCGGCAGATCTCCGCCGCGGGCGGCAAGGTCCGCACGATCTGGTACACCGGCGGCCACGACGGCGGGAAGCCCGGACAGAAACTGCGCGCGCAGATCGCGGATTTCCTCAAGTTCTCCCTCACCGGGCAGGGCACCGATCCCGGCACCGGGTTCAGCTACGACATCCAGGGAACGCTGAGGGCCAACGGCGCCCCCTCGGTCCGGACCGTCAGCGCCCCGGCGTACCCGGGAGCGACGGGCGACGCCACCGAGCGACGCCAGTTCGCCTTGGCAGGCCCGGCGCAGCCCGTCGTCCGGCCCGCGGGCGGCAACCCCGCCGCGGTGAGCGGGATCCCCGGATTGAACGGCGCGGTGGCGGGCTCGTCGCGGCTTTCCGGACTGTTCAGCCTGGACCCGCCGGGGCAGGCCGCGCAGTTCGCGACGCCACCGCTCGACGCGCAGACGATCGCGGCCGGTTCCTCGACGGTCCGGCTGCAGGTCTCCGCGGATCCGTCCGCCGCCGCTCCGCAGAAGGAAGCGGTCCTGTTCGCGAAGCTCTACGACGTCAACTCGGAAGGTGTCCGCACGCTTCCGGCCAACGCCGTCGCACCGTTCCGCGTCTCCGGCCTGCCCGCCGACGGCAGCCCGGTCGAGGTGACGGTGACCCTGCCGGGCATCGTGCGGCCACTGGAGGCCGGGCACACGCTGCGACTGGTCGTCGGCACGACGGACCAGGCGTTCGCGACGCCGGTCGAACCCGCGGTGTTCCGCATCGGACTGGCCGACGGTGGACGGCTCGCCGTCCCGGTCGTCCACGGCAACTCCGTCGGCGCGGGCGCGCCCACCGCACAGCTGCTCGGGATCGCCGGGACACTGCTCGCGGGTATCGCGATCACGGTGATCGCCGCGTTCCGCCGCCGCCGCGCGCACGACGTCGACGAGAGCCTGGCGAAGACGCCGCTGGTGATCGAAGGTCTGCGAAAGGCCTACGCTGGCGGGTTCGTCGCGGTGAAGGATCTGTCGTTCCGGGTCGAACCCGGCCAGGTGCTCGGCCTGCTCGGGCCGAACGGCGCGGGCAAGACGACGACCCTGCGCATGCTGATGGGACTCATCACGCCGACCGCCGGCACCATCCGCGTGTTCGGCCATCTGATCGCGCCCGGCGCGCCGGTGCTGTCCCGGATCGGGTCCTTTGTGGAGGGTTCGGGCTTCCTGCCGCACCTGTCCGGCAAGGAGAACCTGGAGCTGTACTGGGCGAGCACGGGCCGCCCGACGGACAAGGCGCATTTCGCCGAAGCGCTGGAGATCGCCGGGCTCGGCGACGCGGTGAACCGGCGGGTCCGCACCTACAGCCAGGGCATGCGGCAGCGGCTCGCGATCGCGCAGGCGATGCTCGGCCTCCCGGAGCTCATGGTGCTCGACGAACCGACCAACGGGCTCGACCCGCCACAGATCCACCAGATGCGTGAGGTGCTCCAGCGCTACGCGGCGACCGGGCGCACCGTGGTGGTCTCGAGCCACCTGCTGGCCGAGGTCGAGCAGACCTGTACGCACGTGGTCGTGATGCACCGCGGCATGCTGGTCGCCTCGGGTGAGGTCGGCGAACTGGCCGCCTCCAGCGGCGAGGCGACGTTCCGCGTCGACAAGCCCGCCGAAGCGGCCGAAGCGCTGCGAAAGGTCGGCGGCGTTTCCGGCGTAGACGTCGACGGGGAACTGGTCCACGCGGATCTCGACGGTCTGGCCCGCGCCGAGGCGGTCGCCGTCCTGGTGCGGGCCGGGGTCGCGGTCGAACAGGCTGGACCGCGGCGCCGTCTGGAAGACGCGTTCCTGCAGCTGGTCGGAGAGGACTCGAAGGGTGAGTAAGACCAATGGTTCCGGCCCGGCACCCCGGGCGGATCACGGCGTGCACACCGATCCGGCGGCACTGCTGGAGCTGACCGAGGTCGCGTCGCACGAACCGACCGAGGTCGGCCCGGACGGGGCGGTGGCGGGCTACCGCGCCGACCGGACACTGCGGCTGGGCGTCGAACTGAAGCGGCAGCTCAAACGGCGGCGGACCCAGCTGATGCTGGGGTTCGTCGCGCTGCTGCCGTTCATCCTGGTGATCGCGTTCGAGATCGGGCAGGCCAACCCGAACCGCCGCAGCGGCGGGTTCGTCGACCTCGCCACCGCGAGCGCGCCGAACTTCGTGGTGCTCGCGCTGTTCGTGTCCGGGACGTTCCTGCTGCCGATGATCGTGGCGTTGTTCTACGGCGACACGATCGCGAGCGAGGCGTCGTGGTCGAGCCTGAAATACCTGCTCGCGATGCCGGTCCCCCGGCATCGGGTGCTGCGGCAGAAGGCGATCGTCTCCGGCATCCTCTCCGCGGTCGCGCTCATCCTGTTGCCGCTGGTGTCGCTGGTGGTCGGCGTCATCTTCTACGGCGCGGGCGACGCGATCAGCCCGACCGGGGACGCGGTGTCGTTCGGCGACAGTCTCATCGCGATGGGGCTGGCGACGATCTACATCATCCTGCAGCTGGCGTGGGTGGCCGGGCTGGCGATGCTGCTCTCGGTCGCCACCGACGCCCCGCTGGGCGCCGTCGGCGGCGCGGTGATCGTCGCGATCGTCTCGCAGATCCTCGACCAGATCACCGCGCTCGAAGGGCTGCGGGACTATCTGCCGACGCATTTCGCGTTCTCGTGGATGGATCTGATCTCGACCGACATCGACTGGACGAACATGGCCAACGGCATGTTGTCGGCGGCGTTGTACGGCACGGTGTTCTTCCTCCTCGCAGGCCGCCGGTTCGCGACGAAGGACATCACCAGCTGAGAGCGTTTTCGCACTGAACAAACGACCGGGGTCCACCGGGAAGACGAAATTCTCTTCCCTGGTGGGCCCCGGTTTTCACTGGCCGTGGCGACCTTCACCCATTAGCGCCGGTAACCGGTGTTTCATGCGCATGTGAACATCGATTTTCCGATCATCGACTCATTGGGTGAAAAGTTCGCATTCATCTTCGGCGGCCTCCGGGAAATCCTTATCTTCAGTGAAAAGGTGCCGACGCGAGAAGAAAGCGGGGATGTCACCATGACCCAGTCAGTCGAGACTCCGGTCCAAGAATTCTCTCTCGATTGGACCATGAACGCCGGCAAGGGCGGCCGGGTCGGATTCGCCGTCTCGGGCCAGGTGACGCTTCTCGACAACAATCGGTTCTACAAGATCGACGGGGTCCTCTACATCTCCGAGGGCAGCACCTACTGCCGCGAGATCGGCAACCCGCATCTGTTCGTCCGGCGCAACGGCGTCGAGGAGAGCGGCAGGCAGTGGGGCTGGGAGACCATCTGCAACCGCAAGTCGTGCAGCAGGCTGTGTTCGATGGACGCCTACTTCGTCCGCACCGGCTACTGGGCGCCCGCCGACCGCGCCATCCAGCTGAGCATCGGCGCCGAGACCGGCTGGAACCGCAAACGGTCCTTCAGCCCGACGGTCACCGTGCGCCTCAAGGATTGAGCGGTCCACTGTAGATCCCCGCGGGCTCGGGTACGGTCGGCCCATGGCCACCTCCTCGATCCGTGTGGACGATGAAGGCGGGATCGCCGTCGTCACCCTGCAGCACGACAAGGCGAACACCCTCGACACGGAGTTCTGCCAGGAACTGACCCTCCGGCTCGAAGACGTGCAGCTCGGCGGCTATCGCGGTGTCGTGCTGACCGGCACCGGCGGCATTTTCTCCGCGGGTGTCGACCTGCGGCGGGTGCACGACGGCGGCACGGGTTATCTCGAGGACTTCCTGCCCGCGCTGTCGGACGCGTTCCTCTCGGTGTTCGGTTTCCCCGGTCCGGTGGTCGCGGCCGTCAACGGACACGCGATCGCCGGCGGGGCGGTACTCGCCGCCGCCTGCGACCGCCGTGTCCTCGCCGACGGCCCCGGCCGGATCGGGATCACCGAACTGCTCGTCGGCGTGCCGTTCCCGTTGGCGGCGCTGGAGATCCTGCGGTCCGGGTTCGGCGCGGACATCCTGGCCGAACTCGCGTTCCTCGGCGAGACCCATCTTCCGGCGGACGCGCTCCGGCTCGGCCTGGTGAACGAGGTGACCGCGCCCGGGGACGTCGTCGAGCGGGCGGTGGAGGTCGCCGGGAAACTCGCCGAGATCCCGGCGGCCGCGTACGCGCACACGAAGGCGCAGCTGCACCGGCCGTTCCACGAGCGGATCGCCGAACACCGCACCGGCGACGACGCCCACGTCCTCGAACTGTGGAGCTCCCCCGAAGCCCGCGCGGCCATCAAGGCCTATGTCGACCGGGTGCTGCGCGGCTCGACCGGATAGGCGATTGCCCACCGGCTGTGACTCTGTGAGTATCCGACCGCTCAACAGGTCCCGATGGGGAGGGCATGGATGCGGAAGCTCACGGCCGCGTGGTCGGTTCTGGCGATCACCGTTCTCGCATTGGCCGGGTTGACCCCGGCCGCGCAGGCGGCACCCGAGGACATCAAGGAGGCGCTCGGGCGGATCCCCGGGCTGACCGTCGTCTCGGAGAACCCGGCGCCGACCGGATACCGGTTCTTCAAACTCACCTATACCCAGCCCGTCGATCACCGCAGGCCGGAGGGCGGCACCTTCCAGCAGCGTTTCACGTTGCTGCACAAGGAATTCCGCTCGCCGACCGTGGTGTACACGAGCGGGTACAACGTGTCGCAATCGCCCAACCGCTCGGAGCCGACACAGATCGTCGACGGCAACCAGCTGTCGATGGAATACCGCTTCTTCACCCCGTCCCGGCCGGAGCAGCCGAACTGGGGCAAGCAGCTGACGATCTGGCAGGCCGCCGCCGATCAGCACCGCGCCGTCGAGGCGTTCAAGCGGCTCTATCCGGGCAAGTGGCTCGCGACCGGCGGCAGCAAGGGCGGTATGACGGCGACCTACTTCCGTAGGTTTTTCCCGGACGACGTCGACGCGACGATCCCTTACGTCGCGCCCAACGACGTCATCAACGAGCACGACCGCTACAACCGGTTCCTGGCGAACGTCGGCAACGATCCGGCCTGCCGTTCGGCCCTGAAGGCGATCCAGCGTGACGTGCTGACCCGGCGATCCGAGTTCGCGGCGCTCGCCGCCGCCGACGCGGCCAAGAACGGCTACACGTTCAAGACCGTCGGTTCGGCCGATGTGTCGCTGGAGATCTCGGTGATCGACTCGTACTTCGCCTTCTGGCAGTACCAGAGGCAGTCGGACTGCGCGACGATCCCGAAGGCGGGCGCCCCGGCGTCCGAGGTCTACGCCTGGTTCGAACGCGTCGAGAGCCTCAACACCTACTCCGACCAGAACCTCGAGATCTACGTCCCGTACTACTTCCAGGCGGCCTACCAGCTCGGCGCTCCCGAGTCCTACGAAGGCTATCTCCGGGATCTGCTCCGCTACCCGGGCTCCAACGTGTCGCGGACGTTCGTGCCGAAGTCGGTCGACATCCCGCGGTTCGACCATCTCGCGATGCCGGACATCGACTTCTGGGTGAAGTCGCGCGGGAAGCGGCTGATGTTCGTCTACGGCGGCAACGACCCGTGGGGTGCCGAGCCGTTCAAGCTCGGCTTCGGCACGAAGGACTCCTACAGCTACACGGTGCCGGGCGGCAACCACGGCGCCCGGATCTCGCAGCTTCCCCCGGAGCAGGCCGCCGAAGCGACGAACACCGTGCGGCGCTGGGCCGGTCTGCCCCCGGTCTCACCGGGCGTCAGCACACGTTCAGTGCCCGCCGGTTTCCCGGACTTCGACGCCGACCTGACCATGCTCGAACGCCGTCGCCTCTGACCCCCGCACGCGGTTCGTCCTCTGAATGCGGTACTTGCACACGCAAGGATCGCGTTCAGAGGACGAAACGCGGGGTCACTTGATGCCGGCCGCGTCCATGCCCCGGAGCTCCTTCTTGAGGTCCGAGACCTCGTCCCGCAGCCGGGCCGCCAGCTCGAACTGCAGGTCGCGCGCGGCCTGCATCATCTGGTCGGTCATCTGCTGGATGAGGTCGGCCAGTTCGGCGCGCGGCATCCCGGCGACGTTCTTGTCCGCGAGCATCCCGGAACTGCGTACGCGGTCGCCCTGCTCGGGCTTCTTGCCACGCGAGGAGTTCCGGCCCGAGCCACCGACGGCGACAGACTCCGTGTCCTCGGCCTCGCTGTAGACGCGGTCCAGGATGTCGGCGATCTTCTTCCGCAGCGGCTGCGGGTCGACACCCCGCTCCTCGTTGTAGGCGACCTGCTTGGCGCGGCGGCGATCGGTCTCGTCGATGGCGTGCTGCATCGAGTCCGTGATCTTGTCCGCGTACATGTGCACCTCGCCCGACACGTTTCGCGCCGCGCGGCCGATCGTCTGGATCAGCGACGTGCCACTGCGGAGGAAGCCCTCCTTGTCCGCGTCGAGGATCGCGACCAGCGACACCTCGGGCAGGTCGAGACCCTCACGGAGCAGGTTGATGCCGACCAGTACGTCGAAATCGCCCGCACGCAGCTGCCGCAGCAGCTCGACCCGGCGCAGCGTGTCCACCTCGGAGTGCAGGTACCGCACCCGGATGCCCAGCTCCAGCAGATAGTCGGTGAGGTCCTCGGCCATCTTCTTGGTGAGCGTGGTGACCAGGACGCGCTCGTCCTTCTCGGCCCGCTCGCGGATCTCGTGCACCAGGTCGTCGATCTGGCCCTCGGTCGGCTTCACGACGACCTTCGGGTCGACCAGGCCGGTGGGCCGGATGACCTGCTCGACGAACTCGCCGCCGGCCTGCCCCATCTCGTACGGCCCCGGCGTCGCCGAGAGGTACACCGTCTGCCCGATCCGGTCGCTGAACTCCTCCCAGGTCAGCGGCCGGTTGTCGACCGCGCTGGGCAGCCGGAACCCGAAGTCGACCAGGTTCCGCTTCCGCGACATGTCGCCTTCGAACATGCCGCCGATCTGCGGGACGGTCTGGTGCGACTCGTCGATGACCAGCAGGAAGTCGTCCGGGAAGTAGTCGATGAGCGTGGCGGGCGCGGAGCCCGCGGAACGGCCGTCGATATGCCGCGAGTAGTTCTCGATACCGGAGCAGAACCCGACCTGGCGCATCATCTCGATGTCGTACGCGGTGCGCATCCGCAGCCGCTGCGCCTCGAGCAGCTTGCCCTGCTTCTCCAGCTCGGCCAGCCGTTCCTCCAGCTCGGCCTCGATCCCGCGGATGGCCTTCTCCATCCGCTCCGGGCCCGCGACGTAGTGCGTGGCCGGGAAGATGCGGACCTCGTCGACCTCTTTCACGATGTCGCCGGTGAGCGGGTGCAGGTAGTAGAGCTTCTCGATCTCGTCGCCGAAGAACTCGACGCGGATCGCCAGCTCTTCGTACGCCGGGATGATCTCGACCGTGTCGCCGCGGGCGCGGAAGGTGCCGCGCGCGAAGGCGATGTCGTTGCGGGTGTACTGCACGTCCACCAGCGCGCGGAGGAAGACGTCGCGGTCGAGTTGCTCGCCGACCTTCAGCTTCGTCGACCGGTCCAGGTACGACTGCGGCGTGCCGAGGCCGTAGATGCACGAGACACTCGCGACCACGATGACGTCACGCCGGGACAGCAGGTTCATCGTCGCCGAGTGCCGCAGCCGCTCGACGTCGTCGTTGATCGACGAGTCCTTCTCGATGTAGGTGTCCGTCTGCGCGATGTACGCCTCGGGCTGGTAGTAGTCGTAGTAGCTGACGAAGTATTCGACCGCGTTGTGCGGGAACAGCTCCTTCAGCTCGTTCGCCAGCTGGGCGGCGAGTGTCTTGTTCGGCGCCATCACCAGCGTCGGGCGCTGGACGCGCTCGATCAGCCAAGCCGTCGTCGCCGACTTGCCGGTACCCGTGGCACCGAGCAGCACGACGTCCTTCTCGCCCGCGTTGACCCGGCGTTCGAGCTCGTCGATGGCCGCCGGCTGGTCACCGGCGGGCTTGTACTCGCTGACCACCTCGAACCGGCCGCCCGTCCGGGGGATGTCCGTGACGGGGCGGAAGTCCGACTGGGCGAGCACGGGGTGTTCGGATGCGAAAGCCACGGGAACCAGAGTAGGCGCAGGGTCCGACAGTTTCACCGATCCCCTGGTCAGAGCCTCCCTAGCAGGAGCAATCGCAGCACGTGCAGCATTCGCAGCAGGAGCAGTCGGCACCGCCGCAGCCGTCGTGCGGTTTCCCGCTCCACGGGCCGGGGAACGGGTCGCGGCAGCAGAACTGGCACGAACAGCACATGTAGGTGGCCACGGTGCAGCCGAAGAAGAAGCCCCGCGGTTGCGGCGGCACCCGGAACTTCGGCGTCCAGCAGGCTCCGCCCTGACCGTCCACCGGGCCGCTGCCCCCGTGCTTACCCTTCTTCGGCGGCTCCTGCGGCGGGCCTCCACCACCGGGCGCGCCCTGCGGCGGGACCGGCCCCGGTGGCGGCGCCTGGTGCCCGCCCCGCGGGTAGGGCTGCTGGGGATAAGGCGGCTGGGGATAGGGCTGCTGCTGATACGGCTGGTGGGGATGCTGTTGCGGCCGGGGCCCGGGTCCGATCCAGCCCGGCGGCGGCTGCTGTGGGCCGTGCCCGTGACCGGTGAGGTTGTGCCCGAAGGACCGTCGCACCGCCTGCCGCAGTTCGTGCACCAGCAGGGCATGAATCAGCTTCGGCTGGTCGAACTTCACTTCGCGAAGGGCGAGTTCGACGCCGAGCACGGCGTCGTCGCACAGCCGTCGTGCCTCGGCGAGGCCGGTGCCGGTGGCCGTCAGCGGGTTCCACGCGCCGGCGGCCTCGTCCTCGGCGAGGTCTTCGACGGCGTCGAGCAGGTGAGCGGCCCTGCCGAACAGACGCCCGGCCTCGGCGAGCGGCGCGGCGTTCTCCGGACGGCCCGCGATGACCGCGGTGTGCGCGAACGCGGCCGCCGTCGCCAGTTCGGCCGGTTCGGTGGCGAGCACGGCCGAATCACCCAGGTGGAGGGCCCCTTCGATCTCGCCCTGCCGGTCGACGGCCTCGGTCAAGACCGCCGTGTCGAAGCCGATCCGGATGCCCGTGCGGCTCCCCTGGTCCGCCCAGCGCGTCGCGACCCGCCTCGCGGCGAGAGCGACGGAACGCCGGGCGAAGGCGCCGTCGCGGTCCTCGACGTGGTCACTGATCTTGGCCGATGCCAACACCAAGGAGACAGCCGCCGCGAGCTGGGCACCGCCGCCCTTCGCGACCGACGTCCCCTTCATCGCCCGAAGCGGGCAAGGGCCGGCGTCGCGCCGCCCTTCCGCACGGGGCGACTGCGCTTCGACGAGTGCCGAGATGATCAGGCCGTCATAGTTCGTCACCATTCGGGCGAGATGTCCGTGTTCGTCGCGCAGTGCCAGGCAAAGGCCGCAGAGATGGGCGAGCCAGTCCGCGTGCAGACCCGCGGAAAGCCGGTGGCGGCACGGCCTGATGATCCCGAACATACGTCGACTCCCACTCACCCTTATGGCGGAACCAGCGCACCTTATCCGGCGAGGCGGCTCCACTCCCCCGGAACCGCGAAACCGTGATCGTCCACCCGGTTGGGCGGTGTTCGCGGGCGTCGGCTCCTTCCAAGATGGGCGCATGACCGCGCTGCATCCGCCGAAGGTCGAGTACTTCGACCCCGCCGCGAAGACCAACACCGACCCCAAGGGCGTCGTGAGGGACGTCGACGAATACCGCGAAGAGCCATTCGGCCTCTACATGGCGCGGCCGACGCCGGGGCGGACGCAGTTCCACTACCTCGAGTCCTGGCTGCTGCCGGATCTCGGCCTGCGGATCACCGATTTCTGGTTCAACCCCGGTCACGAACGCGACCAGGACTTCTACCTCGACGTCGTCGACATCCGCCGCGAGGGCGGCGTCTGGGTGGCCACCGACCTCTATCTCGATCTCGTGCTGCGGGACAAGAAGTCCGTCCAGGTGATCGACACCGACGAACTCCTCGCCGCGGTCACCGCCGGACTGCTCTCCCCCGCCGACGGCGAACGCGCGCTCGATGTCAGTCACACGACCGTCGACGGGCTGGCCACCCACGGACACGACCTGCGCGGCTGGCTGTCCACAAAGGACATCACACTCGGCTGGCGACGGCACTGAGCGGACGGCATCCATCGTTCGATTGATCTTCACTCATCCCTTGGACGAGCGGATCACGACCGCCTGATGGATACCCGGAAGGGCGCCTTTGCGGAACTCTCGATCACGGAGTAACCGATCGAGAGGGGGCGGATACCCGTGGTCATCGAGACCGAGGGGCTCCGAGAACGCGTGGAGACCACGCAGTTCGCGAGGGCACCGGTGCTGGCGATCGCCGGGGCGATGGGGGCGGTTCTCGCGGCGACGGCCGGTCGCTACGGCTATTTCGGCGACGAGTTGTACTTCCTGGCGGCCGGTCGGCATCTGGACTGGGGGTATGCCGACCAGCCGCCGTTGTTGCCGCTGCTGGCCCGGCTGATGGACGGGTTCGGCGCCGATTCGCCGTTCGTCCTGCGGATCCCGGCGATGCTGGCGATGGTCGCCGGCGTCGTGCTGACCGCGCTCATCGCCAGGGAACTGGGCGGTGGCCGCAAAGCGCAGACGATCGCGGCGGCGACCTTCGCGGTGTCCCTCCAGATGCTGGGCAGCGGGCATTACCTGGCGACCAGCACGATCGACCCGTTCCTGTGGACACTCCTGCTGTGGCTGGTCGTCCGGTGGACGCGGACCCGCGAGGACGGGCTTCTGCTCTGGAGCGGGGTGGTCACCGGATTCGCGCTGAACACGAAGTTCCTCATCGGGGGCTTCTGGGTCGTCGCGCTGATCGCCGCGACGATGTTCGGGCCCCGCGACCTCGTCCGCCGTCCGGCTCTGTGGTTCGGCGCGGTGATCGCCGCCGCGATGATCGCGCCGACGCTCGTCTGGCAGGCGGCGAACGGATGGCCGCAACTGACCATGGGCGCGGCGATCTCCCAAGAGGTCTCGGCGGGCTGGGGCGGGCGGGTCACGTTCGTCCCGGCACTGGTGCTCAGCGCCGGGGTTCCGGTGGGGATGATCCTTCTCGGCTATGGCCTGTGGCGGCTGCTGCGGTCCGAACGCCTGCGGCCGTACCGTTTCCTCGGCTGGACCGCGCTCGGCGTCCTCGCCCTGTTCGTGCTCGCGAACGGGCGCTATTACTACGCGGCGGGGATGTTCGCCCCGCTGTTCGCGGCCGCGGCGGTGGAGATCGAAGCGGGTCAGGCGTCGAAGTACTGGCGTTGGCTCGCCACCTGGCCGGTGTACGCCGTGGCCGCGATGATCGCGATCCCGCAATCGCTCCCGATCCTCCCGAGGTCGGAGCTGGCGAGTGCCCCGGAGTGGACCCGGCCGGTCTTCGCCCTCGAGGAGGTCGGCTGGCGGGAGATCACGGAGTCGGTGGCGCGGGCGTACCGGACCGCACCCGATCCGGCCCGGACCGGGATCGTGGCGGCGAAGTACTGGCAGGCGAGCGCGATCGACCACTATGGACCGGAGCTGGGGCTCCCGTCGCCGTCGAGTCCCAACCGCGGCTACGCGACGCTGCCGAGGCCGCCGGAATCGGCACGGGACGTCCTCTTCGTCGGGAACGACCCTTCGGGGCTTGTGCCGTACTTCACGCGGATCCGTGAGGTCGGCACGCTCGACAACCGGGCCGGGATCACGAACGCGAGTCAGGGCATGAAGATCTGGCTGGCCACCGGCCGGAACGGGGCTTGGGACACGGTATGGCCGAAACTCACGGACTGGGGGTTCTGATGCTCCAGCGGTCCTCTCACGACCGACGCGCCACGCCGTCGGCACGTAAGGTGCGAGAGGACCGGCACCCGAGGGATCTGCGAGGAATGGATGGAAGCCGCCCACGCGGCCGAAACACCGACCGTGTCCAGTGCGGCGTTCGCCCGGCTCCCGGTGGGGCTGCTCGCCGCCGCGGCCGCGGCGGTCCTGCTGGCGACGGCGTGGCGCTATGGCTACTTCGGCGACGAACTGTACTTCCTCTCCGCGGGCAAGCGGCTGGCCTGGGGTTACGCGGATCAGCCGCCGGTGCTCCCGTTCCTGGCGCTGGCGATGGACACGCTCGCGCCGGGCAACGTCTTCGTGTTCCGCCTGCCCGCCGTCCTCGCGACGGCCGCCGGTGTCGTGTTCACCGGGCTCATCGCCTACGAGCTGGGCGGGGACCGCCGTGCGCAGACCCGCGCCGCGGCGGCGTACGCGATCTGCGGGCAGTTCCTCGGCAGCGGGCACTACCTGGCCACGTCGACGATCGACCCGGCGCTGTGGGCGCTCATCGCGTGGCTGCTCGTCCGGTGGATGCGGAAGCGTGACGACAACCTGTTGCTGTGGCTGGGCGTGGCGACCGCCGTCGCGCTGAACGTCAAGCTCCTCATCGCGACGTTCTGGGTCGCCGCCGGGATCGCGATCCTGCTCTTCGGGCCGCGAGATCTCTTGCGCAGGCCCAAACTCTGGGCAGGCGCGGGGATCGCCGCGCTGTCGATGGCGCCGACGCTCTGGTGGCAGGCCGCCAACGGCTGGCCGCAGCTGGA
The DNA here is from genome assembly GCF_051373225.1 of Amycolatopsis sp. w19. Classification (NCBI taxonomy): domain Bacteria; kingdom Bacillati; phylum Actinomycetota; class Actinomycetes; order Pseudonocardiales; family Pseudonocardiaceae; genus Amycolatopsis; species Amycolatopsis sp. w19. The sequence continues at coordinate 148,178 of NZ_JBPQFM010000010.1, read as the reverse complement.
GATGGGCGACGTCATCGCGCACGAGACCACCGGCGGTTGGAGCGGGCGTGCCGGGTTCCTGCCCGCCCTGCTGACCGGGGCCGGCCTCGGCATCGGTGTCGTCGGTGTCCTCTATGGACTCTGGGTCCTGCTGTTCTCGTCCAGGCTGCGCCCCTACCGGTTCCTCGGCTGGACGGCCGTCGGCGTGATCGCGTTGTTCATCCTGTCCAACGGCCGGTACTACTACGCGGCGGGTATGTTCAGCGTCCTGTGGGCGGGTGCGGCCGTCCACTTCGGACAGTTGAAGCCGTCGCTGTGGTTCCGCTGGATCCCGACCTGGCCGGTGTTCCTGCTTTCCGCGTTGTACACCCTCCCGTACGCGCTGCCGGTGTGGCCGTCCGCCTGGCTCGCGGAAGGGCGGGATGTACCGCGTCCGGCGTACGCGCTGGAGGAGATCGGCTGGCCGGACCTCGCCCGTTCGGTCGCCGACGCCTACCACCGGCTCCCGCCGGAACAGCGGGAGCGCACCACCCTCGTCACGGCAGGCTACTGGCAGGCCGGAGCGCTGGACCGGTACGGCGCCGGCTACGGGCTGCCCGCCGTGTACAGCCCGAGCCGCGGGTTCTGGTACTTCGGGCATCCACCCGAGACCGCGGACAGCGTCCTGTTCGTCGGGCCGGATCCGGCGCGGCTGCTCCGGTCCTTCACCGACGCCCGGATCGTCTCGCGCGTGGACAACGCGACCGGCGTGCGCAATGTGAGCCGCGGGATGCCGATCTGGCTGGTCACCGGTCACACCGGAAGCTGGGCCGAGGCCTGGCCCGCGCTACGGGAATTCCGGGTCTGACCGAGCCGGCGCCTACGGGGTCCAGCCGGTCGACTCCGCCCAGGCGTCGGCGCGTGTGAAGGCGGCGTCGACCCAGACCTGCTTCTCGTCGGTGTACTGCTCGACGGTCCCGTCGCCGGCGTGCTTCGCGGCCATGGCGTTCTTGACGGCCGCATAAGCGTCACGTTCGCCGGGGTTCTGTCGCAGCCATTCCGGGAACAGCAGCGCGAGCCGCCAGGCCGGGGTCTCCTGCGAGCGGACGTGCAGGTTGACCGGACGCCGGGGATCGCCGCCGAAGTGGAACCGCTTGGGCCAGGTGCCCTCTTCGCCGTGCGCGTCGTCGTACCACTCCCCTTCCGCGCGCGGGAACCCCGCGTCGGAAAGCGCCTGGGCCAGTTCGTCGGCCTTGTCCAAAGTGGACACGGTCAGCTGGAGGTCGAGGATGTCCTTGGCGGGCAGCCCCGGCACGGACGTCGAGCCGATGTGATCGATCCGCACGGCGTTGTCACCCGCCACCACGCGGATCCGCGCGAGCGCCCGCTCGGCCTGCACGGGCCACGTCTCGTCGTACGGCGCGATCTTCGGCGACATCGGCGCCCGCGGCTTGCGGAGCCGCACGTTCGCCTCGAACGGGGTCAGCCGGTCCGCCCACAGCGCGTCGACCTCGGCGAGCACGATGTCGGGCGCTCCGCTGTTGTCGAACCACACGTCGGCCACCGCCCGGCGCTGATCGGTCGTGGCCTGCGCCTTGATCCTGGCGCGCGCGTCCGGTTCGGCCATTCCCCGCGCCTCGACCAGGCGGCGGACCCGGATCTCCTCCGGCGCGTCGACCATGACGACGAGGTGGTACATCGGCGCCAGCCCGCCTTCGACCAGCAGCGGGATGTCGTGGACGATGATCGCGTCCGGCGCGGCCGCCGCCATCAGCTCGGCCGTCCTGGCGCCGACCCTCGGATGGACGATCGAGTTCAGCCGCTTGCGCGAGTCCTCGTCGGCGAACGCCTTCGCGGCGAGCGCGGGACGATCGAGCACACCGTCGGAGGCCAGGATGTCTTCCCCGAACGCCTCCACGAGTTCGGCGAGCCCCGGCGTCCCCGGTTCGACGACCTCCCTGGCGATCTTGTCGGAGTCGATGAGGACGGCGCCGTGCTCGGAAAGCCGGTTCGCCACCGTCGATTTTCCGGCGCCGATCCCGCCGGTCAGGCCCACACGCAGCATGTCGATCAGCCTAGATGAAGGTCCTCCCGGCGGCCGAGGTGCCGCAACATGCTCCGCAGCCTGCCGTCGATCTCGGCTTCGGCCACTTCCCCGCGCAGCAGCACGAATCCGATCGCCCCGGCGAACACGTCTTCGATCACGGCCGGATCGGTGCCCTCGGGGAACTCGCCCTTCTCGACCGCGTCCCTGGCGAGCTCGGCGAGACCGGACAACCGCGGCCGGAGGTACCGCTCGACGTAGGCACCGACCAGGTTCGGATGATCCACCGACGCGCCGACGACCCTGGCCATCAACATCCGGAACCTGTTCTGGCTCAACAAGCGCGCGACCGTGACGACGAGTTCGCCGATCGACTCCGCGTTCGCGCCGTCGGGTGGACGCGCGTGCTCCAGTGCCGCCAGGAACAAGTCCTCCTTGGACTTCCACCGCCGGTACACGGTCATCTTCGCGACACCGGCCCGTTTGGCGATCGCCTCGATGCTCGCGCCGCCGAAGCCATCCTCGATCAGCAGGTCCAGCGCGGCGTCCAAGATCGCCACGTCGTTGCCCGGATCGCGGGGGCGCCCGCCTACCCTGTCCACCGCATGTCGTTCAGCCACACGGCCATCTTGTCCGGTGCCGGAAGCCCGCGCCAAGCCAGGTGCCCGTCCGGCCTTACCAGCAGCACGTCGCGCGATCCCTTGCACACCAAGGTGCCGACCAGATCGGCACCGAGTTGCGCGGCGACCGCCTCGGTGTGCCGGGCCGCCTGTTCGGCGTCGCCGGCCACGACCGTCCAGCGCCCGGATATCGCCGCGTGCAACGTCGTCTCGACGCCGTCCGTCCGCCGGCACCGCAGGTCCGGCACCCGGTCCCCCGGCCGGGGTTTGCGGGCCCACCGGCTCGCGCCCGGCGCCAGCGGTCCGCCTCGGTAGGTGGTGTCCAGCTGGGAGGCGGCCAGCCACAGCCGTCGCTGCACCGCGGTCGACCGGATCGCCGGCATCACCAGCCGGTCGCGTACCAGCCGTTTCCACGGCCGGTCGGGCAGCATGATGTCCACCGCGCCGCTGGTCGCGGCCAGCACCTTGCGGGCGAGGGGCCGCCGCTCACCCTCGTAGGTGTCGATCAGGTCCTCCCCCGCCAGACCGCGAGCGACCAGGGTGAGCTTCCAGGCCAGGTTCTCCGCGTCCCCCAGTCCGGTGTTCTGCCCCTGCCCGCCGGTCGGGCTCTGGATATGCGCCGCGTCACCCGCCAGCAGGAGCCTGCCTTGCCGGTACCGGTCGGCGAGCCTGCGGTGGATGCGGAACTCCGAACTCCACCGCACCTCGGTGACGGTGTCCCGCGACAGCCCGCTCCGGCGGCAGAACTCGCTCAGCACCTCTTCGCCGATCTGCTCGGTCGAGAGCCCTTCCGGCAGGCCGGGAAGCGGCTCGGTGAACACCCGCCAGGCGTTGTCCGGCAACGCGGTCACCGACAACATCCGCCCGGTGTCCATCCAAGTGACACTGCCGTCGTGGTCGAACGGCCAGTTCGCACGCACGTCGGCCATCAGCAGCCGCTCGATCAGTTTCCGCCCGGAGAAGCCGATACCGGCGATCCGGCGGACCGCGCTGTGCGCGCCGTCGCAGCCGATCAGCCACGAGGCTTCGATTTCGCGCTCGTCGGTGTCCACGACGACGGTCACCCCGTCCGGGCGCTGCCGGGCGCCGGTCACCTTGGTACCCCATTCGACCTTCCCGCCCACCTCGGCGAGCCGCGCACGCAACGCGCCTTCGACCTCGGCCTGGGAGATCAGCAACGTGGGTTTCGGCAGCATCGCGGCGGCCTTGCCGACCTGCAGTTTCAGCACCGTGCGCGGGCCGTCGTTGTAATACATGGTGAGCAGCGACCGGGACCGGCTGCGCAGATCGCCCAGCGCGCCGATCCGCTCCAGCACTTCGACGCCACGGGGCTGCAGGCCGAGGGCGCGGGAAGTGGTGACCGGTCCGGGGGCGGCGTCCACCAGCCGTACGTCGACGTCGTGCATGAACAGATGAACGGCGAGCGCGAGGCCGGTCGGGCCCGCGCCCACGATGACAAGAGGTTCGCTCATGTTTGTAAACGATACCGTCTCGTTTACTAACCTGTCCAGACTTCGCGCTGGGTGACGAGAGAGGCACATCCGGCACAGAAGGGCGCAAAAGGCAAGTTGATAGTGACGCGAGACTCAACCTTTACGGGTGACACGCCGGGCGGTTACGCCGCATCGGAGGCCTGATTGCGTACCGTGCGCGGCGAAGGTCGCCCACACGGAGGAAAGATGGCAGACGGCAAGCACGTCGGAAGGCACCGGCTCGGTACGCCGGGCCTGGTGCACTGTGTCCTCCATCGTCCCGTGGCCGAGGCCCTCGCCGAATACCGGCGCACGTGGCTGAGCGCGCTCCTGGTCCCGGCCAAGCACAGCTTCGCCGGACTCCGCCGCAGGGCCCGCGCCGCGGCGCTCGAACGCGTCTGGGTGCCGGCCGTCCGGCCCGCCACTTCCTGACGCTGCTCTTCTCCCCCTACCGCATTCAGTCCTCTGGATGCGGTAGTTGCGCACGCAAGGATCGCATTCAGAGGACGAAACGCGGGCACAAGAAAGCGGCCCCGGTCCGTGTGGACCGGGGCCGCTGTCTGTCAGCTACTGGCTGAGCGCCTGGATCACGCGCCGCCCGACAGCTTCTCGCGAAGAGCCGCGAGCTGCTCGTCGCTGGCGAGCGTGCCACCGCTCTTGGCCTCGGCCGGAGCGGAGGTGTAGCTCTGCTCGCCCGAGTCGCCGGAGGTGACACCGGTCGCGGCGTCGGCCGCGGCTTCCGCGTCGGCCTCGGCGGCCTTGACGACCTGCTTCATGTGAGCCTCGTAGCGGGTGTGAGCCTCGGCGTACTGACGCTCCCACTCCTCACGCTGCTTGTCGAAGCCTTCCTGCCACTCCTGGGTGTCCGGGTCGAAGCCTTCGGGGTAGATGTAGTTGCCCTCGGCGTCGTACTCGGCGGCCATGCCGTACTGGGTGGGGTCGAACTCGGTCTCCGGCGTGACGCCCTCGTTCGCCTGCTTCAGCGACAGCGAGATGCGACGACGCTCGAGGTCGATGTCGATGACCTTGACCATCACGTCGCCGTTGACCTGGACGACCTGCTCCGGGATCTCCACGTGGCGCTCGGCCAGCTCGGAGATGTGCACCAGGCCCTCGATGCCCTCCTCGACGCGCACGAACGCACCGAACGGGACGAGCTTGGTGACCTTGCCCGGCACGATCTGGCCGATCGCGTGGGTGCGGGCGAACTGACGCCACGGGTCTTCCTGGGTCGCCTTCAGCGACAGCGAGACGCGCTCGCGGTCCATGTCGACGTCCAGAACCTCGACCGTGACCTCCTGGCCGACCTCGACGACCTCGGACGGGTGGTCGATGTGCTTCCAGGACAGCTCGGAGACGTGCACCAGGCCGTCGACGCCACCCAGGTCCACGAAGGCACCGAAGTTGACGATGGACGACACGACGCCCTTGCGGACCTGGCCCTTGGCGAGCGCGTTGAGGAACTCGCTGCGCACCTCGGACTGGGTCTGCTCCAGGTAGGCGCGGCGGGACAGGACCACGTTGTTGCGGTTCTTGTCCAGCTCGATGATCTTCGCCTCGAGCTCGCGGCCGACGTACGGCTGCAGGTCGCGCACCCGGCGCATCTCGACCAGCGACGCGGGCAGGAAGCCGCGGAGGCCGATGTCCAGGATGAGGCCGCCCTTGACGACCTCGATGACGGTGCCCTTGACGGGCTCGTCCTTCTCCTTGAGCTCCTCGATCGTGCCCCAGGCGCGCTCGTACTGCGCACGCTTCTTGGACAGGATCAGACGGCCTTCCTTGTCCTCCTTCTGGAGGACCAGGGCTTCGACCTCATCGCCGACGGTGACAACCTCAGCCGGGTCGACATCGTGCTTGATGGAGAGCTCGCGCGAGGGGATGACACCCTCGGTCTTGTAGCCGATGTCGAGCAGGACCTCGTCACGGTCGACCTTGACGATGGTTCCTTCGACGATGTCGCCATCGTTGAAGTACTTGATCGTCTTGTCGATCGCAGCGAGGAAGTCTTCCTCCGACCCGATGTCGTTGATAGCGACTTGCTGGGGCCCGGTGGGGGCGGTCGGGGCGGTGGCGGTGTCGGTCGTCATTAGGCGGGTTGCTCCGGTGGATGGGAAGTAGTGGGTTTGCAGTTAGGGCACCATGGGCTTCCGACATGAGGCGACCGCATAAGCAAACGTCCACAGGGAACGACCGCGAGCATCACCGCATCCGGTACGCGACCCCCTGACCCGGACGCTGAGCGAACCGGGGGAAAGAGTAGCGCGAACCCACTGCGCTAACAGATATCCTACGCGGCCCCCTGTACACGGCACAATCAGGGTCGCCCCCACGATCACGGCGGGCGGATAAGCTGTGCCGCGAAGCCCTGACCTGGGGAAAGGATATCGGTTTGAGCCAGCAGTCCGTCACCGAGCCCGATCGGCACGCACAGGCCGAGGAGCGGCTCGGCACCGCGGGGGTCGCCTACCGGGCGGTCTCGGCGCCGGAAGCGACCGCCGCGAACCTGGCGTGGTGGGACGCCGACGCCGACGACTATCAGGCGACCCACGGCGGGTTCCTCGGCGACGCGGACTTCGTCTGGTGCCCGGAGGGCGTCCGCGAGGCCGACGTCGCGCTTCTGGGTGAAGTCGACGGCAAGCGGATCCTCGAAGTCGGCTGCGGGCAGGCGGCCTGCTCGCGCTGGCTCGCCGCGCAGGGCGCCGAGGCGGTGGCGACCGATCTGTCGGCGGGCATGCTGCGACACGCGCGGGAGGGCAACGAACGGACCGGCACGCCCGTCCCGCTCGTGCAGGCGACGGCCGAGTCGCTCCCGTTCGCCGACGCGAGCTTCGACGCGGCCTGCTCGGCCTTCGGCGCGGTGCCGTTCGTGGCGTCGGTGGACGTCGTGTTCGCCGAAGTGCGCCGGGTGCTCCGGCCGGGTGCCCGCTGGGTGTTCTCGGTGACCCATCCGATGCGCTGGATCTTCCCCGACGACCCCGGGCCACTGGGCCTCACGGTCACGCAGCCGTATTTCGACCGCACGCCTTACGTCGAGGTCGACGAAGAGGGCGTCGCGACGTACGTCGAGTACCACCGCACCCTCGGCGACTACGTCCGCGCGCTCTCCGACGCCGGCTTCGCGCTCACTGATCTCATCGAGCCCGCTTGGCCGGAAGGCCACACCCGCACCTGGGGACAGTGGAGCCCGTTGCGCGGCAAACTCTTCCCCGGCACCGCGATCTTCTGCACCCAGCGGGGATGACCCCGGCGGCGGAACGGCAGCGGGCGCGGTTCGCCGCGCTCGACCCGTTGCTTCCGCCGCCTCCCCCGCTCCCACCGGGCGAACCCCTCGAAGCAGGCGGCGCCAGCGGGACGATCACGCACGTGCGGTTCGCGGCGGGTTCCTGGCAACGGCTCTGGAGCCCCGCGCATCTGCAGATCCTCTCCGCGGTCCTCCCCGACGACGCCGTCGCGGGCATGAGCGCGCTGCTCTCCGCCTGGCGCGACCGGATCGCGCTCGCCGACGCCGAACCGGATTCGTCGTGCACGGTCACTTGGCCCAGCCGTGACGTCGCGGTGTCACGGGCCCTCCTCGACCACGGGCTCGCGCCCCAACTTGCGCTGGCCGTCCGCGAGCCCGCGGCGGGGGAAGCGCATTCCGTACCCGGCGTGACCATCCGCGCGTCGACGCGGGGCGATCTGGAGGAGATCGTCGACCTCCGGTTCGAAGAACTTCGCTACACCTCGCTCGTCGGCCACGGTGTCGTCCGGCCCGGCGCCAAAGCCCTGCTCGCCGAAGAGGTCCGGCGGGGCCTGCAGTTCGGCGGCCGGGTCTGGATCGCCGAGGAGGAAGGTCTCACGGTCGGGATGGTGACCGGCGGAAAGCGCTCCCCGGTCCCCGGCGACGCGCTCGCCGGACGCTTGCCGCCGGGCGAATGGGGCTACGTCGGAACGCTCGCGGTCACCGCGGCAGCGCGGGGACGCGGGATCGGGCGCGCGCTGACCGCCGTCGTGCACGACGAGCTGTTCTCGCCGTCGCTGCGCGGTACCTTCGTCTCGTACAATCCGGCCAATCCGCTGTCCCCGGTGTTCTGGCACCGGCAGGGTTATCGTCCTCTGTGGACGACGTGGGCGGCCGCCCCGGCCGCGGCCCTTCGGTAGCGGAGCGCCGCGGTCGACACTGGGGACGGGGATGGAAATCGAAAAGACCTTGTTCGACGCGCACCGCGCCCGGTTCGCGTCGATCGACGGGTTCCTGCCCGAGGCGGCGCCCGCCCCGGTCGTCGGCGAACGCGTGGACGCGGCCACCGCGGCCGGCGTCCAGGTCACCGGAGTGGTGCAACGTCAGCTGCACGGGCCGGACGACGTCCCCCTGCTGTGGTCGGCCGCCGACGTGCGACAGCTGTTCCCGTTCATCGGGAACACCGGCACCGAGGGCATGGACGTGCTCCTGCGCGCGTGGCGGGCGTGGATGGACGACGAATCCCCCGGCGAGGACTCGTCGTGCGTGGTCAACTGGCCGAGCCGGGACGCCGAGGCGATCCGCGCGTTCCTCGACCACGGGCTGGTGCCGATGTCCGCGCTCGCGGTGCGCACCGGTGGCCATCGGGATGCCCCCGACGGCGCGGACGTCGCCGTCCGCCGGGCCCGGCGCGACGACTTCGACACCGTGCTCGCGATGGCCGTGTCGACCCACGACTACATCGGCCAGGTCGCCACCCGGCACCGTCCGAACGCCGCCGAACTGCTCGCCCCGGCACTGGAACGCGCGCTCGACAAGGATCTCCCGCTGCTGTGGCTCGCCGAACGGGACGCCCGCATCGCGGCGTTCGCGCACGGCGCGTGGATCACCTCCTCACCCGGCTCGGCCGAGGCCGAACTGCTCCCCCGCGGACGCTGGGGCTACGTCAACAACGTCGTCACCCTGCCCGGGCTGCGCGGAAGCGGACTCGGCCGCACACTGATGTCGGTGGTGCACAAGGAGTTCGCCGCCGACGGCGCGGACGGCACCTACCTCTATTACAACCCGACCAACCCGCTCTCCTCGGTGTTCTGGCACCGGCAGGGTTATCGTCCACTGTGGACGTCCTGGGAGGTCCATCCGGCGTCGGCCCTGCGTTAGACGTCCGGTTTGCGGAGGTTTCGTCACTCTTGTGTGTGACGTGAGCCCCCCAAGGTTGTGCACCTCCCAGGTCAGGGCTAACTTTTGAACTGACCAGTCAGTTTAAAAGTTCCGCGAGTCACCGACCTGGGAGTTCTTCGTGCGGGTTCAAGCCGACAGGGTGTCCGTAACCGGACCCCACGGCACGTTGCTGTCGCCCACTTCGCTCACCGTTTCGGGTGGTGAGCTGGCGATAGTGCACGGCGAGCCGGGAGTCGGCGTCACCGCCTTCGGGCTGGCGCTGGCAGGCAGGCTGAAGCCCGCCACCGGGACCGTGACCGTCGAGGGCGGCGACCCGCACAAGGTCGTGGCGATCGTCGACTCCCCCGGCGTGAGCGAGCCGGACGGCGCGTTGTCGCTGCAGGTCGTCGTCGGGGAGGAACTCGAACTCGCGAAGCGCCCGGCGAACAAGGCCGCCGTCGCGAGCTGGCTGGCCGAGCACGACGCCGCCGCCTTCGCCACCACCCGCTTCGAAAACATCGAACCGGTGACGCGCACCCGGCTGCTCACGGCACTCGCCGCCGGCCGCGAGGGCGTCGGCGTCCTCGTGCTCGACACCCCGGACCGGCACACCAGCGACGTCGACAGCTGGGTGCGGCTCGCCCGCGAGCACGCCGAGCGCGGCCTCGCCGTCATCGTGCTGACCGCCACCACCCCGGTTTCGGCCCTGCCGGAGAAGCCCGCGCTCTGCGGCGCCCTCGAGCAGCCCGACCCCGTGCGCTGCGCGCCTCTCGAACTCGAGACCGAGCCGGACGAAACCGAAGAGACTGAGAAGACTTCAGGAGACCAGGAATGAATCCCGTCCGGATCGCCGCCAACGAGCTGCGCCGGCTGAGCAGTGGCACCCTGCCGAAGCTCGCCATGGCCGCGCTCGTCCTGGTGCCGCTGCTCTACGCGTCCTTCTACCTCTACGCGAACTACGACCCGTACTCGCGCCTGGACAAGCTGCCCGCCGCCGTCTTCACTTCCGACACCGGCGCGAAGGACTCGGCCGGCGCGGAACGCAACGTCGGCCGTGAGGTCACCGACGAACTGGTCAAGTCCGGCACGTTCCAGTGGCACGAGGTCTCCCAGGACGAGGCCGCGAAGGGCGTCCGCGACGACAAGTACTCGTTCGCGATCGGCATCCCGCGCGACTTCTCCACCGCCCTGCTGTCCTCGGGCAACTTCCAGCCCCAGCAGGCGACGATCACGCTGACCACCAACGACGCGAACAACTATCTGTCCGGCACCATCGCGAAACAGGTGGCCGAGCAGGTCCGCAAGACGATCGCGGAGAAGGTCGGCAGCGAGGCGGCGGACAAGTTCCTGGTCGGCTTCTCCACGATCTACGGCAAGATCCAGGAGGCCTCGACGGGTGCTTCGCAGCTCGCCGACGGTGCCGGCAAGCTCAAGACCGGACAGCAGCAGCTGGCCGACGGCGCCAACCAGCTCGCCTCCGGCAGCTCCCAGCTGGCGACCGGGCTCGGCACCCTGAAATCCAGTACCGCCCAGCTCCCCGCGCAGACCCAGAAGCTCGCCGACGGCGCCGGTCAGGTCGCCGACGGGAACCAGAAGGTCGCCGACGCCGCCTCGCTCGCGGCGACGGCTTCCGGGGACATCCAGACCAAACTCGACGGTTACCGCACCCAGCTCGCACAGGATCTGCGTGCCGCCGAAGTCCCCGAGGCGAAGGTGCAGGAGATCCTGAGCCGCCTCGACACCCTCCGGTCTCCGGTCGACCAGGCGAACACCAAGATCCAGGGTGCGAACAGCCAGCTGATCCAGCTCGCGTCCGGTGCCCGGCAGGTGTCCGACGGCGCGCACCAGCTGGCCTCGGCCACCCCGCAGCTCACCAGCGGCATCGCGCAGGCGGCCGACGCGTCGGCGCAGATCCGGGACGGCGCCGCGAAGCTGAACGACGGCGAGAAGACCGCGGTCAACGGCACGAACCAGCTCGCCGACGGCGCGGTGCAGCTGCGCGACGGGCTCGCGGCCGGGCTCAAGGAGATCCCGAACCCGGACGACCCCACCCGGGCGGCGACCGCCAACACCATCGCGGACCCGGTGGCGGTCAACTCCTCCGGCGTCGCCTCGGCCGGGACCTACGGCGCGGGTCTCGCCCCGTTCTTCATCTCGCTCGCGACCTGGATCGGCGCGTTCGTGCTGTTCCTGTTGCTGCGCCCGCTCTCGACCCGCGCGCTGACCGCCGGCGCGTCACCGTTCAAGGTCGCGCTCGGCGGCTGGCTGTCCTCGGCGCTGCTCGGGATCGCGCAGGTGATCGTGCTGTTCGGCGCGGTGACGTGGCTGGTCGGCATCGACGTCGCGCATCCGCTCGGCGCGATCGGGTTCGCGGTGCTGGTGTCGCTGACCTTCACGTCGGTGGTGCACGCGCTCAACGCGTTCTTCGGCGCCGTCGGGAAGTTCCTCGGCCTGGTGCTGCTGGTGCTCCAGCTGGTGAGCGCGGGCGGCACGTTCCCCTGGCAGACGATCCCGGACGCGTTGTACCCGTTGCACATCGTGCTGCCGATGGGTTACGCGATCGACGGGTTCCGGCACCTGCTCTACAGTGGCGCCTCGATGGAGATCCTCGGTGACATCGGTGTCCTTGTCGCGTATCTCGTCGGCGGGATCCTGGTCTCGACACTGGCGGCGCGGAAACGGCGCACCTGGACGGTTTCGGCGCTGAAACCCGAGCTGGCGTTGTGAGTCCCCGGGGTGAGGCGACGAAGCAGAAGCTGTTCGAAGCGACGCTGCGGCTGTCCGCCAGCCGTGGCCTCGTGGGGCTGACGGTGGACGACATCGCGGCCGAGGCGAAGGTCGCGAAGGGCACCGTCTACTACAACTTCGGCAGCAAGGACGGGCTTGTCGACGCACTGCTGCGCTACGGCGTCGGCGTGCTCGCGGACCGCCTGCGCGCGGCGACCGGCGACGGCGACCCGATGGACGTCATCGCGTCGCAAGTGGACGGTGCGCTGGAGTTCATCGCCGAATACCCCGGTTTCTCGCAGATCCTGGTGAGCGAGATGTGGCGCACGCCCGGCACCTGGCACGAAACGCTGACGCTGCTGCGCGAGGAGATCATTTCGATCGTGCGCGAACAACTCCACCGGCTGGACGCCGCCGGGCGGCTGCCCGACGGCGTCCAGATCCAGACCGCCGCGGCGGGGCTGTTCGGCACGATGCTGGTGGTCGCGCTCGACTGGCAGGTCTTCCAGCCGAAACGGACCAGGGCCGACGTGCGGGAATCGGTGATGGTGCTGATCCGGGGCCTCGGGCGCTAGCTGAAGGACACCTTCCCCTGGGCGATTTCGTCACTGTCGTGGATGGGCTGAAGGCTCCTTTCACCGCATCCGATGCGACGAAAGGAGCCTTCGCCCCCCCGGCCGGATGCGGGGAGCGGCGATTCGTGAGTCCGTGAAGGCCCCCTTCCTTGCGCCTAGGTACAGGAAGGGGGCCTTCACGGACTTCAGCTGTCCGTCTCCCGGACCCACTTCAGCTTGACCTCGAAGTTCCCCTCCAGTCCCGTTTTCGCGATAACGGCGCCCGCTTGCGCGGTCAGCTTGACGCCGAACTTGAGTTCGACCTCGTCCGGTCCCCTGGTCATCGACCGGAAGGCGTCCAGTGCCGCCGCGGCCGCGTCCTTGACGTTCGCGAGTGCCGCTTCGAAGGACCCCTTGGTGTCCTCGATCAGGTCGTCACGCCGGGAGACCCGGGCGGTGCCGGGGACCGGGTCGATCTCGACGATCACCGAACCACCGCCTTCGAGCGGGAATCGTGCCAGGTCGTTCACCGATACTCCTCACTGTCCACAGGGGATTTCGAACCATTCGCCCTGCTGGATGCTTTCTCGGACGTCGTCGAGTTGTTTCAGCAGGATGTCCAGCCGGTCCCGGTTGCTCAGGTATTCCAGGACGGCCCGGTGGAACGCGCCGGTCATCGTCGCGGGCATCAGGTCCGAGGCGTCGAAGCACAGCGCGGACGCCGAAGTGATCGTGTCCGCGACCCTCCGGCTCACCTGATCCGGATAGACGTCGAGGCCGAGCTTCCGGTTGGCGGAAAAGGCGTTCGCGCGCGGGATCGACGGCCAGATCCGCTGTGCCTTCTCCGAAGCGAGGAACTCCATCAGCTTGCGCGCCTGCGGGGTGTCCTGGAACATCCCGGCGAGGTCCGCCGCGACCTCGGAGACGTCGCGGCCGGGGAAGGTGAGGAAGTCGAAATCGTTGCCCGGCTTGGGAAAGGTCCCGTCGGGGCGGTTGAAGTTCTGGTAGCGGCTCATGATGAACGACGCCTGGTGTTCGAGCGCGCAGCCCGGCGGGTCGGTGAACATGGCCTTGCCCGCGTCGCCGAAATCGGTCAGCAGCGCGGCCGCGGTACCGCCGCGGATCGCGGTGGGTTCGAGCACGGAACCCCAGTCCAGCCAAGCCTGTTCGACCTCGGGCGAGGTCCACGGCAACCCGCCGGACGCCCACTGCCGGTACTTCTCCGGCCCCGCCGAATGCAGCAGGATGTCTTCGATCCAGTCGGTTCCCGGCCAGCCCGAGGTGGGCGGGGCGCCCATCCCGACACACCAGGGCGTGCCGCCCGCCGCCGTCAGCCCTGCCGAATATTCGCGGAGCGCGGCGAACGTCGTCGGGCGGATCCCGGTCATCCGCGCCGGGTCGTACCAGATCAGGCTCTTGAGATCGGCCTTCACCGCGACCGCGTACAGCTTCTCGGTGCCGATTTTCTGCAGGGTGACCCACTGCGAGCTGAAAGACCGCGTCACGGCGGCGGAAAGGTCGTCGTCGAGCGGCAGCAGGTCGCCCGACTTCCGGTATTTCGCCAGCACTCCGGCGTTGGGCAGGACGGCCACGTCCGGCGGGGTACCGCGCTGGACGTCCGAAGCGAGCACCTGATCGACGGCCCGGGTGCCTTCGTAGAGGTAACCGATCCCGGTGTCGGCCTTGAACGCGTCCAGCACCTGGCGGAAGGCCGTTTCCTCGCCGCCGGTCCAGGACGCGAGGACGACGACCGGTTCGTCCTCCGCCGACGCCGAACAGCCGCCCGCGACCAGTGACAGCGCCGTCAGCACGGCGATCAGGCGCTTCACGGGCGATACCGGTATTCGTCGATCCGGGCGTGCAGCCCGAGCAGGACGAGTCCGCCCGCGAGCAGGGTGCCCGCCGGGATCAGGAACTCCCGTCCGCCGGATTCGGCCGCGGCGGAGGCGTCGGCCGCCACCGCCTTCGCGCCCGCCGTGGCCACCCGGGTGTTGTCCGTCGCCACCGTCGTGGACCCGCGTGCCCGTACCCGGAACTCGTCGACGGTCACCCCGCATCCCTGCCTTTCGTCGCAGTACCCGGTCAGCAGGTCGGCGAGCTCTCGCTGACCTGCGTCGTCGGCCGCCTGGATCTGTTGAGACCGCGCGGCGGCGACACCGTCGAGCCGCTCCCCGACCGAATCCAGCCTGTCGCGGCTGATCAGCGTGAGCACCAGGGCGACCCCGATGGCTGCGATCAGCACCGTCGCCGCGAGCAGCGGGAGGTTCGCCACGCGCCGGAAACGCTTCCGCAGGTACAGCTGGGTGAAGACCAGCAGCACCAGCAGGGCCAGCACCGGCAGCAGCCACAGCGGGAGCATCGCGAGGCTCATCCCGGTGTCCGCCAGCTGCCGGTCCAGCGCCTCACGTTGCCTGCCCTGCAACACTTCCAGCTCTTCCAGGACACCGCCCGAAGCGTGCAGCAGACGAGAGGCGTGCCAGAGATCGACCGCGCCCAGCACGGCGGCGTCCGGCTGGCGGAAGTGCACGTCGGCCTGTCCGATGGAGCCCGAGTAGGCCGCGACCTGGCTTTCGATCACTTGAAGCGCATTGCCGCCCGCTTCACCCGCCTGGTTGAACTCCGCGACCCGCGCGAGGCTCTGGCTCGCCAGCGCCAACTGGTTCGCGTACTCCTGCCCCGGCCCGGCGAGTTTCGCCTCACCGGAGGCGAAACTCGCGATCGCGGCGGCGTCGGCGGCCACCAGCGCGGCCCGCGCGGCGGTCACTTCGAGTACCGCCTGCGCGGTGCGGTCGCGGACGGTCTCCGCCGTGTTCTGGACGTTCTGGAACGCCCACAGCGAGACCACCAGTACCGCGAGGGTGAGCGCCAGCAACGCGGTGCGGAGCCGGACCAGCCGCACCCGGGTGGCCGTCACGAAACGACCTCGCCGAACGGTCTTCCGCAGCCGACGCAGAAGTTCGCCCCGGCGGGTGAGAGCGCGGGGCAGGCCGGGCAGGCGACCGGTGTTCCGTCGGGCATCGGCCGATCTTCCTGCGGAAGGGCGATTTCCGAAACCCTCGACGGGATGACGACGTGCAACGCGTGGCTGCGGGTCGCGTCCGGGCGCAGCCGCACCACGCCTTTCTCCGCGTCGACGATCTCCACGACCCCGGAGAGACGGCTGAGGGTCTCTTCGTCACCCGCGGCGGTGGCCAGGGCGACCGCGCGCCCCCAGTCCCGTTCGGCTCCGGCCCGGTCGCCTGCCGCGTAGGCGTCGCCGCCCGCGGTCAGCGCCTCGCCGAGGTCGGCCTGCGCGGCGTACTTCGAGACCATCGGGTGAATCAGCGTCGGCGGGATCGGATCGCGCGTCCACCGCCCCGCGATGGCCAGCGCGTCCTCCTCGACCGCGGCTCCCGGCACCGGGACGAGTTCCGTCCACGCCAGCTGGCGGTCCTGTCCGTGGCTCGGTTCGAGGTCCGGATCGAGATCCAGGATCAGCTGGTAGTCCCGCGTCTCGTCGCTCGCGAACGAACCGAGCGACAACTCCTGCTCGCGGACGCCGACCTCCCGGCACCGGTCGGTGAGGTCGTACTCGTCGGGGAACACCTGCTTGATCGACCGCAGCCTGCTGAACGGCATGGTGCCGATCCGGAGCCGGACCTCGGGCAGCACCTTCGTCATCGCGCTCTCGACCAGCTGCCGGAAATCGTCGGCGAGCTTGTCGTCCTCGACGACGGAATCGACGTTCCCGCGCAGGACCCGGCCGATCTGGGTGAGTTCGGCGGGCTCCCAGCCGTCGCCGATCCCCCTGGCGTCACAGACGAACCGGCCTTCGCAGCTGTTCAGCACGGTCATCAGATCGGCCCTGGTCTGGGAATCGTTGCGACCGTCGGTGAGGAGGATCGCGTGGCGGACGGCGTCGGGCACGCCGTCGAAGAGGTCGCGCGCCTTGGCCAGCCAGGCACCCATCGCGGTACCACCGACGGCCGCGAGATGCTCGACGGCGGCGCGTGCCTCCGCCCTGGTCCGGCCGGAAGCGGTCACCAGGCCGTCCTCGGCCGGGTAGATCATCTTCGCGCGATCGGTGCCCTGGATGACGGCGAACCGCACGCCGTCGGGGAGGACGTCGATGGCCGCCGCGGCCGCGCGCCGGGCCTCGCCGATCTTGGTGCTGGGAAAGCGCATCGAACTGGAGCAGTCGATCATCAGGACCTCGGCGGCCCTCCTGGCCGCGGACGCTTCACCGCCGCGGGAGACGACCCGGACGATCGCGGTCATCGCCCGGTCCCCCTCGGCCAGGAACTTGTTCTGGTGCACTTCGAGGCCCAGACCCGGCTCCCTCATCTCTCCCCTTTCACACCAAGGTCACCGGTCTCACCGAATTCGCGAGATCGATCAGCACGTCGTGCGCTTCCGGCGAGGGCGCGTGATGGGCGAGCCGCCGGTACGACCTGTCCAGCACGGTGCGGGCACCCGTCTCGTCCGCGCGCAGGATCTCGCCGTCGGTGATCCCGTCCTGCCCGAGCAGCACTCCCGCCAGCCCGGTCTCCCGCACCGCCGTCACGAGCCTGTCGAGAGCGTCGCCGTCAAGGTCCAACGCGGTAAGCCGGACGACGGCGTCGTCGAGTTCCGCGGATGCCGGGAGGTCACCCGTCTCCGGCATCGGCGCGGACAGCACCCGTACGCCGGCGATCCGCGCCGCCTCGTCGTAACGCGAGAATTCCGGGACCTGGTCGAGAATCCCGACGGCGGCGGCACGATCGCCTCGTGCCAAGCGGACCCGCGCGAGCCCGAACGCCGCACTGACCTGCGCCCGGTCCCGCACCCACAAGGCGTCGTAGTACCGCTCGGCGGCGGCCGCACCGTTGAGGTGCTCCTCGCAGAGCCCCAGTGCGAGTTTCGGCGGCTCCTCGCCGGGGATGTCGCGGTACACGGCGGTGAACTTCTCCTTGGCCGCGGCGAAATCGCCCTCGCCGAGCGCGAGCAGACCTCGATGCCACGCCACCCGCCAGTCGTGGGCGGCGCGCTCCCCGAGCAGCCGTTCGGCCTCCGCCACCGCCAGCGTGCCTTCGATGACGGCCCCGAGTTCCAGCTGCGCCCGGCACCGGCGGAATCCGACCTCCGGCGAACCGGTCATCTTGTCGAGTTTCTTCAGCAGCCGCGCCGCGTCGGGCGCGCGGACGGCACGGAGGAAGTTCGCCTGCGGGTCGTCCGGATCCTCACGCGGCACCGGCAGCCCGAGGGCGATCTCCTCGGCGGACGGCCGCGCGCCGAGCGAGACGGGCGCCCCGCGCGTCCAGTGCTCCAGCGGCGGTGCCTGACCGAGGCCCGCGTCGAGCAGCACCGCCCCTTCGGCGAACAACGTCGATGCGCCGGGCCGGTACTGCTTGTCCCGCAAGGAAAGGATCTCGTCGAGTACGCCGTCGAGCTGGACCAGCATTTCGCGCGCGGTCGCGAACCGCTGTTCGAACGGCGCGGTCGCCCGGTCGAGGACGCGGAGGAACGACTCGATGCCGAACCGGACACCGCGCGCGTCGGTGGTGACCGACCAGCCGTCGCTGGCCTGGAAGAGTTCCCGCAACGTCACGCCGACGGTGTGGATGTCGGACCGGACGGTGAGACCGTGGGTCGCCCGTTCCTTCGGGGTCACCTGATAGTGCTCGGTGCCGACGATCGGGCTTTCGTCGTCGTCGATCTTGCGGATGGCGCCGAAATCGATGAGCTTGATCCGCTTCTCGCCGTGGATCACGTTGTCCGGCTTCATGTCGCAGTACAGCAGGCCTTCGCCGTGCAGGTAGTCGAGCGCGGTCAGGATCTCGCGCCCGTACCCCACGACGTGCTCGACCAGCAGCCGTCCCTCGCCGGATTCCAGCCCGGCCCGGCGGCGGTTCTTGACCTCCCGCAGGGAAAGACCGTCGACGAACTCCATCACGATGTAGCGGAAGTCGTCGTGCTTGACGACGTCGAGGATCCGGACGATGTTCGGATGATCCAGCGCGGTGAGCACCTGGCTCTCGGTCTCCGCGATCCGGACGGCGGCGGTGTTGTTCGTGTTGATCAGGCCCTTGAGCGCGACGTACCGGTCGCCGAGCCCGGAATCCGTTGCCAGATAGACGAACCCGAGCCCGCCGCGCGCGACACAGCCGAGCACGTGGTAGCGGCCGTCGACCACGTCACCCGCCGCGAGCTTGGGCGAGAAGGAGAACGGCGTCCGGCAGACCGGGCAGAACCCTTCGGCGGGTGCCGGCCCGCCACCGACCGAGCGGCCGACCGGGGTGGCCGTGCACCCATGCTTGCCGCAGAACCGTTCCTCCTCCGGGACATGCGGCTCGGTGAGCAGGCGGCTCGCGACCTCCGGGAGTTCGACGACGGGCAGCGGGGCCCGATCGTCCGTGCCGGCGTGGCCCGCGATCTGCTGGGCACGGGTGGCCACCGTGCTGGTGATCCTGGTCTGCGCCTCACCGGGGCCGGGGATCACCAGGGTCGGTTTCCCCGGTGGCTCTTCCGGAGTGCCGGGCGGCAATCCGCAGATCTTGCAGAAGCCGGTCTTGCCCAGCACCCCCGGGCAGCCGTCCTGTCCGCAGGCCGTCATCCGTCGATCCGTTTCCGTACGGTGTCCGCGTAGCGCTCGACGGCGGCCGCCGCGGCCGTGAGGTCGCACGGTCCTTCGAAGAGCATCCGCCAGGCAGGGGCGTAGGCGGCATCCAGTTCGACGTCTTCGACGAGGCCGCCGTTACGGGCCATCTCCCCGTACGCGTCGAGCCGGGCGCGCAGTTCCGCGCGCCGGGCGAGGTTTTCGCCGAGGAGGCGGCGCAGGTCGCGAGCACGATCGACGGTCTTGGCCACGGCACGCTCACAGACCGGAAGCTGCCGTTTCACCCAATCCGTGTCACCGTCCCGCTCCGCCGAACGCAATTGCGTCAGCGCGCCGCGCAGCCGCCGCTCCTTCGGATGAACGTGCGGGGCATCGGAGAAGCGGGGCGCGTCGCTCGCATTGTCCTTCTCCAGCTTGGCGAGTTCACCCAACCGGGTTTCCAGGAGGGCGAGCCTGCCCTCGATGTCGTCCTCGTCCGCGGGCAGCACGTCCGTGCTCGACCGGACCACGCTCACTCCCGGCGAAGTCGCCTCGCGGAACGCCAGCGCGAGCCGCAGCCCGAGTTCGTGCGCGCGCTGGGCCAGCGGCACGAGCACCTCACCGACGAGCTCGTCGGGTTCGGCGGCCTCGTCGATCCCGTAGACGACGACGGTACGGGCGGAACCGTGACGGCCCGCGGGCGAATCCGCGGCGACGTCGAGCCGGTCGGAGATCCGGCGGCGCACCTCGTCGGCGGTCTTGCCGATCGCGTCGACGGCGAGCACGACACTGCCCACCGGCGGCACTGTCGGCCCCGTGTCGGTCCGGCCCGCACCGCGTTCGCGGTCGGCGAGGACGACGGCGCGCCGCAACGAGGCGGCGACGGCCGAATCGTCCTGCCCCATGATGATCACCCGGACGTCGGCCAGGCCGTGCCCTCCGAGCCATCGGGCGAAGTCACGCGCGAACCGTGGGTCGAGCTCGGGCGGCTCCGGGTACTGCACGAAACTCGGGTCGATCGCGGGGCTGCCTTCGGCCCAGCGGCGCAGTTCCGGCAGATAACCGAGCATGGTCTCGACCGGGATCATCCAGGAGACACGGGCGGCCTCGGTCGCGTACCGGGTCGCGACCATGCCGACGACGTGGCCGGTCTTGTCGGCGATCACCGCGGAACCGCTGAAACCGTGGGTGATCGGCTCGGCGTCGGGATGCCGGTGCAACTGGACGCGTTCGAGGCCGTGCCCGCCGTCGCCGACGACGGTCGCCAGCGACCACATTCCGTCCGAACCGGCCGGGAAGCCATACGCGCGAACGCGTTGGTGGTCTTCGAGAGCGGTCCGATGGAGCGGGGCGCCGGAGATCTGTTCCTCCGGGTCACGCAATCGGAGCAACGCGATGTCCCCGCCGTCGTCGCCGATGGGCGCCGCCTGCGCGACGATCGTGGCGATTCCGGGCTCAACACCGGGAAGCGCCACGAAATCCACCGCGACACCGTCGTGGCCTTCGATCACGTGAGCGCAGGTGAGGAGGTGTTCACCGTCGAGCATGGTCCCGGCGCCCAGGATCCGCCCACGATGATCGCGCAGCCGCACCCGCCAGCGTCTGCGCTCGGAAGTCACGCGAAAGACCCTACCGATCGTGAGTGGTAATGACGGTTAGAACCGTCATTACCACTCACGAGGCCTAATGCGCGGCGTCGTTCCAGGACCGCCCGTACCCGACGGAGACCTCGAGCGGGACCGCCAGCTCGTAGGCCGAACCCATTCCCTGGCGCACCAACGCTTCCAGCTGCTCCCGTTCGCCTTCGGCGACCTCGAGAACGAGCTCGTCGTGGACCTGCAGCAGCACGCGGCTCTTCAATTTCGCCTCGGTCAGCGCCTTGTGCACGTTGAGCATGGCGACCTTGATGATGTCGGCCGCGCTGCCCTGGATGGGCGCGTTGAGCGCCATCCGTTCGGCCATTTCCCGGCGCTGCCGGTTGTCGCTGTTGAGGTCGGGCAGATAGCGGCGGCGGCCGAAGATCGTCTCGGTGTAGCCGACCTTCGCCGCGTCGCCGACGACCGAATGGAGGTAATCGCGCACGCCGCCGAAGCGGGAGAAGTACGCCTCCATCTGCTCTTTGGCTTCTTCGGTGGAGATCCGCAGCTGCTGCGAAAGGCCGTACGCCGAAAGCCCGTACGCCAGGCCGTACGACATCGCCTTGACCCGGAACCGCAGCTCCGGCGTGATCTCCTCCGGCGGCAGCGAGAACGCGCGCGACGCCACGAAAGTGTGCAGATCCTCGCCGCTGTTGAAGGCCTGGATCAGGCCCTCGTCCTGCGAAAGGTGCGCCATGATCCGCATTTCGATCTGGCTGTAGTCCGCCGTCATCAGCTCGGCGTACCCGTCGCCGACGACGAACGCGTCGCGGATGCGCCGGCCTTCTTCGGTGCGGATCGGGATGTTCTGGAGGTTCGGGTCGACCGACGAGAGCCGTCCGGTGGCGGCGATCGTCTGCAGCAGCGTGGTGTGGATGCGGCCGTCGTCGGCGACCGACTTGATCAGGCCCTCGACCGTGGTGCGCAGGCGGGTCGCGTCCCGGTGCTCCAGCAGATGCTGCAGGAACGGGTGCTCGGTCTTCTCGAACAGGCTCTGCAGCGCCTCGGCGTCGGTGGTGTAGCCGGTCTTGGTGCGTTTGGTCTTCGGCATGCCGAGCTCGTCGAACAGGATGACCTGCAACTGCTTCGGCGAACCGAGGTTGACCTGCTTGCCGATGACCGCGTACGCCTCCTCCGCGGCCTGCGTCACCCGGCTGAGGTAATGCGCTTCCAGGTCCGTCAGGTGCTCGATGTCGACCGCGATACCCGCCGCTTCCAGCCCGGTGATCACCTGCAGCAACGGCAGTTCGAGCTCGGCGAGCAGCTGCGCGCCGCCCAGTTCTTCGAGCTCCTTGGTCAGCGCGCCGGCGAGCTCGGCGACCGCGCGGGCCTTGACCAGCTCGGCCTGGATCTCCTTCTGCTCCATGTCCTCGGCGCCGCCGTCGAGCAGCGAAAGCTGCCCGTCCCCGGTGTCCGCCTCGGACCGCAGCTCACGGTGCAGGTACCGCAGGGCGAGGTCGTCGAGTTCGAAGGTGCGCTGGCCGGGACGGACCAGGTACGCCGCGAGCACGGTGTCCATGACGAGCCCGGCGAACGTCCAGCCGCGTGCCTTGACGGCGTGCAGGGGGGCCTTGAGCTCGTGACCGATCTTCTGGATCTTCTCGTCGGCGAGCCAGGCCGTGAGCGCCTTGTCGTCCTCGGCGTCCATCGCGGTGACGTCGACGTACGCGCCTTCGCCGTCCGCGGCCGCGAAGGTGATGGCCTTCAGGTCCGAGCGGACCGAGGCACCGGTGGTGCGGAACGCCAGGCCGACCGGCTTGTCCGTGCCGGTGTGCGCGGACAGCCATTCGGTGAGGGCACCCGGCGCGAGCTTCGAACCGCTGACCTCGAAACCCTCCTCGGCCTCGGGCTCGGCGCTCTGCAGGGTGGCGAAGAGCCGGTCTCGCAGGACGCGGAACTCGAGCTCGTCGAACAGCGCGTGGACGGCCTCGCGGTCCCACGGGCGCAGCTCGAGCATCGTCGGGCCGAGCTCCAGCTCGACGTCGCGGATCAGCTCGGTGAGCTGACGGTTCAGCATCACCGCGCCGAGGTGCTCGCGCAGCGCGTCGCCGACCTTGCCCTTGACCTCGTCGACCCGGTCGATCAGCTCGTTGAAGGAGCCGAACTGCCGGATCCACTTCGCGGCCGTCTTCTCCCCCACGCCGGGGATGCTGGGCAGGTTGTCCGAGGGGTCGCCACGCAGCGCGGCGAAGTCCGGGTACTGCGCCGGCGTGAGGCCGTACTTCTCCTCGACCGCCGCCGGGGTGAACCGGGTCATCTCCGACACGCCGCGCTTCGGGTACAGCACGGTGACCTGGTCGGTCACCAGCTGGAGCGCGTCACGGTCGCCCGTACAGATGAGGACGTCGAAACCTTCGGCGGTCGCCTGTGTCGTGAGCGTGGCGATGATGTCGTCGGCTTCGTAGTTCTCCTTGGTCAGCGCCGGGATGCCGAGGACCCTGAGCACGTCCTCGACCAGCCCGACCTGGCCCTTGAACTCGTCCGGGGTGCTGCTGCGGTTGGCCTTGTACTCCGCGAACGTCTCCGACCGGAACGTCTTGCGGGAGAGGTCGAACGCCACCGCCAGATGGGTCGGCGCCTCGTCGCGCAGCAGGTTGATGAGCATCGAGGTGAACCCGAAGACCGCGTTCGTCGTCTGCCCGGTCTTCGTCTTGAAGTTCTCCGCGGGCAGCGCGAAGAAGGCGCGATACGCCATCGAATGGCCGTCGATCAGCAGCAGTTTGGGCCGCTCGGCCTGTGCGGTGGCGGGTGTGGCGTTGGCAACGGTCGTGTTCTCACTCGGGCTCACGGGAGCGAGTCTAGGGTGAGGGTCTGACAGTCCTACCTGTCGTGTCTGTTGCGGCCTGTCGGCGGAGCTGCTCAGACCCCCTTGGCGCAGGAACCCGCCTGGCCGAAGGCCCCGCGATCGGGGCGGCAGGGCGCCCTTGGGCAGGACGTGAGAAAAACTCGATAACGTGCGCCCTGGCGACGCGATCGTGGTCGCGGGTTCACGAATGTTTAAGGAGCTCTGTGTGACCGAACAAGCCCTCGAAACCTTCGCCGGGATCGACCCGGCCTTCGCCGGACAGCAGCTCAACGACAAACTCGGGCTCGAGATCAGCGAATTCGGTCCCGAACGCGTCGTGGGCAGCATCCCGGTAGAGGGCAACCTCCAGCCCTACGGCCTCCTCCACGGCGGTGCGAACGCCGTCGTCGCGGAGGCGCTCGGTTCGATGGTCTGCGCGCTCAACGCCGGCACCGACAAGGCGACGATGGGGCTCGAGCTTTCGTGCACGCACCACCGGGCGGTCCGTTCCGGGCGGGTGACCGGTGTCGCGACGCCGGTGCACGTCGGACGCGGGACCGTGACCGCCGAGATCGTGCTGACCGACGACCAGGGGCGCCGGTCGTGCACGGCGCGGCTGACCTGCGTGGTGCGGGAGCGGCCGCCGGGCGCCTGAGCGCGCCGGAAGTCCGTGAAGGCCCCCTTCATTGCGCCTAGGTACACGAAGGGGGCCTTCACGTACTTTGACAGACGTGGATCTCGACACTGCCCAGGTGCGCGCGTTCGTCGCGACCGCCGACCACGGCCATTTCGGTCGCGCGGCAGAATCCCTGTTCCTCACCCAGCAAGCTCTGTCGAAGCGGGTCCGCAAGCTCGAGGACGCCCTGTCGGTCCAGCTCTTCCGGCGCACCAACCGGTCCGTCGAGCTCACCGCCGACGGCGACCGTTTCCTCCCGCACGCGCGCGACCTGATCCGCGCGGCCGACGCCGCCGTCGCCGCGATGGGCCTGCAGGACCGCCCGCCCCGCCTCGACGTCATCGACCCGCGTCTCTCCCCGATGTACATGTTGCGCCGCATCGCCCAACGGGATCCGGCGCTGGCGGTCGAGCGCGTCGCCGGACGCGGGCTGGCCAACGCCCTCGACCCGCTGGTCCGCGGCGAGATCGACCTCGCGTTCGGCCGCGTCGCGGACCTCGGCCGCGACGTGCCCGCCGAACTCGAACACCGGCTCGTCCGGCTCGAACCGCTGGTCGCCCTTCTCGCGCCGGAACACCCGCTCGCGGACAACGATGTCCTGAAATTGTCCGATCTCCGGCACGAGGGCATCTGGATTCCGCAATTGGGCGGCCCGGTCGAATGGCTTTCTTATTTGCAACGCCTATGCAAAGAATTCGACGTCCCGATCGACGACTCCGGGGTCAGCTACGACCTCCGGCACACACTGGAACAGACGCGCTACGGAAAGCAGCGGGTCACTCTCGCCGGCGCCGACATGGACCTCGCGTCCGACCTGAATCTGCGAGTCCTGCCGTTCGAGCCGTCGCCGCTGTTCCCGTGGTCGGTGGTGTGGCGCCGCGGCGAAGGCCCGGCCCTGCGGCGCCTGCTGGCGCTCGCGGGCCGGACCAGCCACGAAGAAGGTTGGTGCGCCTACGATCCCGGCCGATCGTGGCTGCCGGACGACGACCTCAAACAGCTAGGTGCCGGGCGAACCAGCGCGTGAGCTCGGCGTCGACCAGCTTCGCGTGTCCGGTCTGCGGAGCGGGTTCGAGGCCAGGGGCCTCGGCGAATTCGTGCGCCATCCCCGGGATCGTGACGAGCTCGGATCGCCGCTCCCCCAGCGCCTTGTGCAGGGCTTCGGCCGGTTCGGTGATCGAGACGTCGTCCTCCTCGCCGATGACGAGCAGGATCGGCGCGGTCAGTTCGTCAGCCCGCCGCACGTAGTCGTACTCGTTCGCGACCGCGCGGGACCGGTCCGACCAGGGATAGGTGACGTCGTAGACCCGCTCGTTCGCCGCGATCACCGGCGCCAGCTGGGTCACCGGGTTCACCAGCGCGGCGGCCGCCACGTCGATCTCGGCGTGGGTCAGCATCTGCAGCGCGACCCCGCCGCCCTGCGAACCGCCGGCCAGCCCGACCGGACCGTCCTCAATGGACAAGCGGGAGCGCAGTTCCGCCACCGCCGCCGGGAACTCCGCCTCGACCTGCCTGGTGAGCGGTTCGACGACGTTGAGCACGTTGTCCTCGCTCGCCAGCCGGAAGAAGCCCTCGAAACCGCCTTCGGGGAACCGTTTCCCGGTCAGCGGCAACCCGAGGTGTACCCGCCACGCGTGCAGGTCCCGCATCGGCAGCGCCGCCGCCATGGCGGCCTCGCTGAACGGCGCGCCCAGCAGATGCCAGGTCAGCACCAACGGTGCCGGACGCCCGCCGTCCGACGGCGGCAACGCCACGAACGGAACTCCTGCCGCCACGCCTTCGATCGCTTCGGTACTCATCGTCATGGGAACAGCTAATCGCGAGGTCAGGGCCGAGATCCAACAGCCGTTCGGACCGCCGTGACAACCATCGGTTGTCATGGTGCCGAAGGAAGAGGGGGCACCGTTGACGCCCTTTGGGGCAGCATTGCTACGACGAACGGCCGCCCTCGAAGGAGCTGAAAAAGCGCAAGATACGCGGCCGAAACAGGATCATTACCCACGAGCATGATCGACGTGGTAGCGGTGAATCCCCAGCGTGACCAGCGAAGACTCGCCAACCGGCAACATTCGCCTTTTCGTGCAATTCGTTCTGGTTTCGACCGTCACGATGTGGACACAGAGTGATGGGCGTCTGGGCAGATCATGGCGTAGGGGGATATCTTCCTGCCCTAACCTAGCCCCTGTGTCGGGGGCAACGCCTACCGGCGGCTGGTTGGTCATGGGAGGTAGTCGGTGTCAGGAGTGCGTTTTGGACGGGTTTTCGCCGTCGCGGCGGCTGCGTCGCTGGCGCTGGCGGGCTGTGCCGGCGGCAGCAGCTCGTCCGGCAGCGGTGACAGCAGCACGCTGAAGATCGGGTTCATGGGTGACCTCACCGGTGAGAACTCCGGGATCGTGATCCCGCCCCGCAACGGCGCCAAGCTCGCTATCGACGAGTACAACAAGACGAACCCGGCGACGAAGCTGGAGCTCAAGGAATACGACAGCCAGGGCAAGCCCGAGCAGGCGACGTCGCTGATCACGACCGCCGTCGGCCAGGACAAGATCACCGCCCTGATCGGCCCGGCCTTCTCCGGTGAGTCGAAGGCCATCGGTGGTCAGCTGGAGCAGAACAAGATCCCGAGTGTCTCGCCCTCGGCGACGGGCCCGGGCCTGGCGGCCAACGGCTGGAAGTACTGGCACCGTGTCGTCGCGAACGACAACGACCAGGGCCCGGCCATCGCCAACTTCCTCATCACGGCGAAGTCGCCGAAGAAGGCCTACGTCATCTCGGACGACCAGGAATACAGCGTCGGCCTCGCGGACGCCTTCGAGAAGACCTTCAAGGAGAAGAACGTCCCGGTCGACCGCGACAAGTTCGCCAAGGACGCGTCGGACTACTCCTCGACCGTGCAGAAGGTCAAGGCCGCCAACCCGGACGTCATCCTCTTCGGTGGCTACTACGCCCAGGGCAGCCGTCTGCTCAAGCAGCTGCGTGACAGCCAGGTTTCCGCCACCTTCGCCACCGGCGACGGTTCGCTCGACGCCCAGCTCGTGAGCGGCGCGGGTGCCGCGGCCGCGGAGAAGGCCGTCATCGGCTGCCCCTGCAACATCAAGGACGCCGGTACGGGCGACGAGTTCGTCACCAAGTACAAGGCCGCGTACAACGTCGACCCGGCGATCTACGCGACCGAGGGCTACGACGCGGCGACCGCCATCATCAACGCGGTCAAGGCGGGCAACACCACTTCGGAGAAGATCAACGAGTTCCTGAAGACGATCGACTTCAAGGGTGTCTCGAAGCAGATCAAGTTCAAGGAGAACGGCGAGCCGCAGACGAACGCGATCTACGTCTACCAGGTCACCGGTGGCGTCATCAAGAACCTCGGCGCCTCGACCGAAGCCAAGCTCAACGGCTGACGGAGCAGGTACGAACACCTAACGGAAGCGGGGGCGCTGTGCGAGCACAGCACCCCCGCTTCCCGCAAATGTGGCGAAAGAATCCGCCCCGTCCCGTAAGGCATCCACGTCATGCTTCAAGATCTGCAAGCCCAGTTCCTCGGTAGCACCATCGGCGGACTGGTCGCCGGAAGCATCTACGCCCTCATCGCCCTCGGCTACACAATGGTCTACGGCGTGCTCCGGCTCATCAACTTCGCACATTCCGAGATCTTCATGATCGGGACGATCACGTCCCTGTTCGTCCTGATCAGCATCGCGGGCGGCACCGCCCCGATCACGCTCGGCGTGTTCGGGATGATCGCCGTACTGCTGCTGATCATCATCGCTTCGGCCGCCGTATCGGGCGGCGCGGCGGTGTTGCTGGAGCAAGTGGCCTACCGGCCGCTCCGCAAGAAGGGCGCGACCCGGCTGGCCGCCCTGATCTCCGCCATCGGCGCCTCGCTGTTCCTGCAGGAGCTGTTCGGCCTCGAGATCATCGAATGGATCACGGGCAA
Source organism: Amycolatopsis sp. w19 (assembly GCF_051373225.1). Lineage (NCBI taxonomy): Bacteria > Bacillati > Actinomycetota > Actinomycetes > Pseudonocardiales > Pseudonocardiaceae > Amycolatopsis > Amycolatopsis sp. w19. The sequence goes on along the minus strand of NZ_JBPQFM010000010.1, from coordinate 120,120 downwards.
ATCCGGCCGTGTGCAACAGAACGCGCCGCGGTTCATCCCGCACGAGGACCTCTTCCGCATCGGCAACGGCGTGGTCCGCACGGACCACGTGTTCGTCATCGTCGGTGCCGTGATCATGATGGTCGTCCTCGACCAGCTGGTCAGCCGCACCCGCATCGGCCGCGGTATCCGTGCCACCGCACAGGATCCCGAAGCCGCCGTGCTGATGGGTGTCAGCATCGACAAGATCGTGCGCCTCACGTTCCTGCTCGGTGGCGCGATGGCCGGTGTGGCCGCCGCGCTGTACGTCATGGAGTACGAAAACACCGATTACCGCATCGGGTTCCTCCTCGGTATCAAGGCGTTCACCGCGGCCGTGCTGGGAGGTATCGGCAACCTGCGCGGCGCGCTGCTCGGTGGCATCGTGCTCGGCTTGGTGGAGAACTGGAGTTCCATCTTCTTCGGTTCGGAATGGAAGGACGTCACCGCCTTCGTGGTGCTGGTGCTGGTCCTGATGTTCCGGCCCACCGGCATCCTCGGTGAATCGCTGCAGCGGGCACGCGCATGAAGGGCAACGAACAAGTGGCTGAAAAGTCCTCAGAGAACGGAAAGCCCGCGCGCGCCGGGTTCCACCCCATCGACGGTATGCGGGATTGGTGGGCACGCGCCCCACATTGGCAACGTTATGGCGTTTACCTGGCCTTGATAGCGGGCGCGTTGATCCTGCCCGCGCCCGCCATCGGGTCGTTCATGTCCCCGGACTCGGACTGGACGAGCGTCCTGATCTTCCCGATCGGGATCTACATCCTGCTGGCGATCGGCCTCAACATCGTGGTCGGCCACGCGGGCATGCTCGACCTCGGTTTCGTCGCGTTCTTCGCGATCGGCGCCTACACCCTCGCGACCATGGGCGTGAACTACGGCTGGCTCGTCTGGCCGACCTTGCTGGTCGGTATCTTCCTCGCCGCGATTTCAGGAGTCATCCTCGGTGCTCCGACGCTCCGGCTTCGCGGTGACTACCTGGCGATCGTCACGCTCGGCTTCGGTGAGATCGTCCGGATCACCGCGAACAACACCGACGCCATCGGCGGCGCCCGCGGTATCACCAACATCCCGCACCCGGAGCCGCTGTTCGGCACCGAGTTCCTGCTGGACGCGGCACCGTACTACTACCTGATTCTGGCCGCGATCGTGATCGCGATCGTCTTCTCGGTTCGCTTGCAGAAGAGCCGCGTCGGGCGTGCGTGGGCCGCGATCCGCGAAGACGAGGACGCCGCCGAACTGATGGGCGTCCCGACGTTCAAGTTCAAGCTGTTGGCGTTCGCCATCGGCGCCATGATCGGCGGGTTCGCCGGCGGAATCCACGCCAGCAAGGCCGTCTTCATCGCGCCGGAGAACTTCCCGTTCATCCTCTCGGCGACCATTCTCGCGGCCGTCGTGCTCGGTGGCGCGGGGAATCTGCCCGGCGTGATCCTCGGCGCCTTCCTCGTCGCCTGGCTCCCGGAGCGGTTCCGGTTCCTTCTGGAGTACCGGATCCTGATCTTCGGTGGCGTGCTGGTGCTGATGATGGCGCTGCGGCCGGAGGGTCTGCTGCCGTCGCGGCAGCGCAAGGCGGAACTACGAGAAGGAACGGGCGGGATGGGTGCCATGGGCGCCGAAGTCGCGGGTCCGGATTCCGAGGCTTCGGCGGAGGTGACGAAATGAGCGCACTGCTCACATTCGACAACGTGACGATGCGCTTCGGCGGCGTCACGGCCTTGAAGGAAGTCAACCTCACCATCGACCAGGGTGAGATCTTCGCGCTCATCGGCCCGAACGGCGCCGGGAAGACCACGGTCTTCAACGTGATCACCGGTGTCTACAAGCCGACCGAAGGCCAGGTGCGTTTCGGCGACACCCGGGTCGACGGGATGAAGCGGTTCAAGGTCAACCAGGCCGGGATCGCCAGGACGTTCCAGAACATCCGGCTGTTCCACAACATGTCGGCGCTCGAGAACGTGATGGTCGGTGCGGACTCGCACCACAAGACCGGCGCGGTCTCGGCGACGCTGGGCCTGCCCGTCCACCGCAAGGAGGAGAAGCGGGGCCGCGAGGTGGCGAGGGACCTGCTGGACTTCGTCGGCATCGGCCGGGTGGAGCACAACACCGCGAAGAACCTCTCCTACGGCGACCAGCGTCGTCTGGAGATCGCGCGCGCGCTCGCGACCGACCCGAAGCTGCTGCTGCTCGACGAGCCCGCCGCCGGCATGAACCCGGCGGAGAAGAACTCGCTGCAGGAACTGATCCGCAAGATCCGCGACGACGGCCGCACCGTGCTGCTCATCGAGCACGACATGGGCCTGGTCATGCAGATCGCCGACCGGCTGGCCGTGCTCGACTTCGGCCAGAAGATCGCAGAAGGGCTCCCCCACGAGGTGCAGAACAACCAGAAGGTGATCGAGGCTTACCTGGGGGTGGCGGAAGATGCTTCTTGAGGTTCAGGACATCAACGTCCACTACGGGAAGATCGCCGCGCTCAAGGGAATGAGCATCGAGGTCGGCGAGGGCGAGATCGTTTCGCTCATCGGGGCCAACGGTGCCGGCAAGACCACGACGCTGAAGACGATTTCGGGCCTGCGTCCGCTGACCAGCGGCCGGATCCTCTTCGACGGCAAGGACATCTCGAAGACGCCCGGCCACAAACGGGTCGAGCTCGGGATCGGCCAGTCACCGGAAGGCCGGGGTGTGTTCCCCGGCATGACGGTGCAGGAGAACCTCCTGATGGGTGCCTACACCCGCAAGGACGATCTGAAGGCCGACCTCGCCGAGGTCTACGAGCTGTTCCCGCGGCTGAACGAGCGCAAGACCCAGTTCGGCGGCACGATGTCCGGTGGCGAGCAGCAGATGATCGCCATCGGCCGCGCGCTGATGACCAAGCCCAAGGTGCTGCTGCTCGACGAGCCGTCCATGGGCCTGGCGCCGATGCTGATCGCGCAGATCTTCGACATCATCCGTGAGATCAACAAGCGCGGGACCACGGTCCTGCTCGTGGAGCAGAACGCGCAGCAGGCGCTGAAGCTCTCCGACCGCGCGTACGTGCTGGAGACCGGTGAAGTGGTCAAGAGCGCCCGCGGCGCCGAGCTGCTGGACGACCCGCAGGTGCGGGCCGCCTACCTCGGTGGCGACCTGGGCGTCTGACGCCTTTTCGAGGAGGGCCCCGTCGCTTCCGCGGCGGGGCCCTTTTCATGCCAGCTTGACGTCGGTGCCCGTGAGGTTCTTCATGTCGGTCAGCGTCGGACCGCCGAAAGCCCGCAGCAGCACGGGTTTCGCTTCCTTGGGAAGGTCGAAGTAGAGGTCGAACTCGACCCGCACACCGCGTCCCAGCTCGAACTTGTCCGGCTGCCGTTTGATCGTCATCGCCTGGTTGTCGACCGCGATCACCGCGCCGGAATCGGTGATCAGCTGCTGGCGCCGAGTGTCGAAGAGGATGCCGGACAGACCCTTGCCCGTGACCACCAGCCGGAGCCGGACGAACTGTCCCTTCGCCTCGAATTCGGCGTGGCTGCCGGTGAGGCTGGGCAACCCGGCGGCCAGCCCGATGACGGAGAACTCGGTCTCCCCGTTGAGCGCGGGCGGCAGGTGCAGCGCGGTCTCGTCCGGCCGGACCTCCCGAGCGGGGAGGTCGTAGACGGGTTTGGCGGGCGGCTGCTCCTGCTCGGCGGAGCACCCGGCGAGCAGGACCAGGAGCGAAGCCGCCACCGTCAGGCGCTTTCTCATCGGACTGCCTCCACGCTCAGGTGAGGCCAGTCGCCGGCCTCCGGCAGTCGCAGAGGGCCGATCTCCTGCCCTGGCAGGAGACGCACCGTCGTGCCGGTCGTACCGTCGTCGGTGATCGGCGACAGGTCGGTGACCGGGACGCCGCGTTCGTAACGCTGTGTCCAGGAACCGTTGCGACGCCGGTTGGTGTGCACGAGCCAGTCGCTCAGCGCGGCCACGACCGACACACCGCGGCGCGGATGACCGTCCGGGAGCCGTTGCACCTCGGGGGAATCGAAGAAACGCAGATCCTTGGTCGGCATGACCGGCTTCTTCACGAAGCCGCCGTTGCCGTCGGCGCGGGTGTCGGTGCCCCGCCCGTCGTCCGCCACGGAGATCGAGCCGTCGGAATGGACCGTGACGACGGCATGCCCGCCGCCGGTGCTTTCGGCCTCCTCCGCCGCATAGGCGAGCACTTCGAGGACGAGGTGGGGAACACCGCCGGGAGCGAAGTCCCCAGGGTTCCGGCGGATGCGCGCCAGATGGTCCAGATCCACGGAACCGGCCCAGTCGTGCGTGGTGTTGCGCCATTCACTCACCCCGTCGATTCTGCCCGGTCCGGGGCCGCTCCGGGGCCTAACAGTCGTCGATATGCACGGCTTCGACGCAGGCGGCGGCTTCTGTCCGGCTGGTCGCCTGGTGAAGCAGGTTGTACAGCGTCTCGCGCTGATCGTTGTCGAGCGCGCCCAGCACTTCGTCCTCGACCCCGGCGAGGGCGAACTCGGCCTTGACGAGCTGCTTGGTACCGACGTCGGTGAGTTCGACGATATGCCGCCGCCGGTCCTCCGGTGAGCGCCTGCGTTCGATGAGGTTCGCGGATTCGAGGTCGTTCAGCAGCCCGACGACGTTCGTGCCGTCCATCTCCAGCGTCTTCGCGAGGTCCTGCTGCGAACAGCCGCCGAGGTCGCGCAGCACGGTCAGCGCGACGAGATGACGGGGACGCAGGCCGAGCGGGGCCAGGACGGACTCGCTGCGCAGCCGGATCCGGCGGGTGACGTGGTCGAGCAGCGCGCCGCAGCGGTGCGGGGGCTGGTTCACGACCGGGAGCTCGGACACGGGTCAAGTGTACGTTCCCAGATGATGACCGCCACAGCATCAATGGTTTGCGTTACACAAACTATCTATGCAAGATAGGACGCATGACGAACCTGCTGCACATCGACTCCAGCATCACGGGCGAGCACTCGACCAGCCGCCGCCTCACCGCGCGGGCGGCCGCGGCCTGGCGTGCGGCGCATCCGGAAGGCACCGTCACGTATCGCGACCTGGGCGCCGACCCGCTGCCGCATCTGGACGCGGTCACCAACGTCGCCAGGACGGTGCCGCCGGAGCAGCACACCCCGGAGCAGGCCGCCGCCTGGCGGCTCATCAAGGAGCTCGTCGACGAGGTCAAGGCGGCCGACACGATCTTGCTGGGCCTGCCGCTGTACAACTTCGGCCCGCCGAGCACGGTCAAGGCCTGGGTGGACCACCTGATCGCGCCCGGGCTGTCGATCGACATGGAGACCAGGGAAGGCCTCTTGGGCGGACGTGATTTCGTCGTCGTGACCTCACGCGGCGGCGGCTACGGCGAAGGCACCCCGCGCGAAGGCTGGGACCACGCCCAGTCGTGGATCCCGCACGGCGTCTCGCTGACCGGTCTGGAACCGCGTTTCGTCACCGCCGAGCTGACCATGGCGAAGACCAACCCGGCGATGGCGGATCTGATCCCCCTTGCCGAGGCCAGCCAGGCCGAGGCCGAGCGCGCCATCGACGCGCTGTGGACACCGGTGGCGGCTTGAGGAGGATGTACTTCAAGAGAACCGCCGTCGCCACTCACGACGTTAGTCTTGGCGGATGGGGTTCGGCGAGCGGGCGCGCAGGGTGCGGGACGAGCGGCTGGCGCACGGCAGCCGGGTCGCGGCGTTGTGTTCCTGCGTGAGCCTGTACCACCCGATCGGCCACCGGGCGACGTTGAGCTTTCTCGAGGAGTTGGCCGGGCCGTACCAACGGCATGAGAAGGCGCTGCTGCGAGCCTTGGAGACGCTGGAAGCCAGCCGCGCGGTGTGGCGGGCGGAGGTCACCGGCCACAAGAACGCGCGCTTGAAGGAAAAACGGCTCGGCAGGCGTGTGCCGTCTGGCGAAGGTCCACCGCCGGGCAGGATGGGCGGCCACTGGTACGCGACGGTCCCGGCCCTGCCCGGACGCGCGGCCGTGCACGCGCTCAAGCTGTGGGAGCGGGACCACGGACCGGAATTCGCGGACGACGAGACGCGATCTCTTGTGCGGGAATGCATCGCGACAGGCGGCAGGCTCACCGGTGAACGACTGGACGTCGTCCTGGCCCGCCGGGCCGGTGACGCCCGCTGGCCGATGACACTCATCGCCTCGGCCGTGGACACAAGTCCGTGAAGGCCTCCTTGAGGGACCCTGGGGCCCTCAAGGAGGCCTTCACGGACTACTGAATCAGCCGATGCCCGCGGCGAAAACGTGCATCGCGCTGTTCGACGGCAAAGTCACCGCGACGACCTCCTTGCCCGCGGTGAGCGGGACGGAGTTCGCGAACACCCGGTACGGCGTGGTCGGATACGCGGCCCCGGCGCGGGTGTTCTTGCCCATCACCGTCGCCACCGTCGTGGCGCCGTACTGCGCGGGATCGGCACAGCACCAGTTGGGGAAGCCCAGTTCGGCCTGGCTGGTGCTGCCGTCGGCATAACGGACGACGACCGTGCCCTTCGCCGTGCCGGTACCGGTTCCGGTCAGCACGAGTTTCGCCCCCGTACCGCGCACCGCGATGGTCTGGCCGGACGCGAGGACGTTGTCCTTCTGCCCCGAACCGGTTTGCGGCCACGTCAGCCGCGCACCGAGCGCCGAGAAGCCCGCACCCGGTTTGAGCCCTGCCTCGGCGAGGCCCTCCGCCCGGAAACTGCTGCCGCCGCCGTCGATGTCCCCCACCGCGACGTGGGCCGCGTCGGTCACGCCGACGTTGCCGTAGGCCGCGGCCAGCGAACCGTGCGGGACGGTGACCGTCACCGAGTCGGTGACCCGGTTCTCCCCGAGCCGCGCCTTGTACGACGCCGACGCGGTGAGCTGGTAATCGTCCGGTTTGATGCCCGCGTCCGGTGTCACCTTCACCGGGACACGCACGGTCGCGCCGGGCATCACCAGCCGCGGGCCCGCAGGCACCTCGGCGCGGAAGCCATTGGCGGGCAGGGAGAACGTGACGTCCCGGACCGGCAGCGGCGTGCCGTTGGTGAAGCTCAGCGTGCCCGTCGCGCTCTGTCCGGGACCGGCCACCGCCGGGACGGACAGGGTGACCGAGCCGTCGCGGTCCTCGGGGAAGATCCCGCCGACCGCGCTCGTGCCGAACAACCGGACGTCCTGACGGTCACCGGCGCCGATCTTGCCGGTCTTGACCCGCGCGACCCCGCCGGTGGCCGGATCGAACCACCAGCCCGACGGCGCCGCGTCCAGTTCGGCCTTGCTGCCGTACTGCCGCAGGACCGAGTTCCCGGCCAGTACCGTCGCGGGCTTGCTTCCCGTGTGGACGGTCAGCTGGTAGTTCCGCGACGCGGGTTTCCCGGCGTAGGAACCGGAACTGGCCCCGATCCCGACCGTCACCGTGCCGAGCCCGGACGTCGGCGCGTCCACGGTGAAGGTCTGCTTCGCCTGGTCGCCGTTCTTGTACGCCCTGGTCACGCCGTCGTCCTCGGCGAGCGTGAACGAACCCTTGCCCTGCGGGTAGACGTCGAGATCGAGCACGCTCTTGTCCCGCGTCTGCCACGACTTCGTGCCCTCGGCCCACATCGGCACCACGGCACCGGCGCGGACGAACAACGGCAGCGTGTCGAGCGGCGCGTCGTAACCGTCCACAGTGGTCGGACCGGTGTAGGTCTTGCCGCTCCAGTAGTCGACCCAGGTGCCCTTCGGCAGGTAGATGCCGTTGCGGACGGCGGAGTTCTCGTACACCGGCGCGACGAGGAAGTCCCTGCCGGACAGGAACTCGTACTTCGCCTGCTCGCCCCACACGTTCGGGTCGTCGGGGTATTCGAGCGCCAGCGGGCGCACCTGGCCGACGCCGGACTTGTGCGCCTCGACCGAATGGCTGTAGGTGTAGGGCAGCAGCCGCTCCTTGAGCAGCAGGTACTTGCGGTTGATCGAGGTGTACGGCTCGCCGTACCGCCACGGCTGCTTGTCCGACGCGGCCCAGCCGTCCATCGTCATCGAGACCGGCAGGAAGGCCTTCCACTGCAGGTCGCGGACGTAGGTCTGTGGGCTGCCGCCGAAGATGCCGTCGATGTCGCCGGTGTTGTACGCGATCCCCGACGTCGTGGCGCCGGCGTAGGTCGGGATCTGCCACTTGATGTAGTCGTAGGAACCGGCCTGGTCGCCGCTCCACAGCACGCCGCAGCGCTGCGCGCCGGCCCAGCTGACCGGTGTCCAGACGAAGCCGCGCGCGTCGCTGTTGTCCTCGATGCCCTTGTGCGCGGTGTCGCAGGCGTCCAGCGCGAACTGGTAGCCCGGGCCGACCCACGCGACGTCGAGTTTGCGGACCCGCACCCCGGCCTTGACCTCTTCGACCTGGTTCGGCACGCCGTTCTCGGTCCACAGGCCCAGCTGCATGTTGTTCTTGCGCAGGCCTTCGCCGGTCTGCTGGAGGTTTTCGTAGCCACAGCCGTAGCCGTCGTTGACGAGCATCCAGCCGTTGGGCATGCCGTGCTCGGTGTAGCCCTCCGCGATCTTCACCGCGTCCAGCGTGTGGCGCTCGCCGCGGTTGGCGTTGTGCAGGTAGCAGTCGGCGTCACCGTGTTCGAGCCCGTAGAGCGGTGGCAGGAAAGGCTTCCCGACCAAATCGGTGTAGCCGGTGATGACGTCCTTGAGCCCGTCACCGACGACGTACGTCGCGTCGAAGCGGCGTTCGTCGTGTGTGGTGCGCACCGGCTCGGTGAAGGCGTATGTCCCTTGCGCGAAGGTGTTGCGCAGTACGCCGTATCCCGCCGTCGAGGCGTAGAACGGCTGCGAATTCGGGGCCCCGCCGTCGTTCCAGTTGTAGTCGGCGAAGATCCGGATGGTCTGGCCCCGGTGGCTGAAACGGCCGTTCTGCTCGCCGCCGCCGACGAACTGCTCGGTCGCCGTCCGCGCCAGGGTCTGCGTGGTCTGCTTGTCGGTCCAGGACAGCGGCGCCGACTCCTCCCAGAGCCGCTTGCGGTCCGCGCCGTCGTACAACGCGAGGCGCAGCGGATGCTTGTACGCCCGCAACGTCGCCTTGGCCGTGGAAACCGCCCAGTAGTCCCCCTTGTCGGCCGTCTTGGGCGTCACCGGGGCGCCGGTGCGAGGCAGCACGATCTTGCTCCCGGCGGGATCGGTGAACGTGCCGTCCGGAGCCAGCCAGACCCGGACGGCGCCTTCGGCCGGGAAGCCGACGCGTACCGCGGCGCTTCCCGATTTCAGTGTGACCGTGGGGCCCTCGGTCGAGATGCCGGTCAAATCGCCCAGCTTTCCGGACGCCGCCGCGGCCGGGTCGGCGTGGGCGGCGACCGGGGAAAGCCCGATAAGGGCCACTGCGACCAAACAACTCAGGGATTGCGCAACTCTGCTCATTCGAGACACCTTTCGCGCATGAATACGCAATATGGTCTCTGTATAGCGCACGGTTCGCGCAAAGTCATCCACCGAAGCGGTGCTGCCGACTTTCGTCGGGTCGCGCGAAGATCCTTATGGGGCAACGGTGCCTAACGTCCCGCATCGTCAGCACCCAAGACGCTCGCGCCCGATTTGAGCACTTTGACTGATTCTGCACGAGGGTCGTGAGTGATTAGGAGCGTTAGAACGACCAATATCACTCACGACCCCGCGCCAAACCGGAGACATGGACATCAATCGGATATTCAGCGCCCAACGCGTGTCCCTTGTGACATTCACGGCAAGTCCCTCATCCGACGCGGTGAAGGGCGCTTTGCCCGCGTCACATGCGGTGAAAGTCCCCTTCATCCACCCTGAGACCAGAGGAACTCAAGCCACGAAATTTCCGGCACAGAACACCTGGTAAAAGTCAGACCGCCTGGACCTCGACCCCGGCGGCCTCGAACGCCCGCAGCACCTTCGGGTCGGCGTTCGAATCGGTCACCAGCGCGTGCACCTGCGGCGTCGCGCAGATCCGCGCGAACGCCCGGCGGCCCAGCTTCGAACCGTCGGCGACGGCGACGACGCGTTCCGCCCGCTCGACCATCAGCCGGTTGATACTCGCCTCGCCCTCGTGGTGGGCGAACGCGCCGGCGTCGGCATCGAACGCGTCGACCCCGAGGAACAGCAGGTCGATCGTCAGTTCGCTGAGCACGCGCGTGGCCAGCGGACCGCTGAGCTCGAACGACTGCGGACGCGCGACGCCACCGGTGACCACGATCTTCACATGCGGCCGGACCGCGAGTTCGTGCGCGATGTTCAGCGCGTTGGTGACCACCGTCAGCCCCGGCGAATCACCGCGTCCGGCCAGATCGGACCGGGTCGCCAGCGAGCGCGCGACCCCGGCCGTCGTCGTCCCGCCGTTGAGGCCGACCACCATGCCCTGCGCGACGAGCGCCGCCGCGGCGACACTGATCCGCTGCTTCTCGGGTACGTGCCGCGCGGTCTTGTAGCGCAACGGCAGGTCGTAGGCGAGGTCGTTGGCCACCGCGCCACCTCGGGTGCGGGTGAGCAACTGTTGCTCCGCCAGGTGATCGAGGTCGCGCCGGATCGTGGCGGCGGAGACGTTCAGTTCCTCGGCCACGTCCTCGACGTCGATCTTCTCCCGCTGCCCCAGCAGGTCCAGCAGGGTGCTCAGCCGTTCGTGCCGGGCCATCGGCGCCACTCCTAGCTCGCTGCGGCCTATCGCGCATACCGGTGCGCTGTTGGCCACTGTTTCGAGCAGTATGCTGCATCGCGGTTGTCCGCCGCGAGCGGCACGCCGGTCGAGTGGCCCGGCCGGTCACTTCATCCGGAAGTCGTGCTGTTCCGGCAACGGTTCGTCGGAAACCGCCGCCCAGGTGTCGGACAAAGACGTTTCCCCTTCCCTGATGTTCGCGACCTCGAAACCGCTGTCGTACACGGCCTTGGCCCCGGCGGTGTCGCCGAGGGCGAGCCTGGTCCGGGCGGTCAGGAGCGCGATCCGTCCTTCCACGGGCAATCCGTCCAGCAGCACACTCGCTTCGTCCGGGAGCCCCGCGGCGAGTTGCGCCGCGATGGCCTCGACGACCAGGGGACGCAGTGACGGCGCCAGGGCGACCGCCCGCCGGTACAGCCAGGCGGCCTCGTGCCCGGCCGTGGCGATCGCGAGATTCCGCAACGCCCAAGGGTTCTCGGCCGCCGACACGGACTCGCGCCAGGCGCGGACCGCGTCCGACTGCCGTCCGGCCGCCCAGTGCGCGACGCCGCGGTGATACCAGGTCAGCCAGTTCTTCGGGGCGTACTCCATGAGATCCGCCCAGTACCGGTTCACCAGCGTCGCCGGAGGGACGGCGAGCGGATCGCCGTCCGGCGGCGTCCCGTCGAGCAACGCGAGCCACGGCTCCTGGTCCGGCCCCAGCGATTCGTCCGGAAACGGCGTGCCGGGCAGGCACATGGGCGCGCGCCGGTTCTCCAGCGCGCCCCAGCCGGAACCGGTGGCCAGGAAGGATTCCGGGGTGACGTCGGCGATCTTCCGCCACGCTTCGTGGAGCTCGTCCATGGTCTCCGCCGACGGCAGACCGGCGGCGACGGCTTCACGAGCCGCCGTCCAGTCGTCACCGTGCACCGCGGCCGGATCGGCGGCGACAGGACCATAGGCCTCCAGCCAGTCCCAGCTCTCCCCCGGCGGCAGCCGCAGGTGCTCCAGCTGCGTGCGGGCCAGCCCGGCCTGGATCTCCAGATAGCCCCCGGCCTCCGGTGCCAGCCACTCCTGCCAGCGACGTCCGCCGGTGGATTCGCCCCACAGGAACAGCTTCCGGCCGCGCAACCGGCTGGTGGACAGCTGAGCGAGCCCGGTCCCGTCGGCTTCGACGGCCGCGACCCACGGTCGCCCGGTCACCTCGAAGAAGTAGTCCGCCGCGGCCTCCGCCCGCGCCGGATACGTCAGCTCGCCGGGTACGTCGACCAGGTCGAGCCGTCCCGAATAGCCGTAATGCCAGGCCTGCGTCGCGGGCGCCAGCACCCTGGTGCCCTCGTTCTGCGGCACCGCGATGTTCGACCACCAGTACACTGGGACGTCGTAGGGATGCGGGTTGCGCACCCGCACCGCCACGAGCAGCTGCTCCGACCCTTCCGGCAGCCAGAAATCGACCTGGTACGGCAGGTCGCGGGTGCGCTCCCACTCCCACAGGCGCAGCACCGGTGTGCCGTCCGGGCCCTCGACCTCCGCGGCGAACATCGGCTCGCAGGTCAGCGTCGTATGCCCGGTGCTGCCGAGGTTCCACTCGACACCGCCGGCGAACCACGCGTCCCGCAGGGCGAGGTTCGCGGGCTGGAACACCGGGTTGCGGTAGAGCAGCTCACGTCCGGACGGCTTGTGGACCAGTGAATACAGCCGTCCGCCCAGCGACGGCAGCACGGTGGCGCGGAGTTCGTCGTTCTCCAGCACCATCGCCGGGAGTTCACGGTCGGTGCGCTCGCGGGTGTAGCCGTCCTGCAGCAGGCACGGCAACGTGGTGTCCAGGCGGCCGTAGCCGATGTTCTCCGCCAGGTCCGGCGGCAGCTCGTCCACATTGGACACCTTGGCCACGGCCTCCGGTTTCCGGAGCGGGGGCAACGGGTTCTCCGGCCCCAGCTCGGCGGCCGGGAGCACCAGCCCGGTGCGATACAGGCTGGTCATGCGTCCGGGAGCCTGTCACCGGTCGCGGCGTCGAACAGGTGCACCGCACCCGGTTGCGGGGTCAGGGAGATCGGCTCGCCGCGCTGCCACGGGGCCATCCCGGGAGTGCGGACGGTCAGCACGCGTTCGCCGTCACGGCAGTAGAGGTACTGGTCGCTGCCCAGTTCCTCGACGACCTCGACGATGGCCTCGAAACCGCCGTCACCGATCGTCCAGCCCTCGGGCCGGACGCCGACGACGATACCGGGCCCGGTCAGCGCCGAACGTTGCGCCGGGGTCAGCGGAAGCCGCGTCCCACCGGCGACGGCACCATCACTGTCCACAGTGGTCTCCAGCAGGTTCATCGCGGGCGAGCCGATGAACCCGGCGACGAACACGTTGACCGGCTTGGCGAACAGTCCGACCGGGGTGTCGCATTGCTGAAGGATCCCGTCCTTCAGCACGGCCACCCGGTCTCCCATGGTCATCGCCTCGACCTGGTCGTGCGTGACGTAGAGCGTGGTGATGCCCAGCCGCCGCTGCAGTGACGCGATCTGGGTGCGCGTCTGCACGCGGAGCTTGGCGTCCAAGTTGGACAGTGGCTCGTCCATCAGGAACACACTGGGCTCGCGCACGATCGCCCGCCCCATCGCGACCCGCTGCCGCTGACCGCCGGACAGCTTCGCGGGTTTGCGGTCCAGGTACTCGGTCAGGTCGAGCACGGCCGCGGCCTCGGCCACCTTGCGCTCGCGTTCGGCCTTGGGCATCTTGGCCAGCTTCAGGTGGAAGCCGATGTTCTCCCCCACCGTCATATGCGGGTAGAGCGCGTAGTTCTGGAACACCATGGCGATGTCCCGGTCCTTCGGCGGCAGTTCGGTGACGTCGCGGTCGCCGATGTGGATGGAGCCGTCGTCGACGCCTTCCAGCCCGGCGAGCATCCGCAGCGTGGTCGACTTCCCGCAGCCGGACGGGCCGACCAGCACCAGGAACTCGCCGTCGGCGACCTCGAGGTCGAGGCCGTCGACCGCGGGACGGTCCACCCCGGCGTAGAACCGGGTGGTGTCGGAGAAGGTCACGGTGGCCATCAGGTCCTACTTTCCGGCGCCGAGGGTCAGGCCGGTGATGATCCGGCGGGCGAGCACGAGGTAGAGCACGAGCATCGGGAGCACGACGATCGCCACACCGGCGATCAGTCCGCCGTACTCCGACTGGTAGCTCGCCGCCCCGTAGAAGGTGAAGAGCGCGCGCGACAGCGTGAAATGCGCCTGGTCCTTGAGGAACACGATCGCCAGCAGCGTCTCGTTCCACAGCCCGATGGCGTTCAGCGTCAGCGCGGTGATCATGCCGCCCCGGGTCAACGGCAGCATGACCGAGAAGAACGTGCGCGTCGGCGACGCGCCGTCGAGCGCGGCCGCCTCCTCCAGTTCGTCCGGCAGCGACCGGAAGAACCCGGTCATCAGGAACACCGTGAACGGGATCGACAGCGCCACGTACAGCACGAACAGGCCGTATTCGTTGTCCAGGTGCACTTTGCTGAGCACCACGAACAGCGGGATGATCACGGTCTGGAACGGCACGCCCATACCGATCGCGACGACGTTCGTCATCGGCCCGGCGCCGCGGACGCCGAGCCTGGTCAGGGCGTACGCGCAGGGCGCCGAAACGGCGACCGTGACGACCGTCGCCAGCCCGACCAGGATCACGGTGGTCAGCACGGCCTCGCCGAAACCGGCGTTGTTCCAGGCGTAGATGAAGTTCCGGAACGGCTTGCCGACCTTGAACCACTGGTACGGCAGGTCGAACGGCTTGGTGAAGATCTCCACCGGTGTCTTGAACGACGCCGTGAGCAGCCAGTACAGCACCAGGATGTTGCCTGCGGTGAACAGCCACACGATCGTGGAACCCAGGACGCGCAACGGGCTGAACCGTTTGGAGCCGGGCGCCGGACGTGGTTTGCGTGGCGGCTTGCGCACCGGTTTCGGCGACGGACGCGGAGGCGCCTCGACGTCGGTGACGGACATTTCGTCTCCCTCAGAACTGGATCGCGTCACGGCGCATCAACCGGCGGAGCAGGACGACGAGCACGGACACCAGCACGATCATCGCCACCGCGCAGGCACAGGCGGCACCGAAGTCCGGGGTGCCGTTCGAGCCGAAGGTCCGGTCGAACACGTAGATCCCGAGCGTCCAGGCCTCGTTGGGCGGGGCGTAGGTGCCCGGACCGGCCAGCACGAACACCAGCTCGAAGATCTTGAGCGCGTTGATCGTCCACAGCACTCCAGCGACACCGACGACGTCCCAGGTCATCGGCAGCGTGATGTTCTTGAACTTCTGCCACGGCGACGCGCCGCCCAGCTCCGCGTCCTCGTAGAGGTACGGCGGGATGCGGTCGACCGCGGCCATCAGGATGGTGATGTAGAAACCCGAGCTGGCCCAGATCAGCGAAGCCGTCACCACACCGGTCACATTGGACGGTGCGAGGAATTTCGCCGCGTCCGCGCCGAGGCTTTCCAGCACGTAGTTCGCCAGTCCCTGTTTCCCAGGCTGGTACTTGAAGACGAAGCCGAGGAACATGCCGAGCGCCACCGGCGCCACGATGTTCGGGAAGAACAGGATGGCGCGGACGATCTTGCCGCCCTTCATGTCCCGCAGCACCATGGTGAACAGGAACGCCAGCGCGAACGTGCCGATGCCGCCGAGGAACACGTAGATCAGCGTGTTGCGGAAGGCGTACTGGAACGAGTCGCTCGCCCACATCTGCGTGTAGTTGGTGACGCCGTTGGGTTCCGGCGTGTCCCCCGCCCCGGCCCAGCTGGTGAAGCTCAGCACGACGGTCGCGATCGTCGGCAGGACCAGGAAGGCCAGGTACAGCACCAGCGCCGGCGCGGCGAACGGCCAGAACAGCCGTTTCTTGCGACTCAGGTGCGCCCCGGCCTTCACGGCCCGCGCCGGCGGTTTCGCCGGAGTCGTGACTGTCGCCATCAGCCCTGGTTCTTCCAGAATTCGGCACCCTTGGTGGCGAGCTGGTCGACGAACTGCTGCGGGGTGATCTGGCCCTTCAGCAGCGCGATGTCGGCGGGGTCGAAGACGTCGGTCTGCCATTTGCCGCCGGCGATACCGTCGATCCCGTCGTACTGCAGGACGTGCTCCTTCTTCGGATCGTCCAGCGCGGCCTTGACCTGCTTCAGGTCGTCCGGCACGGCGAGGTCCGCCCGCGGCACGAGGTTGTCGGCCACCACGGGGATCCCGGCGAGCAGGTTCTTGTTGAGGAAGTAGGCGATGAACGCCTTGGCCGCTTCGGCGTGCTTGGCCTTCTTGGTCACCGAGAACCCGATCGACATCTGCTCGACGGTGTCGTGCGTGGCGCCTTCGGGCATCGGGAACTGGAAGGAGCCGTAGTTGATCTTCGTTCCGGCGCCCTGCTTGTCCAGGTATTCGCGGGTCTCGCTCGGCGCCCAGCTGCCGACGTAGAGGAACCGGGAGTCACCGTCGGCCCAGCGCTGCTGCACCTGCGGGAACTTCGCCGCGTCCCAGCCGTCGATGAAGTACTTGGGCAGCTTCGCGGTTTCGGTGGCGGCCTTGAGGAAACCGGGGTCGGTCTTCCACGCCTGACCGGTCTTGTCGGTCGCGGCCTTGTACAGCCCGCCCGCGCCGACATAGCGCTCGGCGAGCTGGGTGTAGAAGTACATGTTGTAGAACGGGATGTCGCCGTCGAGGCTGATCGCGGCCTTGCCGTCGGACTTCGCCTTGTCGAACAGGCCGATCAGCTCGTCCATCGTCTTCGGCTGCTGGATGTCGCCGGCGGTGTCCTTGTTGAACCACCAGGCGCTCGACTGGATCGTGTACGGGACCATGAAGTTGTGGCCCTCGCGGTCCTTGTTCTGCGGGAAGTCGTACGAGCTGGGCGAAAGCACGTCCTTGACGGTCTTGTCGCCCTCGCCGACCTTCATCGCGAACACGTCGTCGACGCTCTGCGTGCCGCCCGGCGTCATGACCGCCGCGCCGACCTTGCTGACGTCCTGGTCGAACAGATCCGGCACGGCGTCGGTGTTCAGCGCGGGCACCAGGTTCTGGGTGTAGGCCTTGCGGCCCAGCCACTGCACGTCGACCTTGACGCCGGTCTTCTCCTGGAAGCATTTGAAGGCCTTCTGGAGGACCTTGCCCTGCGGCTCGTCGGCCGTCCACATGGACCAGTACGTGAATTCCTTGTCCGTCGCGGGTTTCACCCCGGCCTCCGGACAGGGCGCGTTGAGGAACTGATCGACGCCCGGGAGCGCGTTCTCGCCGGTGCCACCGGCCGCCGTGTCCCCGCCGCCGCATCCCGCGAGCAGGAGCGCCGCCCCTGCCGTCAATGCCGTGAGCCTGCCTACCCGCATCCGCCACCACCTGGATCGAAGATCACACAAGTTCTGCTTGTTCTTGCGCAGTTTTGTGAGGTTTCACGCACATGTCAACACTCAATCGCGCAAAGTCTGCTCAATCGTCACCTTGACCGGTTCAACATGATCAAGCTTGAGCACTCCCAGCAGTCGCCGCACCTCGACGGCGACCGCGGCACGCCCGGCACCGAGGTATTTCCGCGGGTCGACCCGCTCAGGATGCGCGCGCCAGTCCTCCGCCGCGGCCGCGGTGAACACCTTGTTGAGCTGGGTGGCGATATTGATCTTCGTCATCCCGGCTCGCACGGCCTCGGCCAGCCCGTCGTCGGGTACGCCGGACGAGCCGTGCAGCACCAACGGCACCGGCACTTTCTCCCGCAGCCGCGCGATCAGCTCGAAGTCCAGCGCGGCGTCACGGGTGAGCATGGCGTGCGAACTGCCCACCGCCACCGCCAGCGCGTCGATCCCGGTGGACGCGACGAACTCCGCCGCCTCGTCGGGATCAGTGCGCGCGCCGGGCGCGTGGACGCCGTCCTTGCCACCGACCTCGCCGAGTTCGGCCTCCACCCACACTCCGTGGTCGTGGCAGTACGCGGCGACTTCCCGGGTGGCGCGCACGTTGTCGGTGTAGTCCAGTTTGGACGCGTCGAACATGACGGAGCCGAAGCCGAGCGCGACCGCCTCGCGGACCAGATCGGCCGATTCCGCGTGGTCGAGATGCACCGCGACCGGTGTCGCGGCCCCTCTGGCCGCGGCGAGGGCCGCTGTCCCGACCGGCGCCAGGGAGCCGTGGTATTTCACGGCGTTCTGGCTCAGCTGCACTATCACCGGCGCTTCCGCCGCGGTGGCGCCGTCGATGATCGCGGTGATGTGTTCGAGCTGGATCGCGTTGAACGCGCCGCAGCCGTGCCGGGCCGCCGCTGCGGCGCCGACGATCTCCCCGGTTCCCACCAGAGGCATGACAACTCCTAATCCGGGCGGGCGCGCACGGCGACCAGCCCCTGTTCGGCTCGGTAGTGCGCGAGGTCGACGTCCCCGGCGAGCGGGCCGAGCACGGCCGCCCCGGACAACGCGACGGCGCGGCGCAGGATGTCCTGCCAGGATTCGGCGCGGCTCAGCCCCAGTGCCAGCGCGGCGACGACGGCGTCGCCGGCGCCGGTGGTGTTGCCGGTGAGCACAGTGGACGGTGCCGCGTGCCAGGTGCCGGAGTCGGTCACCGCCAGCAGTCCTTCGGCACCCAGCGACACGACGACGGCGCCGGCGCCGGCCTTGCGCAGTTCGGCCGCGGCGGCCACCGGATCTCGCAGGCCGGTGACCTCGCGCAGTTCGTCGGCGTTCGGTTTGACGACGGACGGTTTCCCGGCCAGTCCGGCGAGCAGCGCTTCACCGGAGGTGTCCAAGATGGACGGTGCGTCGCCGAACAGCCCGGCGTATCCCCCGGCTCCGGGAGGAAGGCTGCCCGAGCAGACGAGGACGTCGGGCTTGCGGGCCCGGACGGCCTCGGCAAACGTTTGCCACTCGTTTCCGGTGAGCCGGGGCCCTGGCTCGTTCAGCAGCGTGACCGATCCGTCGTCGGCCAGAACCGTGATGGTGCGCCGGGTCTCGCCGCCGATCGGAACCGCCGTGGCGGGGATTCCCGCCACGGCGAGATCACCCACGACGGCGGCGCCCGTCGCGCCGCCCGCCGTGAAGAGCGCGCGGACGTCGGCGCCGAGCGTGTGCAGGACACGGGCGACGTTGATTCCCTTGCCGCCCGCCCGGTGCCGCACCTCCCGAACCCGGTGCACGTCACCGGCCCGCAGACCGTCCACTGTGTACGTGACGTCCAGCGCGGTGTTCGGCGTGACGGTGACGATCACGGCTGCCTCAGGTCAGGACGACGGAACGAGTGAGACTGCGGGGGTTGTCCGGGTCGAGCCCCTTGCGGGCGGCGATGGCCCCGGCGACACGCTGCGCGCGGACCAGGTCCGCCATCGGGTCCAGGCCGCTCTCGACGAACAGGCCGCCCGCGCGGGCGACGTCGTCGGCCAGCCCCTCCGGCGCCTGCCCGAACATCCAGGTCACGCGGCCGGGTTCGCTGATGCTGATCGGCCCGTGCCGGTAGTCCCACGCCGGGTACGACTCCGTCCACAGCAGGCACGCCTCGCGGAACTTGAGCGCGGCCTCGTTCGCGATGCCGACGGACCAGCCGGTGCCGAGGAAGCTGAACTGCTCGGCGCCGATGAGCTCGTCGGGCAGCGGTTCGGCGAGCACGCGCTCGGCCTGGTCGGCGACCGCGGTCAGGTCCTCGCCGAGGTGCGCGCGCAGCATCGCCAGCGCCGTCGTGGCGAAGCGGGTCTGCACGACCGAGCGCTCGTCGACGACGGACAGGTCGACGATCGTGTCCGCGGCGGCCTCGATCTCGCGGGGCACGCCGGTGATCGCGATGGTCGGCGTCCGGCCCCGCAGCTTCGCCAGCAGGGCGTGGACCTCGGTCGTCGTACCCGACCTGGTCAGCGCCACCACGTGGTCGTAACCGCGGCCGTCCGGGAACTCCGACGCGGCGAAGGCGTCGGTCTCGCCGAGCCCGGCGGACTCGCGAAGGACGGCGTACGCCTGGCCGATGAACCACGACGTGCCGCAGCCGACGATCGCGACCCGCGCGCCCGGCGGCGGCAGCAGCTCACTGTTCGCCGAGGCCAGCGCCGCCGCGTCCCGCCAGCGGCCGGGCTGGCTCGCGATCTCCGCCGCCATGAAGGTCCCGCTCATGAACTCCCCATCCGTACCAGTTGTGCGCAATAGCTGTCACGTTAGGTGCAGTTTTGTGCAACGTCAATGCTCTATTAGCGCACTTTCACGCATTTGATGCGTTCAGATGTGCAGGATGGCCTGGTCACCTACGGTGGACGGATGCGGATCGTCTCGCTGCTCCCCGCCGCGGGCGAACACGCCCGCCCGATCACGTGGGACACCGTCGTCGCAGCGCGGCCCGACGTCCTTCTGTTCATGCCCTGCGGTTTCCCGCCCGAACGGACCAAGGCCGAGCTACCACTGCCGACCGGACTGCCCGGCTGGGGTGACATCCCGGCCGTGCACATCCTGGACGGCCCGGCTTACTTCAACCGCCCCGGACCTCGCGTCGTCGACGGCGCCGAGATCCTCGCCGGGCTCCTGCACGAGTGACCGGCGTCACTCCGAAAGCTGTCACAACCTCTCCGTCCGGCTCGTCATGTAGGCAGCAATCGACCGAGAGGGAAGATCATGGAACCGCGCGTCAACCTGTTCGAGAACGAAGTCATCCTCAAGTACGCCAAGCGTCTCGGCGCCGCGAACCGCCCGATCGAGGAGTCCTCGCTGCCGCACGCGACGCAGGAACTGGTGAAGCTGCGCGCCAGCCAGATCAACGGCTGCGGCTTCTGCACCGACATGCACAGCAAGGACGCCGCGCACGCCGGTGAGACCTCGGTCCGGCTCAACCTGGTCGCCGCCTGGCGGGAGGCGAACGTGTTCACCGAGGCCGAGCGCGCGGCCCTCGCGCTCACCGAGGAGGGCACCCGCATCGCCGACGCGCACCACGGCGTCAGCGACGACACCTGGGCGCAGGTGCGCAAGCACTACGACGACGAGCAGATCGGCGCTCTGATCGCGCTGGTCGCCACGATCAACGCGTACAACCGGCTCAACGTCATCGCCCGGACCCCGGCAGGCGACTACCAGCCCGGCATGTTCGACTGATCCTCGCGTTCATCGACAACAGCATCGCTTCGCCGGACAACGATCGAGGTGCGACGGGCTGCTAAACCTGCGGATACCAGCGATCCGGAGGTTCAGCCCGTGCAACTCGACGTCCGCTTCTTCCCCGTGACCGGCACCCATCGGCTCAGCGCCGACCTCGTCGGGCTGCGCGCGAACTTCCACTACGGCTCGGGAAACGTGCTGGAGCAGCATTATGCGGACAGGACGACGATGATCTGGACCGGCGTCTCCGGCGATTTCGCCGGTGTCCGCCAGAAGGAATCGACACTGCGTGTCTTCGAAACCGGCCCGGCGCAGTATTTCGTCACCTGGTACGAATCCGGAACAGTCGCGACGGCGGCGCACGGTGAGATCTTCGACGGCGGTTATCCGATCGCCGTGATGGCGGACTTCGGCCGTCTGATCGCGACTGCCGCCTACACGAATCCGCGCGAGGACGGCGGGCAGTACTTTCTCGTGGATCAGGCGACGATCGAGATCCTGGACAAGCCGCACGGATGGCCCTCCTTTCCCGAACCGCGGTCGTGAGTGGCGTTTCGGGCTCTATTGAGGGGTAAGTCAAAAGTGGCGCGATGGAGTCGGCGGCGCGTGCAGGCTCGCCACCGAGGCATAGCACGCCCTCAGACTGTCCAAAAAGGATACTTTTTGAGATCAAACCGTCTGATTTGGGCACTTTGCGCAGTATTGCCCGGGTGTCGTGAGTGGTAATGGTCGTTCTAGCCCTCTTTACCACTCACGACCCACCGGAGGGACCGGACATCATGACATCAATCGGGCGCGCGGGCCAGGCAAGGTGTCCGCCGTGGACACATCGCGCCGGGCTCGTCCCCGCGAGTCATTCCGGAATCCCGCGTGGCAGGGTTCGATCACGCCATATTCGACTTACCCTCGATAGAACGACCCTCGCCACTCGCGACCCCCTGGCAATACTGCGCAAAGTGCCCAAATCAGACGCGCTGATCTCGCAGAACGTCCTTTTTGGACAGTCCGAGTGGCGCCAGGCCTCGGTGGCGAGCCCGCTCGCACCGCCGACTCCATCACGTCACCTTTGACTTACCTCTCAGTAACCCGAAACGCCACTCACGACCAGGCGCTGCCGAACAAGCGCCGCGCGCGCAAAGGCAAAGCCCAAGCCCACCTCCGCTCCCATACTGGCCGTCCAGCGGAGATGAGGAGCAGCGCATGAGCCGAGACGACACGTCGCTCGCCAAAAACGTCCTGGGCGTGCCAGGCATCGTCTTCCTCGTGCTCGCCGCGGTCGCGCCGCTGACCGGGATGATCGTGATCGCGGCCATCGGCATCGCGGTCGGGAACGGCGGCGGCATGGTCGCGGCGTTCCTGCTGGCGACGGTCGTCCTGTTGCTGTTCGCGGTCGGGTACGCGCAGATGTCGCGGGTTCTCACGAGCGCGGGCGGCTTTTACGCCTTCGTGGTCAAGGGATTGGGCAGGACACCGGGTCTCGTCGCCGGTTTCATCGCGATGCTCGGCTACAACTGTTTCGTCGCGGGAGCGATCGGGACGAGCGGGTTCTTCACCTCCACGGCGATCGACGACGTCTTCGGCCTGAAACTCGATTGGCTGTTCTGGAGCGCGCTTTCGGTCGCGCTGGTCCTCCTGCTCAGCCGTCGCGGGATCGCGGTCAGCGCGAAGGTGCTGGGCGCCTCGCTGATCCTCGAAGTGTCGATCCTGCTGATCATGGACTTCAGCGTGCTGTTCCGGCACGGCTTCTCGTTCGCCGCGTTCAGCCCGTCCGTGATGTTCCAAGGTGCCGGCGGGCTGGCGTTGTTGTTCGCCGCCAACGCTTTCATCGGTTTCGAGGCGACGGCGCTGTTCGGTGAGGAGGCCAGGGATCCCAAGCGGACGATCCCGCGGGCGACCTACATCGCCATCGGGTTCATCGGGGTGTTCGCCGCGTTCACGACCTGGGCCGTGGTCAGCGCGATCGGCGCCGAGCAGGCGCAGGACGTGGCCGCCGCGCATCTGTCGAGCGGGGATCTCGTGCTTTCGGTCGCCCAGGAGTACCTTGGCGGCCCGCTGACCAAGGTGATGTTGCTGCTTCTGGTGGTCAGCCTGTTCGCGGCACTGCTGGCGCTGCACAATTCGGCCACCCGCTATCTGTACGCGCTGGGCCGGGTCGGCGTGCTGCCGCGTGTGCTCGGCAAGACCAGCCCGCGCAACGGTGCGCCGCACTACGCCTCGATCGTCCAGTTGCTCTTCGGGTCGGTGGTGGCGCTGGCGTTCCGTCTCGCCGGGCTCGACCCGGTCGCCGACCTCACCGCGAGCATGACCGGCTTCGGCACCCTCGGCATCCTCACCCTGCAGTTGTTCGCGGCGGTGGCGATCCTGGTCTATTTCCGCCGGACACGGGACCGCCGGGTCGTGAAGACGCTGATCGCGCCCGGGCTGGGCGCGGTGGGCCTCGGGCTCATCGTGACGCTGGCGATCGTCAACTTCCCCACGCTCGCTGGGTCGAGCAATGGCGTCGTCCCGCTCCTGCCGTGGCTGCTCCTGGTGGTCGCGCTGGCCGGGCTCGCGCTCGCCGGCTGGCTGCGCCGGTTCCGTCCTTCGGTTTACGACGCATTGGAAACCGACCTGGAACGCGAACCGTCAAACGTTGTTGGTCAGTGAGAGATTGAACGAATAGCGCGAGGCGCGGTAGACGTGCCACCCGTATTCCACGACCTTGCCGGACTCGTCGTAGGTGGTGCGGCGCATGGTGAGCAGCGCCGCGCCCGGCTTCTCGTCGAGCAGTTCGGCGTCCTCCTCGGTCGCCTGCCGGGCGCCGACGTTCTGCTGGGCGGCGTGCAGCCGGACACCCGCCGAGCGCAGTAGCTGGTAGAGCCCCTTGTCCCGCAATTCGTCGTCGGCCGGATCGATGAGACCGTCGGGCAGGTAGTTGTTCATGATCGCCAGCGGTTCGCCGCCGGTCGAGCGCACCCGCTTCAGCCGCCGGACGTGGGTCAGGCCCGGCGTTTCGAGCTGTTCGATCGCCTCGTCGCCCGCGGGCTCGACCTGGTTCACGAGGACGACGGATTCCGGCTTGTCCCCCAGTTCACTGAGGTCGTCGAAGAGGCTGCTCAAGCGCAGCGGCCGGGCGACCTTGGTGCGGACGACCTGCGTGCCGACACCCCGTTTGCGGACGAGCAGGCCCTGGTTGACCAGTGACTGGATCGCCTGGCGGATGGTCGGCCGCGACAGGTGCAGCCGCGCCGCCAGGTCCAGCTCGTTGTCCAGCCGGGCGCCGTTGGGCAGCCTGCCGTCTTCGATGGCGGCGCCGATCTGCCGGGCGACCTGGGAGTACAGCGGTTCCGGGCCGTTCGGATCCACCACGATCTCGCCGGGCACCCAGGGTTTCATGCGCGGAGCCTACCGCGCTCGACCATTATGACCTTATGTCCATATGTCTTGACAAAGTCTCCGAACGCTTGCGATGGTCGAAGGACCACGCGAGCCGGGAGGTACGAACGTGTCGGACACAGTGCGCCGGATAGCCACTGCGAGGGTGCGGGATCCGGGAGCGATCGCCGTGGCCGCCGCCACCCGCGTCCGCGCGAAATCGCCGTTCAACGACAAGGGCCGCACGATGATCATCGCCGCGGACCATCCGGCTCGCGGCGCGAACGGCGTCGGCTCCGACCCGCTCGCGATGGCCGACCGCGGCGAACTGCTCGACCGCCTCGGCCTGGCGCTGGAACGCCCCGGGGTCACCGGCGTGCTGGCGACGCCGGACATCATCGACGATCTGCTGCTCCTCGGCGTGCTCGACGGCAAGACCGTCATCGGCTCGATGAACCGCACCGGACTGGCGGGATCGAGTTTCGAGATCGACGACCGGTTCGCCTGCTACGACGCCGAAACGATCGAGCGGATGCGCTTCGACGGCGGCAAGACGCTCACCAGGATCTGCCTGACCGATCCGACGACACCGAGCGTTCTCGAGAACACCGCGAAGGCGGTCAACGACCTGGCCGACCGCAAGCTGATCGCGATGGTCGAACCGTTCCTCTCGGACTGGGTCGACGGCCGTCTCCGCAACGACCTCTCCCCCGACGCCGTGATCCGCTCGATCACCATCGCCTCCGCCCTGGGCCGCACATCGGCGTACACGTGGCTGAAGCTCCCGGTGGTGAAGGACATGGAACGCGTGCTGGCCGCCTCGACGTTGCCCGCCGTCCTGCTCGGCGGCGAGGTCAAGGACCCCGACGCCGCGTTCGCCTCCTGGCAGCGGGCGCTCGCGCTGCCGACCGTGCAGGGCCTCGTGGTCGGACGATCCCTGCTCTACCCGCACGACGGCGACGTCACCAAGGCCGTCGACACGGCCGTCGGACTGCTGTGAACACCTGTGGAGGACAACGCGTGAAGACCATCGACCACTGGATCAACGGCGCCGCGACCACGGCGGGCTCCACCCGCACGGCCCCGGTGTACGACCCGGCCGTCGGGCACGCACGGGCGGAGGTGCTGCTCGCTGAACCGTCCGATGTGGACACCGCGGTGGCCGCCGCGGCCAAGGCCTTCGGGGCGTGGGGCGATTCGTCGCTTTCGCAGCGGACGAAGGTGATGTTCGCCTTCCGCGAGCTGCTGGTGAAGCACGAGGACGAACTCGTCAGGATCATCTCCGCCGAACACGGCAAGGTGATCGACGACGCGCGCGGCGAGATCGTCCGCGGCCGCGAGATCGTCGAATACGCCTGCGGGATCGCCGACGCGCTGAAAGGTGGCTTCTCCGACCAGGTCTCGCGGGACGTGGACGTGCACGACTTCCGGCAGCCGCTCGGTGTCGTCGCCGGGATCACGCCGTTCAACTTCCCGATCATGGTGCCGTTGTGGATGCACCCGATCGCCATCGCGGCGGGCAACACGTTCATCCTCAAGCCGAGCGAGCGGGTCCCGTCCGCGTCCCGGCTGGTCGCCGAACTGTATGCCGAGGCGGGGCTGCCCGACGGCGTGTTCAACGTGGTCAACGGGGACAAGGTCGCGGTCGACGCGATCCTGGAGCACCCCGGCATCGACGCCGTGTCGTTCGTCGGGTCGACCCCGATCGCCAAGTACGTCCACGAACGCGCGACGGCCACCGGCAAACGCGTGCAGGCGCTGGGCGGGGCCAAGAACCACGCCGTCGTCCTGCCCGACGCCGATCTGGAATACGCCGCGAACCACCTCACGGCGGCCGCGTACGGTTCCGCCGGGCAGCGTTGCATGGCGATCTCCATCGGTGTCGCCGTGGGGTCGGCAGGGGACGGGCTGATCGAGATCCTCGAGCGCAAAGCCACTGAGATCAAGGTCGGGCCCGGCCACGAGGCGGGCAACGACATGGGACCGGTGGTCACGGAGGCCGCGCGGCGGCGGGTGATCGACTCCGTCGCCCTCGGGGCGGAGCAGGGCGCGACCGTGGTCGTCGACGGGCGGGAGCTGCGGGTCGCCGGGCACGAGGACGGGTTCTTCGTCGGACCGTCCCTTTTGGACCACGTGACCACCGAGATGGCCGCCTACCGCGACGAGATCTTCGGACCGGTGCTCGGGATCATCCGGGTGTCCACACTGGACGAAGCGATCGCGCTGATCAACGCGAACCCGTACGGCAACGGGACCGCGGTCTTCACCGGCAGCGGCGAGGCGGCGCGGCGATTCCAGCGCGAGGTGAAGGTCGGGATGATCGGGGTGAACGTGCCCATCCCGGTGCCGATGTCGTACTACTCCTTCGGCGGGTGGAAGGACTCCCTCATCGGCGACAGCCCGATCCACGGGCCGGCCGGCGTGCGGTTCTACACGCGGGCGAAGGTCGTCACCACGCGGTGGCCGCACTCCACCGCCGGTTTCCACTTCCCGACGTCCAGCTGAACACCCGCGTTTCGTCCTCTGAATGCGATTGCGCATTCAGAGGACGAAACACGGGGTGTCAGCGCCAAGGGTTTCTTAGGTGGCTGTTGAATGTGGCGGCAGGTCCGTGAAGGCCTCCTTGCCTACCCTGAAGGTATCCC
The DNA here is from genome assembly GCF_051373225.1 of Amycolatopsis sp. w19. Classification (NCBI taxonomy): domain Bacteria; kingdom Bacillati; phylum Actinomycetota; class Actinomycetes; order Pseudonocardiales; family Pseudonocardiaceae; genus Amycolatopsis; species Amycolatopsis sp. w19. The sequence continues at coordinate 93,472 of NZ_JBPQFM010000010.1, read as the reverse complement.
CCAGTACATGAAGGCCCCCTTCCTTGCGCTAGACGCAAGGAAGGGGGCCTTCATGTACTGCGAAGGCGACGACTGTCAGCGCACCTCTTGCCGTTGCCGTTTCCCGACGATCCGCCAGCCGACCGCCAGCACCACGACCAGCACCGGGATCGAGTAGAAGGCGATCTTCTCGGCGCCGTCGGAGAAGCCCATCAGGATCACCACCAGCGCGAGGAAGCCGAGCGTCGCCCAGCCGCTGTAGGGCGCCCACGGCATCCGGTAGGACGGCCGTTCCACCTCCCCGCGCAGCGCCGCCTGACGTAGCCGCAGCTGACAGAAGATCAGCGTCGCCCAGGTGGTGATCACGCCGAGCGAGGCGATGGCGATCGCGATGTCGAAGGCGTCCTTCGGCACCAGGTAGTTGAGCACCACGCCCAGCACGTAGGCGCCGGACGTGAACAGGATGCCGCCGTAAGGCACATGGCGACTGCTCATCCGGCCGACGAACTTCGGCGCCTCGCCCTTGTCCGCGAGCGCGCGCAGGATGCGGCCGGTCGAATAGAGCCCGGAGTTGCAGCTCGACAGCGCGGCGGTGAGCACGACGGCGTTCATCACGTCACCGATCCCCGGGATCCCGAGGCGGGTGAACACGGTGACGAACGGGCTCTCGCCGCCGTTGTAGAACGGCCACGGCAGGAGCATCGCCAGCAGCAGCACGGAACCCACGTAGAACACGCCGATCCGCCAGACGACACCGTTGATCGCCTTCGGAAGCACCTTGCGGGCGTCCTTGGTCTCGCCGGCGGCGATGCCGACTACCTCGATCGCCGAGTACGCGAAGATGACCGCCTGCAACGTCATCAGCGCGATGCCGACACCGGCCGGGAAGAATCCACTGTGGGCGGTCAGGTTGTGCACGCCCGCGGTGGTGCCGCCGATGTCGGCGCTGGTGAGCACCAGTCCGAGGGCGGTGACCAGGAAGACGACGATGGCCAGCACCTTGACCACCGAGAACCAGAATTCCAGCTCGCCGAACAGTTTCACCGAAAGCAGGTTCACCGCCAGCAGCACACCGAGCGCGACCAGTGCGGTGATCCATTGCGGCACGTCTGGCAGCCATTTGTGCACGTAGATCGCCACCGCGGTGATCTCCGCGATGCCGGTCATCGCCCAGTTCACCCAGTACATCCAGCCGGAGGCGAAACCCGCCCACGGCCCGATGAACTTGCGGGCGTAGGTGACGAAGCTGCCGGAAGACGGCTCGTGGAGCACGAGCTCACCGAGGGCGCGCATCACGAAGTACGCGGCGATACCGCAGAGCGCGTACGACAGGACCAGCGACGGCCCGACCTGGTGGAGCTTGCCACCGGCGCCGAGGAACAGCCCGACGCCGATCGCGCCGCCGATGGCGATCATCTGCACTTGGCGGTTGCCCAGCGCTTTTGAGTAGCTTTCACCTTTTTCGGTGAGCAGCGAGGAATCCATGGTTGCCAGACGGTAGAGCGTGTGCGGCACGTCACCAACATTGCTAAGGAAGACTTAAGGTGTGCGGGACGTCACTCCGGCGGTTTAACGGGAATTTCCTTTTTCGATTTGACAAATTCACCCGCGAACCCCGATCGTCGCGCGGGAAGGAGCGCTTCTACGCTACGGCCGTGGACCTCGCAGCGCTGCTGGACCGGATCGCCGACGACGTCGCGCCGGAGATCGGCCGCGGCTCCGTCGCGGACTACATCCCCGCCCTGGCCAGGGTCGAACCCGGCCGGTTCGGCATGGCGGTGGCCGAAGTGGACGGTGGGCTGCACGGGGTCGGCGACTGGGAGGTGCCGTTCTCCATCCAGAGCATGTCGAAGGTCTTCACCTTGGCGCTCGCGCTCTCCCACGGCGACGGGGTGTGGGAACGGGTGGGCCGCGAGCCGTCCGGAAACCCGTTCAACTCGCTGGTCCAGCTCGAGAACGAGGACGGAATCCCCCGCAATCCGTTCATCAACGCCGGCGCCCTCGTGGTGACCGACGAATTGGCGCACCACGGCGACGCGGCGGAAACCCTGCTTCGGTTCCTCCGGGAGGAAAGCGGGCGCGCCGGCATCGGGATCGACGCCGAGGTCGCCGCGTCGGAGGCCGCGCACGCCGACCGCAACCGCGCCCTCGCGTATTTCATGGCGTCGTACCGGAACATGCGTCATCCGGTGCCCGCCGTCCTCGACCAGTACGTGCGCCAGTGCTCGATCGCGATGAGCTGTGGCGACGTCGCGCGGGCGGCGGTGTTCCTCGCCCGCCACGGCGTGCGCAACGACGGCAGCCGCCTGCTCGAACAGAGCGCCGCCAAGCGGGTCAACGCGGTGATGCTGACCTGCGGCACCTACGACGCGGCCGGCGAATTCGCCTACCGCGTCGGGCTTCCGGGCAAGAGCGGGGTCGGCGGCGGCATCGTCGCGATCGTCCCCGGCCGGTGCGCGATCTGCGTCTGGAGCCCCGGCCTGGACCCGCGCGGCAACTCCGTCGCGGGCGTCGCGGCGCTGGACCGGTTCACCACCCTGACCGGCTGGTCGATCTTCTGAGCGGTTTGGATCCGCGCCGACGGGGAAGCCGCCGGTGTGCAGACGTTTCTCCCGTGCGCTGATTTCCGGGCCTCCGCTTCCGTCCTCGACCAGCGGAGGCTCGGGAAACAGCGGGTCGAGACCATCCAGGTGAGGCGCTCGTCCGGTACGGCTTCGACGTCTGCGAGGTCTGGTGCGAGACCGGCCGCCAGGACACCTGCCGCGAAACACTGCGGCTCGACCTGCTCCGCGCCACCGGACTCGACGAGGTCCGCACCCAGGACCGGCTCGCCGACGCGAAGGAACTGCGCCCTGGCTCGGCGACGCGGATTTCCACCGCAGCCATCGGTCCGCGCTCGTCCGCAAGGAGCCGGGGCACTACCGCGCGAGTTTCCCGGACGTTCCCGACGACCTGCCCTACGTCTGGCCGGCGTCGGACCGTCCACGACGAGAAGGAGTGCGATGAGCCAGCGATTCCGCAAAGGCGACAAGGTCCGCTGGAAGGAGGACCCGCAGCGCGGGCTCAGCCGCTCGAAGGACGCCCCATCTCGTGTCCCGGCCGTCCCTCGGTCCGCCGCCGGCGCTTGATCCGCTCTTCGTGCAGGTGCCGCCGTCCGCCGGTCAGGTCACCGGTGACGTCGCGCGCCATGTCGCGGTACGCCGCGTAGTAGCCCTCGTCGTACTCCTCGATCAGCTGGAACGTCCACCGCTCCGGCAGCACGTTGAGCCCGACAAGTTCGGTCTGGATCCGCTCCGCCCACTCGGCGTGCCCGGCTTTCCGGAGGGCGTCGACGGCCTCGCCGAGCGCGAAGTCGGCGGTTCCGGTGAGGTGATGGAAGGCGTACAGGTGACCACGCGCCTGCTCGACCGTTTCGAGGGCGAAGATCAGCTTCCCGACGGCGTCGACGGTCGCCTCGTCGGGTTCTGAAGATGAGTCCGGCATGCCGGGGAATGCCCCCGCGCCGGCCCGTCTACACCTCGTCGGCCGCGATCCGCGCGAACGAGCGGATCAGCGGGTTCTCCCGTTCGGTCACCCACGCGACGACCAGCGGGCTCGGTGGCATGTCGGCCAGCGGCACCCAGGTGAGGCCGTCCGGCAGGGCGTGCCCGAGCGGTGCGATCCCCGCCGATCCGTTCCACAGGACGGCTTGGAGGCATTCGCCGACCGTGCGCACCACCGGTCCGGACGGCCGCTCGCCCACTGGCGTCGCCCCGTTCCAGTACTCGCGCCACAGTGGATCCGTTCCCTCCGGCAGCTGGAACCATGGCCGATCGGCGACGTCGGCCAGCCGCAGTGTCGCGCGATCGGCGAGTGGGTCGCCGGTGCGCAGTACCAGGCCGACCGGATCCGAACGCAGGACCCGCACGGTGAGGCCGGTTTCGTCGAACGGCGAGCGGGTCAGCGCGACGTCGGCCAGTCCGGCGCGCAGACCGGTGGTGGGGTCGGTGAAATCCGCCTCACGGAAGCGGATCGAGACCTCGGGATGCCGGCGCCGGAACGCCGCGGCCAGGCGGGTGCCCGCCTCCCCCGCGCCGTCGGCCAGGGTCCCGACGGTGAGCGTCGCGAGGCCCGCCGTCTCGATCACCCGGGCGCGGGCGCGTTCGGCCTGGTCCAGCAGGGTGCGGGCCTCCGCGTACAGGGTGGTTCCGGCCGCGGTGGGCTCGACGCCGGCGGCCGACCGGAGCAGCAGGACCACCCCCAGGTCGTTCTCCAGCTGCCGGATGGCCCGGCTCAGCGGCGGCTGGGTCATGTGCAGCCGCGCGGCGGCCCGGCCGAAGTGCCGCTCCTCGGCGACGGCGACGAAATAACGCAACAGACGAAGCTCCATCACCAGCGATGATACCCATCAGGTATCGGCTGGTGAAGATCGGACTTGGACGGCGCCCGAGGGCCGGCACGACAGTGGGGTCATGCCCTTCGAACCACTCACCCACGAACCCGCCGTCGACCCCGCCCAGGTCAGGGAGATCGCCCGCGACGTCGTGGTGATCCCGAATCTCGGCGTCGACCTCGTCCCCAACATCGGCGTCATCGGCGGCTCGCATTCGGTGCTCGTCGTCGACACGGGACTCGGTCCTCGCAACGCCGAGAAGGTGCTCGCCTTCGCGGCCGAACACGCCCGCGGCCGCAGGCTGTACCTGACGACGACGCATTTTCACCCCGAGCACGCTTTCGGCGCACAGGTCTTCGCGGACGAGGCGACCTATCTCGTCAACAGCGCCCAAGCCGCGGACCTGGTCCACAAAGGACCGGGCTACCTCGAGATGTTCCGCGGCCTCGGCACCCCGGTCGCACGGGCGCTGGACGGCGTCGACTTCGTCACCCCCGACGTGGTCTACGACGACGAGTACGACCTCGACCTCGGCGGGCGGGTCGTGCGCCTGGCGGCCACCGGACGCGCCCACAGCAAGGGCGATCAGGTGGTGACCGTGCCCGACGCGGGCGTGCTGTTCACCGGGGACCTGGTCGAGACCGGCCAGTTCTCGATCTTCCCGTGGTTCCCGCCGTACGACACCGATGTCTCGGGACCGCGCTGGATCGAAGTGCTGGGACGGCTGGCCGCCGCCGGACCGGACCTCGTCGTCCCTGGCCACGGCGACGTCTCCGGACGCCGGATCCTGATCGACGTCCGCGAGTACCTCGAACTGCTGCGCGACGAAACGTGGGAGCGGCGCGACTCGGCGCTCCCCGAAGAGTCCATCGCCGCGGAGGTCGAAGCGCTGATGATCGAACGCCACCCCGAGTGGGAGGGCCGGGAGTGGATCGCGAAGGGCGTCGGCTGCTTCTGCGCCGACCACTCAGGCCATGAGGCAGCAGGCACCGGTGAAGCAGCCGAAGGCGCCTCCGCTTGACGCGTTCTTCCAGTTGTCGAAGCGGTCGATCACGAGTTCGACCTCGGCCTGCCGGGCCACGGTGACATCGATGGCGGAGTCGGCGAAGAAGCTGCGGATATCGTCGGCAACGGTGCTCTTCATGGAAGATCTCCCTCGAACCTGCGGTGTTGGATACCGAAATCGTGCAGGTTCGGGCCCCGGTGTCGACAGTGCGAAGCGCCACGGACGACGTGTGGCTTTCGACTGCTCCACTCGCGTCAACCGGCTGACGCGAGTGGAGCAGCCGGCTATTTGAAGATCGCGATGGGGTGGACGACGAGTTCCCCGGTTTCGGGGTCCCAGTCCTCGACCTTGCCGAGGCAGCGCGCCCGGAACGCGCCGGTGGGCGCGGAGTCCCGCAGATCGCTGGTCACACAGGTGAACCGGATCCGCCTGCTCCGCTCCGGATCGTCCGGATTCCCGTACGGCGCCACGAAAACCGTCTCGGTGTCGGTCTGGGAGCGTTTACGGAACAGGCCCTTCACGGAGATGAACGCCTCGACGCCGCGCAGCCTGGTTTTGACCTGACGGGTGCTCTCCGGACCGTCGGCCCAGCCGAGTTCCTTCACCAGTGCCCGGTTGTGGGCCAGTTCCTGTTTCGTCAAATCGACGTAGATGATGTCGTGGTGCTTCTCCAGCACCTTCGTCACGATGCCGATCACCGTGATCGGTTCGGCCTTGCGGATGTACCGCCGGAACTCCTCGTCGGTGTCGGTGCGCTCCGATTCTCCTTTCAGCGGGCCGAATCCGCCCGAACCCCAGAATCGCCAGCCCCGGCTCTTCCGTTTCTCGACCTCCTGCTCCAGCGCCTCGTTGTAGCGATGCAACTGGTAGAGGCCCATCACGGATTTCGTGTGCAGGTAGAAGCCGATTCCCCGGATCATGCCCTGATCGCCGTCGGACCGCGCACGGCGCCAGTGCTTCACGAAAACGACGATCGCGACGAGGAAGGCGACCACGGTCAGCACCCAGACCGCGAGCCACAGTCCCCAGACATCCCACCACAGATTATCGGCAGCCACGGATCTCCTTGAAGGCGTCGAGCAGCGATGTCGTGTTCGCGTCGACCATCCGGCCACCGGTGGCCACGGCCGCGCGCTCCAGCTCGGCGGGGTTCGCCTCGCCGAACCGGATGGTGTACGTGTGCACGCCCGGATCCCTTGGCGCGCGCAGGAATTCTTCGATACCGGGGCCGGTGTTGCTCTCCCCGTCGGTCATCAGCACGATCGAGACGTCTCCGCCGGGCTCGGCGCCACGATGGATACCCGCCTTCGTGTACGCCTCGCCGAGCGCGGACCAGACCGCGGTGTTGCCGTCGAACTCGTCGGCCGCGATGAAGGCCCGCAGCGCGTCGAGATCACTGGGCCCTTCGATGGTGAACTCCTTGTCCCCCAGTATCTTCCCGCCGAACCGGAGGACCGTGAGGCGCTCGCCGCGGTAGAAGCGGTCGAAGCCTCCGTCCGGACCACCGCTCAGCCCGGCGAAGGTCGCGCGGAGCGCGGCGATCCGCGGCCCCTTCATCGAACCGGAGAAGTCCAGCACGAAGATCACACGCCCCGGCGCGCGGGAAGCGGACGCCGCGTAGTCGTCGAGGAGTTTGTCCACGACGGCCTGTTCGTCCGGGAAGTACAGCGAGTTCCCGATCGAGGCCGGCAGCCTCGGATCGAGCCTCACCTCGCCGGTGATCGGACGGCGAAGGGTCCGCTCCATCAGTTTCTTCTGCGTCGCCGGGCTCCTGAGCCAGGAGACGACCTTGTCGTACGCCTCCCGTTCGGCCGGGTCCAGCAGCAGGACCGGGTAGTCGGACTGGACGATGCCGTCACGCGGATACACCAGTTCCAACGGGGTCTTGAGCCTGCCGCTCGCGTTCAGGGAGAGCAAGGTGGACTCGTACCCGATGATCGCGTCCACGTCCTGGCGCTCGGCGAACCGATCGGCCACGGCGGCCGAAGTGTCCGCCGTCAGCGTGTGCCCGGTGCGGAAGCCCTGGAGTTTGTCGCATTTCACGTCCTGGAGGCGCAGCGCGGCGCCGGTGCCCGCGGCGGCCGTCGCCACCCCGACGAGTGAGGTGAGCCCGCTGGTCGACTTGGCCGGATCCGCCATCGCGAACCGGAAGCCACCGCCTGCCGCCGCGTCCGCCAGATCCGCCCATGAGAGCTTGCCGTCCGGTTTGCCTCGGCGTAGTTCCGCCGCCTTCGCCGGGGTGATCCCGACGATGACCGGCGACACCATGGTCTTGGTCGCGAGCGGCCGTTCCCCCTTGTCGGCGGACTGCCGGTGTTTGAGCTGGAAATACCGGTCGGTGGAAAGCCAGGCGAGATCGTGCGTGGCCTTTCCCGGGGTGAGGGAGGCGGCGGCGTCGATCGTTCCCCGGAAATCCATTTCCAGTTCGATTCCCGTTTCCGTGCGAAGGTCGTCGAGAATCGGCCCGAGATCGGCCAGCTCCGAACTGGCCAGCACGCGCAGTTTCACCTTCTGCCCACCGCTCGTACAGGCGGCGACCAGCAGGAGCAGGCAGCACAGGATCGCGAGGAGCCGCTTCACGGGCAGTCCCCCACCGTTTTGATCATCTCTTCCAGCACCGGGTTGTCCGGCAACGGCGTGGTGCTGTCGTCGGCGGCGATCTCCGGAGCGGGCAGCCCCTGTTCGCGGAGGAACTCGTACAGCCGCGCGCTTTTCGTGCTGCCCGCGGGGGTCGCGACGCCGAAGCCGAGCTCCATCGCGCGGCGCTGCAGCTCCGGATCGAACGTGATCAGCTCGCCGAGCCGTTCCGCTTCCGGTTTCAGCGCCAGGAACTGGGGTTTCGTCAGGATGTCGTCCTTCGGATACAGCAGGACCCGGTCGTGGTCCGGCCGTCCGCTCTGCGCCTTGGCCCGCAGCTGCATGGCGAGGTATTGATGCTCGTAGATGACGACGATCGGTTTGTCCCCCTCGGCCAGATTCGCGTACGACTCCGACAGATCCGCCGACGGGAAGCCTTGTGCCGCCACGAGCGGTTTGACCCGGTTGGCCAGCTTTTTCGCGGACGAGAGGTTCGGCGGACCGGCGGGTGCGCCCGCCGGCTGCGGGTCGACGACGGGGACATGGCGGCCGTTCTCCAGGAACGCCAGCAGGATCAGGTACGTCGCGCCCGAGTTGGAGTCGCAGATGTTCGAGGTCTGGGCGAGCACCCTGTTGCCGTTCTCCGCGCCGAAGCGCCTGATGCCGAGCGAGTCCCAGGTCTGTTCCTTTCGCAGGGTCTCGATGAACTTCTCGGTGTCCAGCGTGTAGTACAGCGGCTCCTGTTCACCCTCCGGTTTCGTGGCGATCTTGTTGCTCGCCAGCGTTTCCGCGTAGCGGCGATACGTGGCGAGGACGATCGGGCTGGTGAACGGCTGCCGCGCGCTGCCCGTCCATTGGTCGGCCCTCGACCGCCGGACGAGACTCGCGGCGGGCTCGCCCGACATGAACACGAAGTCGTACTGGCTGAGGTCGTGGGTGGCGACGTCCCGCGAGCCCGCCCTGGTCACGTGGACGCGGATGTGGTGGCGCATCAGGATTTCCTGGATCTTCGCGTCCTCGAAGAGATCCGATTTGGAGCCCATCTTGCCGCGCAGGACGAGCGTCTGCTGGAACGGGACCACGATCGCCCCGCTCATGAGCAGGGCGATCAGTCCGGTCACGGCCAGGGCCAGCGCGGGCCCGAAAGTGCGGAGAAAGCGACGGCGCAGAAAGAACGCCGAGGGTTTCGGTCGGATGGTGAGCTGGGGTTCTTCACGAAGCGAGCTATCGGTGGTCACCGATTTCCTCCCCGAATGTCCGGCAAGCCCATTTTACCGGGGAGCACCGACGGAAAAGCACGTCTCGATCCGGCTTCGGGACCACCCTCACCAGGCCCGGAGGCCGGACGGTTAGGCTCTTCGGTGGCGAAAACCGCCATGCACCACGACGCCGGGAGATCTGAACCGCCATGCTGGACCGAGCAGTCATCGACGCCCTCTTCCCCGCCGACCTGCCCGAGCCCGAGCACTGGGAACAGCGTTACCCCGCCCGCGAGCTGCCCGAGGGCGCCCTGGTCACCCGGTTCGGCCCCTCGCCGACCGGGTTCGTCCACATCGGCGGGGTCTACGTCGCCACCATCGACCAGGACGTCGCCCGCCGCAGCGGCGGCCGCTACCTCGTCCGGGTCGAGGACACCGACCGCTCCCGCGAGGTCGAAGGCGCCATCGAGCAGTTCGAGCGCGGTTTCGCCTACTTCGACCTCGCCGCCGACGAGGACATCCACCGCGGTGGCGACTACGGCCCGTACCAGCAGTCCGAGCGCGAGCAGATCTACCTGACCTACGTCCGCCACCTGCTTCGCACCGGCCGCGCGTACCTCGACTTCGCCACGAAGGACGAGCTCGCCGCGATCACCGCCCGGCAGCAGGCGACGAAGCTGCCGACCGGCTACTACGGCTCGTGGGCCATCTGGCGCGACGCCGACCCCGCCGACGTCCAGGCCAAGCTCGACGCCGGCGACCCGTACGTCGTGCGGTTCCGCGCCCCGGACGACACCGGCGCCCGGGCCCGGTTCACCGACGCCATCCGCGGCCCGCTGGAGGCCGAGGCCAACCGCAACGACGTCGTCATCCTCAAGAGCTCCGACCAGAGCCCCCGGCTGCCGACCTACCACTTCGCGCACGCCGTCGACGATCACCTCATGCGGGTCAACGTCGTCATCCGCGGCGACGAGTGGATCTCGTCGGTGCCGGTGCACCAGCAGCTGTTCGACGCGCTCGGCTTCGAGCCGATCACGTACGCGCACATCGCGCCGCTGATGAAGCAGGAGGGCGGCAGCAAGCGCAAGCTGTCGAAGCGCAAGGACCCGGAAGCGAGCGTCGACTTCTACATCGAGTCCGGCTACCCCACCAAGGCCGTCCTGTACTACCTGCGTGGCCTCGCCAACGGCCGTCTCGCCGAGATGCCGCTCGACCAGGCGCTGGCCGAGCCGATCAACCTCGACGAATGCGGGGTCGCCGGCCCGCTGGTCGACCTGGTCAAACTCGACGACATCTCGGCCGACCACATCGCCACGCTGACCGGCGCCGAGATCCTCGAGGAGGTCCGGGGCTGGGCGGAGCGGTTCGACCCCGAGCTGCGGACCGTCCTCGACGCCGAGCCGGACCTCGCGCTCCGTGCGCTCGCCGTCGAACGTGACGGCGCCGAGAACCCGCGCAAGGATCTGAAGAAGTGGAGCGAGTTCCGCGCCGTCTACGGCTTCTTCTTCCCGCAGCTGCACGCCGCCGTCGCGAGCCCCGACGACGAGCGGATCACCGCGCTCGGCGTCGACCGCGCGGTCGTCCAGGCCGTGGCGCGGGACTTCGTCGAGAACTACCAGCAGCTCGACGACGGCCAGGAGTGGTTCCAGCAGATCCGCGACGTGGCCGCGAAGCACGGCTTCGCGAAGAACGCCAAGGAGTTCAAGAAGAACCCCGAAGGCTTCCCGGGCTCCATCCGCGAGGCCTCGCAGATCATCCGGATCGCGATCACGGGCTCGACCCGGAGCCCCGACCTGCACTCGATCACCCAGGCGCTGGGGCGCGAGGAGACGCTGGGCCGGTTCGCCGGCCTCGTGGCCGAGTGACCCCGTTGGCCGCAGGTCCGTGAAGGTCCCTCCCCAAGTACATGAAGGCCCCCTTCACTGCGTCTAGCGCAAGGAAGGGGGCCTTCATGTACTGCGGGGGGCGAGCGAGCGTGACAACGGCGTGGTGGGCGCGTCTCATGAGTGGTAAGGACGTTAGAGCGGATCGGTATTTGTTCACCCACTCCTGAGCAGGGCGAATGTCGAGGGTCGCGCGGGTCTCGGGGCTTGATGGCGCCGGAAGCTCGGCGTTCCAGGTGCCGACGATGCAGGAATCGAAGCGTTGAGTGTCCTAATTCCCGCATCGTCGAGGGTTGCTCTGGTCGAGGAGCTTGATCAACGGAAGATCGGGGCGTTGAATGTCCCGAATCCTCCGTTGATCAAGGTCATGCCGAGCGGGGAAGATTCCGGACACTGGACGTCCCCAATCCTCCCCGCTCGCCGACATCGGGCCCCGCCAAGACCAGCAGGTCGGCAAGTACAGGTTCACCAGCACCGTCCTCACCACTCACGAGACGGGCAGGAACTGGTCGTAGAAAGCCGTCTTGACCGCGACGACCGCCTCTTCGGTCTCCCGGAACCGCTCCCGCGCCTCGCTGGAGTCGATCAGCTGCACGAGGCGCAGCCCGAGCTGGTCGGAATGCGTCAGCGAGAGCGGGGACGCGGCGGCGAGCGGGCGCGACTTCGCGTCGTGCACGTGGTGCGGGTAGTAGAAGACGGACTTGTCGCCGAGCACCGGGCCGATCCGGCGCCAGAGTTCGCCGTACTCGACCGACACCAGCACCTCGCCCCAGAACCGCAGGATGGTCAGCAGTTCGACGTCGGCGTGCTTCGAATCGCCCGCCGAGGAGATCAGCTCCATGGTGGTGTCGAGGCAGGCCGCCGTGGCGAGGGACTTCCGCGACCGCACGAGCACTTCGCGCGGGACGCCGAGGGCGAGGATGTCCGTCATCAGATCCTCGCGGTGCGAAGGTGTGCTGCCGGGCGAAGTGTTGTCCGGGTACTCCTCGCGGACGATGACGCGGGCGATCCGTTTGGACTGCTCGTCGGTGAGCAGGTCGATCGCCAGGTCGTAGGCCATGGTGAACGCCAGCGACAGGAACCGGCGCTGCAGCAGGACCGCTTGGAGCTCTTCCCCCGGGAGGTCGGTGACGCCCCGCAGCGCCGGATGGTTCCGGAACCGCTCGATCAAACCGTCTTCGAACTCGTCGAGCTCGCGCATCAGTACACCTCTTGCTCAGAAACGGATCATGTCGATGCTTCGGTTCCAGTCGGCGAGGTCGACGTCGCGGCCGATGTCCCACAACGTGTCGAGCTCGCGCTGGATCTGTTCGCCGAGCACGGTGTCGTGCGTGCCCTCGATCTGGAACTGCGGCGAATTGACCGCCAGCTGGCCGTGCAGGAACATGCTGACCAGGTAGCGCCCGTCGGCCCGGTACACCGAAACCGAGGCCTGCGAGTTGAAGACCCGCACCTTCAGGTTGCCCTGACGCTTCGCCAGCCGCCGGTGCAGCCGGGAGAGTATCTCCAGGCACTCCGCGATCCCCGTGCTCACGAAGGGGTTGCCCGCGCCGTCGCTCCGGCCCAGCGCCGCCTCCCGCAGCCCCACCAGCATCGAGTTCGGGTGCAGCAACATGATCCGCACCTCGGCGCGCCGGTCGACGATCGCGGCTTCGAGCTCCTTTTCCAGGCGCTGCAGGTTGGGGATCCAGGTGTTCAGGATCGTCACCTGTTTGGCCTTCGCGACGTGTGCCGCGAACTCGTCGTCCGGAAAACGTTTGTGCACTTCGACCACGCCGCCGTAGCGCGAACGGCGGAGGCTCGTGGCGATGGTGTCGATGTCGAGACCGGCGAGCCGGTCGCGGATGTCTTCCAGTGCGCGCAACGGGGTCAGTTCGACGAGCAGCACCACGACCACCCCGCTGACCATGATCAGGGTCAGGGTGGTGACGCCTTTCGGCGCGACTTTGTCGAGCAGGCCGAGCTGTTCCGCGATTCCGACGGCGAAGCCGGCCACCGCCAACCCGCCGAGACTGAGCAATTCGAGCCAGCGACGCATTCTGCGGAGCATTCACCCTCCGGGATCCGGCAGTTCGGCCCTCATGTTCTCACGATCGGAGAGCCCTTTGTGATCGGGGTCACCTCCACGGAATTCACGAAAAGAATCGAATCCGGCGCGGGAATCCGCAGTGCGAAGGGCGCAGATCACAAGGCGGACGTGAAACGCGCGGGCCTCGACAGACGACTTACCGGATACGCAAGTACGGAAAGTTGTGGTCGATGAGCGCTGATCGCGTTGTCCAGCTGCGCTGGGAGCACCGCCACGTGGCCGACGACGGCGGCCGCGCGGCCTTGTCCTACCCCGGGATCTCGGTCGTCCGGCGGACCGAGGGTGAAATCGTCGACCGCACTTGGATACCGGTCGGTGAAGAACCCACCTTCGCCGACGACGAGGCGCTGATCACCGCCCTGCACGCCGCCTGGCGCTGGTCCAGGCCCGCCGCTTGATCCGTTATTCGTCGCCCGATTTGTACCGGCGCTGGAGTTCTTCGTCCTGTTCACGCGGCGACTTTTCCGACCAGCGACCGTGGACGAGGTCGTTCTCCGTGTAATCGGCGCGCCGTGAGGCCCAGCCGGGCAACATGATCTTGCGTGTCCCGCCCCGCCCGCGATCGCGTACATCGGTGATCACGGCGATGCCGATCACCAGCAGGAGTATCCCGAGCACTATCCAGATCACGGCCATGGTCCGCTCCCCCGCAGATATGTCGTTTCCGCCAGATTAGCGGTACGAGGGGTTTCGCCATACGGGATTTCCGCCACCTTTCCTTGCTCCATTCGGGCTAGCCCGGCGGGCATACACGGTTTCAGTCCCCGCGGCGAAGTGACGACGGCGCCGCGGCCATAAGGTGACGACGTGCTCGGTGAAAGGCTCGACTCCTGGCTGCGCGGACACGAGTCGCTCGTCGACGTCCTGATCGCACTGCTCCTCGCGGGATGCTGTGTCCTTTTCGGACTCTTCGTCCGGGCGGAGGTCGCGTATTTCCTCTTCTCTCTGCTTCTCGCGCTTCCACTCGCCTTGCGACGCCGCAATGCCGTGGTGTGCGCGACAGTGGTGCTGGGAGTCGCGAGCATCCAGTGGCTCACGATCCGGGACGGCGTCGGTGCCTTGCCCGCCGATCTCGCAGTGCCGCTGGCGGTGCACGCCGCGGCGGCCTACGGACCGCGGCGAGCCGGTGGCGCCGCGCTGGCGGCAGGGCTCCTCGGCGCGATGCTCGGCGGGCTGAGCTGGCCGATGCTGCCGTCGTCCGCGGCCGCGCATCTGCTCGTCGGCGCCTTCCTGGCCAGCACCGTGCTGGCCGCGTGGGCGACCGGGGCGTTGCGCCGGGTCCGCCAGTCCCACAGCCGTCAGCAGGCGAGGCTCGCGGTCCTCGCGGAGCGGGAACGGATCGCGCGCGAAATGCACGACATCGTCGCCCATTCGCTCGCGGTCGTGATCGCGCAGGCCGACGGTGGCCGGTACGCGGCCACGCCGGAGGCCGGACGGTCGGCCCTGGTCACGATCGGCGACTGCGCCCGGAAGGCGCTGGGCGATCTCCGGCGGATGATCGGCGTCCTGCGGGACGGACCGGCGTGACCGCCCCGCCGGTCCGTGTCCTGCTGGTCGACGACCAGGCCTTGGTCCGGGCAGGCTTCCGGCTGGTCATCGAGTCCCAGGCCGATCTGACCGTCGTCGGTGAGGCGGGTGACGGTCTCGCCGCGGTCGACCACACCCGGCGCCTCGATCCCGATCTGGTCCTGATGGACGTCCGGATGCCGGTTCTCGACGGTATCGAGGCCACTCGACGGGTGCTCGCCCTGCCTGACGCGCCCAAGGTCCTCATGCTCACGACGTACGACCTCGACGAGCACGCGCTGGCCGCGATCCGGGCCGGGGCGAGCGGTTTCCTGCTCAAGGACGCCACCCCCGAGGAACTGCTGGCCGGCATCCGGACGGTGCACGACGGGGACTCGGTGATCGCCCCCTCCACCACCCGCAGGCTGCTGGACCGGCTGGCGCCCCCGCTCGATCCCGGCGCGGCCAGGTCGGCGGCGACGCTGACCGGACGTGAGCGGGAAGTGCTGGCCGCGATGGCCCGCGGCTGGTCCAACGCCGAGATCGCCGAGCGGCTGGTGGTCGCGCCGGGAACGGTGAAGACCCACGTGGGCAACATCCTGGCCAAGCTGCGGGTGCGGGATCGGGTGCAGGCGGTGGTCCTGGCCTACGAAGCGGGAGTGGTCCGGCCCGGCGAGCGGTGACGGGCACAGCTGACGTCGGTTCTGGGCAGGGCTCCGCCGAGCAGATACGACTCGACGATGTCGGTGACGCAGGGCGCCGGGTCGAAGAGATAGACCCCGTGCCGGAACGCGCCGTCCAGCGTGACCATCCGGGATCCGGTGAGGGCGCGGCGCAGCGCCAGTTGCCCGGCATACGGCGTGACCGGATCCCCCGAGGCGCCCACGAGCAGGGCGGGCCGGTCGTCCCCGACCGGGACGGGTGGCTCCGCAGGCGGGACGGGCCAGAACGCGCAAGGCGTGATGTGCCGGGCCAGCGGACCGAACAGGGGCTCGGCGGCCCGGTGCGCCAGGATGTCCCGGTAGTAGCTTTCGGGATCCCGCCAGGCGGCGCGGTCCGCGCACTGGTTGGCGACGGTGGCGCTGAACCCGAAGGACGGCTCGACGTCCGGATCCGTGTACAGGGAGAGTTTCCACTCCTGCGTGGGTGTCGGTGTCACGGTGAGACCGCGGGCGGCGTCACGCAGCACGGCGATCTGGGAGCTGAACTCCGCGTAGAACGCGTCGCTGTCGTCGACGGTGAGCAGCAGGCCGGGGATCATCGCGGCGTCGATCCGGTGCTCGCCGACGCGCAAGGGCTCTCGGGCGGCGGCGCGGGCGATCCGGTCCACCGTGGCCAGGACCTCTTCCGCGGTGGCGCCGAGATGATGGTGTGCGTCGCGGCGGGCGGCCCACCGCGCCCAGTCGCTCAGGGCCGCGGCGTCCGCCACTGCGGTCTCCCTGGTGAGCGCGGGACCGGCGGCCCCGGGCGCGGCAGCGCTGTCGAGCACCATCCGCTCGGTCCGCCGAGGAAAGAGCCGTCGGTAGACCGAGCCGAGATGACTGCCGAAAGACCAGCCCAGGTAGGAGATCTTCGATTCTCCGAGGGCGGCTCGCACGAAGTCCAGATCCCGCGCCATGTCGCGGGTGGAGGCGTGTGCGAGAAGATCACCCCGGTCCGCGCAGCTTCGCGCGAGCTCCCGCGCGACCAGCACGCTGCGGTCGAAGGAGGCCCGGTCCGGACTCGCCAGCTGAGCGCTCTGCAGGTATCGCCCGGTGGGCCAGCCGCATTCCAGCGGCGAGCTGAGCCCGAAGAATCTCGGGTCGATCCCGACGAGGTCGTACCGCGCCGCGAGCGACGGCGCACCGGACGGGACCTCCGGGGGCGGCCCATGGACCAGCAGTGCCACGCCGTCGCGGGACGGGCCGGGTCCGCCGGTGTTGACCACCAGGGTGCCCAGACGGCGCGCGGGGTCGCTCGCGGGACGGCGCGCGACGGCCACCGAAAGGGTTCTGCCGCCCGGGTCGGCGTGGTCCAGCGGCACGACGACCTCACCGCAGGTCGCCCCGGCGGCGGCGAGCCGTCGTCCCGTCTCGTCTTCCGGCCCGGTCCGGCAGTCGTGCCAGTCGATCCGCGGCGCCGGGGTCGCCGAGGCCGGTGGCCCGCCGTCCGCCAGCAGCAGGATCGCCAGGCCCGCGGCGAGTACTTTTCGTCGTTTGGTCATACCTGGACGCTAAGCGCGCGAACTCGCGGAAACCTCTGCTCTCAGACCGAAATCCGCTCCTCGCGACTACTCCCGGAGGCATAGGGTGCCCGGCGGAACGGGGCGGCAAGGGTCGGCAGGAGATGGCGGCGGTTGCGGATCAGGGCGGCGAGCGCGATGAGCGCGTAGACCCCGCACAGGACGTAGCGCGCGGTCTGGCCGGGCAGTGCGAACTGCACCGCGAACAGGCCGAGCAGCGTCCAGGCGGCCCAGCGGGGGAAACGCAACGCGAGCAGAGCGGCGACCCCCAGCAAGGTCTGGGTCGCGGTGAGGAGGAATTCCTCGATCTGACGGCCGTCCATCCGCAGTGCGGATCCCCCGCCGCCGAGGACATAGGCGATCGGCAGACTGCCGACGAGCAGTGTCCATTGGTTGACCTTGCTGGAAAGCAGGGTGCCGAGCGCCGCGTCGCCCTTGCCCCGCAAGGCGAAGAGTATCGCCACGATGAACTCCGGCGCCTCCGACGCCAGCGGCGCGAGCCATTGCACGAGCAGGAACCGGTCGACGCCCAGTTCCGTCCCGACGGCGATCAGGTTGTGCGCGAACGGTTCCGCGCTCGCGAGGATCACCACGGCCGCGAACACGAACAGCGCGGCCACGAGGGTCCGGCGGGGCCGCCGGGGTTCGGCGCGGGAGACCTTCCAAAGGTAGAACACGAAGAAACCGAGCAACGCGAAGCCGAGGACCAGCGAGATCTGCCCGGTTCCGGGGATGACGAACGCGACGATCGAGGCGATCGCGAGGAAGCCGAGCTCGATCCGGTACGGCGCGTCGAGGATCAGCTCGCGGACGGTGGCGCCACGGCGTTTCTTCGCGACGGCGAGCGCGACCAGCACGACGGTGGACCACCCGAGGCCGAGCAACAGCCGGTTGGAACCGGTCATGTTCGCCGCGGCGTAGGCGATGTACTCGGGATTCGAGCCCGCCGTGTAGGCGAAGTACAGGTCCACCGCGTACTCGGGAAGGACCGCGATGACGGCCAGCACGGCGATCGCGAGGCCGCCGGAGATGTCCACCTGCGCGGCTTCGGCCGCCCAGGCGAGCAGGAACGAGGCCGCCACGACCGCGAGGCCGAACAGCAGCAGCCCGGCAGGCGCGCCCGGATCGGTGCCGGTGAAGCGCAGGAGAAGGGCGGGCACGGTGAGCGCGGCACACAGGCCGACGGGCTTGAGTCGGTTGACGATCACCGACCGAGCTTCGCGGCCGTGGACGGGTTACCACAACCGTTTCCTCATCCACCCGACCGGCGATAATTCCCTTGCGGGACAAGTAAAAACGAAGATCGTCCCACCGAAAACCGGACGTCGTCCCACCGGAGAAATGACGAACTCCCCGGTATCCGCGGGATACCGGGGAGTCCGGGGGCGGTCAGCCCCGGGCGTTCGGGTCGATCACGTCGCCGGCCAGTCCGGTGGCGGCGTCACCGAGCGCGCCGGTGGAGTCGACGACGCCCTGACCGGCCGCGGTGGCCGAGTCGACGGCGTCCTGGCCCGCCGTGGCGGCACTCTCGGCGAGGCCCTGACCGGTCTCGGCCAGCCCGCCGGTCGCCTGGGTGACCTGGTCAGCGGCGCCGGAAAGGTCGACACCGGTCAGTTCGCCGACCTTGTCGCCCGCGCCGCCCAGCAGTTCGGCGGCCTTTTCCTTCAGCGAGTCGAACAGGCTCATCAGGGGTACTCCTCGGATCGGTCGTGCGGAGGCGGCTGAAAGTTCACCGTACAGGACAAATCGGGCACGGTGCGCGATGGCCGTCGCTCCGGACAGGTGAAATCCGAGGAGCGTTCAGAGACAGGGCGGCCGGTACCGGTCGATCGAGAGGCCGCGGAAGTCGAGCTTGTTCGGGGTCTTGCCGACGAAGACCAGGCCCCGCGCCTCGGCGAGCGCCGAAGCGAAGGAGTAGCCGGGCGTACCCAGCTCGGGCAACGTCGTCCAGGCGGAGGGCTTGAAGCTGAAGAACTTCTTCACCGGCTTCCCGCCGGTCGACGGCACCTTCGTGAGCCACTTGTCCCCGCCACTCCAATGCGAGGCGGGACGCAGCTGGACGTAGAGGTCGTCGGTCGCGCTGTAGGTCATCCAGAAACCGGCGGATTTCGAGAGATCCGCCTGCGCTTCGAACTGATTCCCCAGCCAGACGACGACAACGTGCCATTCGGCGTTCAGGAAGGTCACCTTGGCCGCGTAACCGCCGCGTTCGCGGACGAGCAGGCTGCCGGTCGGCGGCAGTGTGGTGCCCTCACCGGAGGCGAGCCATTGCTGCAATCGGTCGATCGACGGGGTGGCGCATTCACAGCCGTGCCCGCCGGACGCGTTCGCGACGGCGCCGGGGCCGATCAGCGAAGCCAGGAGCATCGACGAGAGCACCGCGAGCGTACGAATCCGGGATCCTCCGCGCATTCCCGGAAGCTAGCACAGCGAACGCGAAAACCGCCGTACAGCGCCGAAAGCGGCCGACGATGCCCCGCTCAGCGGGAATCGTCCTTTATGGACAGTGGCCGCGCGCGCAGACGTTGCGAAAGCCACTTTCACAACATTGAGGGTTGCGAAAGTGGCTTTCGCAACCCTCCCCCGGGCCCGGCGAGCGCGCTCACCCGAGCAAGCCGTCGACCTCGGCGGCGAACAGCAGGACGGGATCGAACCCCATGCCGGCGAAGTGCCCGGCGAGCTCGAGCGAAAGAACGCCATGAACACGGGTCCAGAAGGTGACGGCACGACGGAGCACCCGGCCGTCATCCGGCTCCGCCGCGTACGCCCGGAGGAGCACGGTCATGATCTCGTCCGAGATCTCCGTGGTGTCGCCGGGCGCGTGATAACCGGGGATGGGCGTTCCGTAGACGAACAGGTATCGCTGCGGGTCCGCAAGCGCCCATTCCCTGATCGCGTAGGCGACTTCAGTCACGCTGACTGCCGCCTGGACGGCGCCCGCAAGGCTTCGATACGCGTCGCGGACAAGGTCCGTGATCAGGTCGTCGCGACTGGGGAAGTACCGGTACAGCGCGGGGCCACTCATGCCGACGTGCTTGGCGATCGCGTTGAGGGACAACGCGGACACACCCGTCGTGGCCAGCTGCTCCCACGCGTGCCGCTTGATCTCCGCACGCACCTGGGCCCGGTACCGCTCCCGCGAGGTCTCCACCAGCCACTCCCTTCCGTTCAGTTAGAGGCTATCACTTTCCCTATTGACACTCACGTCGTTGTGGTTATAGCTTCTAACTATCGCAATCGCCGCTAACAAGGAGTCCCGATGGAGTCGCTCTATCGCACCGCCGCACTCGCCCTCCCGCTGGCGGTCGGCCTGCTGGGCGGTGCCGTGGCCCCCGCTCACGCCGCCACCGCGTCCCCCGCCCCGCTTTCGTGCCAAGGCAAGACCATCGACACGAAGGCCCCGATCCACTACCGGACCGAGGCCCTGATCAAGGCGCCACTGAGCAAGATCTGGCGCCTGCAGACCGATGTCGAACGCTGGCCGTCCTGGCAGGAGCCGGTGCTGAGCAGCGAACGCCTGGATCGCGGCCCGCTGCGGAGGAACTCCCGGTTCCACTGGACCACCCCGGCGCCGGCCACGGCCACGACCCCGGCCACCACGCTGTCGATCACCTCGACCGTCCACCAGATCCAGCGCGGCAAATGCCTCCGCTGGAGCGGGCCCGCGGTCGGCGAGGGCCTCGGCATCGACAACGGGATCCACGTCTGGAACTTCACCGAGGTCAAGGGCGGGGTACTCGTCCGCACCGAGGAGAACTGGTCCGGCGCCCAGGTCGAGGCCGACGTGCCCACCGCGACCAAGTTCCTCGGCTGGGGCCTCGAAGCCTGGCTGAAGGACCTCAAGGCCACCGCCGAATCCCCCTGCTGACCGCACCACACACCTCGGAGGAACCGATGTCCACCCAGACGCTCGACCGCGAAACCACCGTCCGCCGCGCCCCGCGTGCCGTCATCGTCTCGGCCTGGGCCGTACCGATCATGGTCGTCGGCCAGTTCGCGATGCTCGCGATCGTCCCGGTCGCGCTCGTGCTGATCGGCACTTTGCGCGACGCCCGGCTCAGAACTCTCCGCTGGGGCGCGATCGCCCTCACCTCGGCCTACGCCACTCCCCTGGCGCTGTGGGCGATCGGCCCCGAAAGAGCGCAAAGCCTGTCCAAGGACATGCATCCCGTCTTCGCCGCGATCATCGTGGCCGTGGGAGTGGCGTTCGCCGTGTCCTTCCACGTCCTGCGCCGGAAGCGGGCCCATCGGTGAACGAGGGGATCACGCCGTAGGACGCTTTCCGCGAAGCCCGGCGCAACGTCGCGAGCACGGCGGGCCCCAGCACCAGGATCGCCACCGTGTTGGTGATCGCGCGGCCGGTGTCCCAGCCCGCCGTCGAGGTCAGCAGGGTGAACACGGCGAAGCGGTGCAGGTTCTCCAGCAGCGGGGCGCCGGGCACGTAGGAGATGTGCCCGTCGTGGTACGGCACTTCGGCGTCGGTGATGAACGGCCAGAACCACAGGTTCATCAGGAATCCGAAGACGTACGCGACGAAGATCCCGTACGCCACCAGCATCGCGATCTCCGCCTTGCCGGTGACGCGGCGGGGCAGCAGCCCGGCGCCCATCCCGATCCACGCCGAGCACATCATCTGGAACGGCAGCCACGGCCCCACCCCGGCGGTCAGCAGCGCCGAAGCGAACATCGACGTGCAGCCCAGCACGAAACCGAAGCCGGGACCGAGCACCCGCCCGGCCAGCACCAGCAGGAAGAACACGGTCTCGATGCCCGCGGTCCCCGCGCCGAGTGGCCGCAGGGCGGCGTTCATCGCGGAGAGCACGCCGAGCATCGCGAGGGCCTTGGAATCCATGCCCCCTTCGGACATCTCGGCCAGCACGATGACGATCAGGATCGGCAGGATCGCGATGAACACGAACGGCGCGTCCGGGCCGTGCTGCATCGATTGCGGCTCGACACGAACCAACAGCGGCCAGACGAACATCATCAGCCCCGCCAGCGACGCCAGCCCGAGCACAGTCGCCGAGCGGGGGCCGAGCCGGACCGCCGCGGTCACGAGACCTCCTGCGGAAGCGCGGACCGGACCTCGTCGACGGTGAGCCAGGGCTCGCCGAGGATCTTCGCGATCTGCGTGGCGAACGCCGGGGAGCCGCCGAGCACCTCACCGGTCGGGCCGTCCGAGACGACCTCCCCTTCCGCCATCACGAGCACCCGGTCCGCGATCGTCGCGACGAATTCGACGTCGTGGGTGGCCACGACGATCGCCTTGCCCTCCGCCGTGAGCGAAGCGATCATCCGCGCCAGCGCCGCTTTCGCGGTGTAGTCGAGGCCGCGGGTCGGTTCGTCCAGCAGCATGATCCGCGGGGCGGCCGACAACTGGACCGCGAGCACGAGCGCGAGACGCTGCCCCTCCGAGAGATCACGGGGATGCGACGCGGGATCGATGCCCGGAGCGAGCCTGTCGAGCAGTTCCCGGCACTTCCCCGGCTCCGCACCCGATTCCGCGTCGGCGGCTTCGCATTCGGCGGCGACGGTCTGCAGGTACAGCAGATCGCTCGCGGTCTGCGGCACCATCCCGACCAGGGCGCGTGCCGCGGCACTGCTCAGCGTCTTCGGGTCCTTGCCCTCGACGGTGACCTTGCCGCCTTGCCGCGGGCCGGAACCCTGCACCGCCCACAGCAGCGAAGACTTGCCGGAACCGTTGCGCCCCATCATCGCCAGCACCTCGCCGGCGCGCAGGGCCAGATCGACCTCCCGCACCGCCACCTTCGGCCCGTAGCGCACGACGACACCGGACGCGGCCAGCAGTTCTTCGCCCACGGTCGTGTTTCGCGCGGGCGGAGCACCCAACGTCAGCGAAGAAGCGCGCCGCCGGGCATCACGGACCGACATCGGCAGCGGATCCCAGCCCGCCAACCGTCCCAAGTGGACGATCGGCGGCGCGATGGGCATGTCCTTCAGCACTTCCGGCGGCGTTCCGTCGATCACCTCCCCGGTGCCCGGCACGTGGATCATCCGGTCCGCGAACGGGATCACGCGTTCCATCCGGTGCTCGGCCATCAGCACCGTCGTGCCGAGGTCCTCCACCAGCCTGGCCAGCGTCGCGAGCACCTCCTCGGCCGCCGTCGGGTCCAGCGCCGACGTCGGTTCGTCCAGCACCAGCACCTTGGGGTGGGTGGTGAGCACCGCGCCGATCGCCACCCGTTGCTGCTGCCCGCCGGACAGCGTCCGCAACGCGCGCCTGCGCAGTTCCGCGATGCCGAGGAGGTCGAGGGTCTCCTCCACCCGGCGTCGCATCACCTGCGGGCTCAGGCCGAGTTGCTCCATGCCGTACGCGAGTTCGTCCTCGACCGTGTCGGTGACGAAGCCCGCGAGCGGATCCTGGCCGACGACGCCGACCAGATGCGCGAACTCGCGCGGCGGCCGGGACCGCGTCGTCACGCCGTCGATGGACACCGTGCCTTCGAGGTGACCGCCGGTGAAATGCGGGACGAGACCGTTGATCGTGCCGAGCAGCGTCGACTTGCCCGCCCCCGTCCGGCCCGCGAACAGCACGAGTTCGCCTTCACCGATGGACAGCGTCACGTCGGACAGCACCGGTTCGGCGCGGCCGTGATAGGTGAAGGAAACGTGGTCCAGTTCGATCATGCGTGCACTTCTTCTTCCAGTGCGGCGTAAGGAGGTTCGGGGGCCGGGGTGAGGAACGCGGGCAGCACGCCGATCAGCACCCCGAGCAACGGCACCCACGACAGCGACGGCCAGGACAGGCCGATCAGCGACGGGTTCATGTTCATCGGGTTCACCTCCGACGTCGTGAACAGGACGGCCGCGACGGCGATCCCGCTGAGGGCGACGACGATTTCCGGCGGCTGCCAGCGATCCGGCCGGTAACGCGTGCGCCGGACGCGTTTGCCCGCCGACCGGAATCCGGCGAGTCCGATCACGACTCCGACGGAAAGCACCGGCGCGGCCAGGTATCGGGGCGTCGAACCGTCCAAAGTGGCGTAAACACCGACGCAGACGCCGAGCAGGCCGATGATCATCAGCGTGCCCGTGATCAGCCTGGCCCGCGCTTCGACCGTACCCGCGCGGCCGTAGCCGCGTGAGTCCATCGACGCGGCGAGCTGCAGCGAGCGGGAGAGCGCGTCCTCCAGTACCGGGATGAGGATGGTGTGCAGCGTCTTCACCTTCTTCTTCCCCGAACCGCCGCGCAGCCTGCGTGCCCGCCGGACCCGCAGCACACTCTCGGCGAGCTGCGGGAACACCGACAGCGCGACGATCACCGCCGTGCCCACCTCGTACAGCGCCGGCGGCATCGCCTTGAGCAGCCGTTTCGGGTTCGCGAGCGCGTTGGCCGCGCCGAGGCAGATCACCATCGTCGCCAGCCGCATCCCGTCGTAGAGCCCGCCCAGCAACGATTCCGCGGAGACATCGCCGAAGAGCCGGATACCCGCCGCCCATTCCGGCAGCGGGATTTCGGGCAGCCGCAGGATGATCGTGGCCCCCTCGCCGCCGCCGAACACGACACGGAAGAAGACCCGGATCGCGACGATGAACGCGCCGAGGTACAGGTAGAGCCGGAACGCCAGCGCCCACGGCGCCTCACTGCGGCGGGCCACGACGACGTACCCCGCGACGGCCACGATGGTCAGCAGCAGCCACGGGTTCGTCGTGCGGGTCGCCGCGACGGCGAGTCCGAGCGCCCACACCCACCACGCGGCCGGGTGCAGATCGCGCGGCAGGAAATAGGACGTCATCAAACTCCTTGTGCGCGTTTGCGTCTGCGTGCCATCAGGAATCCCGCCACGCACAGCGCGAGCACCGCGGCTCCCGCGGCCCAGGGCGCCCAGCCGCCCGCTCCGGACTCGCGATCGATCACCGCGTTGACATCCTCGGCGTTCTCGCCTCCGGTGAACGCGACGTTCATCGACGGATCCTGCGCCTTCGGCCGTGCCGAAGCACTCGGGCGCGGTTTGGGCGGCGGCAGTGCGGCGGAACTCGGACCCGCGGCCGGAACTTCTCCGGCACCCGTCGTAGGCTGGGAGCCGTCGGCCTGCTGTCCGTTCCCCGACGGCGGTCGCTGCTGGCGCTCGCCGGGGTCACCGGTGACCGGCTTCGCCTCCTCGCGCGGCACACAGGGCTGGCTCTCCGTGCCGGGCCGTACGGCGGAGACCCGCGGGACCGGGTTGCTCTGGGTGGTGGCGTTCAAGGAGAACGACCAGCCTTCGAAACCGCCGGGGATGAAGTCACGGTTCTTGACGCCCCACTGGCTGTAGTCCCAGGCACAGTTGTTCGAGGCGTGCCAGTAGGACCAATAGGCCTGAGCCGGAGGCGTGTCGACGCACGGCTCACGGTAGTCACCGCGACCCGCGACGGGGACGGTCTCGGCCGCGGACGGGCGGTTCTCGACCCGGCAGACGAACGACTCACCCCAGCGCTGGACCCCGGCGATCTGGAAACCGGCGCCCTTGAGCGCGTCCAGCCCGGTGCCGCGGGTGGTCTGGGGATTGCAGCGCACGATGGTCGTGCCGCCGAGCTGCTGGAAGTCGACGACGACGGTGACCCCGGTGGCATCCCTGCAGAACCCCGGATATCCCTTGCTCTGGTCGACCGCGTGCGCGGACGGCGCCGTGGCGGCGATCAGGAAGACCGCCGCCACCACGGGAAGGACCCTTTTCACGGGATGGCCGGGTTCCTCGGCGTGACGCCGGGCGGCGGGTTGGTGGTCGCGGACTTGTTCAGCGAGAACGACCAGCCCTCGAAACCGCCCGGGACGACGTTGCGGTTGAGGGCACCCGAGCTGCTGTAGGTCCAGGTGGAACCGGAACCGTCGGCGTTCCAGTAGCCCCAGTACGCGCCCGCGGGCGGGGTGGTGACGCACGCTTCCTTGTAATTCGGGTTGGTCGTCAGCGGGAGCGTCTCCGTCGCGGACGGGCGCCCTTCCAGACGGCAGACGAAAGCGAGCCCCCAGCGCGCGGTGCCGGCGACCGCGATCCCCGCGTCCTGCAACGCCTTGATCCCCGTGCGGGCGGTGCCCGGCGTGGCGTTGGGCGAGCAGCGGGTGATCGTCGGGGCGGCCAGCTCCTGGAAGTCGATCACGACCGTGACCCCGGTGCGCGCGTCGGCACCGGTGCAGATCCCGGCGTAGCCCTTCGTGGTGTCGACCGCGTTCGCGGGTGCGGCGGACAGCCCGATGAGTCCGATGAGGACGGTCGTGACGGCGAGCAGTCTCTTCATGGTGTTACCCCCTTTTCTTGGTGAAACGACGAAGTACGAAGACGAGCGCGATCGCGGTGGAGAGGAACAGCACGGCCAGCCCGGCGAGTCCCCAGATCAGCCATCCCGGCCGGTCGTCGGACTGGGCGGCGGCCAGCGCCGGTGTATCGGTGCCGGCGGTCAGCGGGAGCCGGATCGCGGGTGACAGCGGGGAATCCGCGGCGGTGAGCCAAGACCGGCCCGCGACCCCTTGTGCGGCGGCCGAACTGGTCGGGAAATCGGTCTCTCCCCCGGTTCCCTTGGCGAATCCGCCGTCCTGCTGGACGAGCTTGCCCAGCGAGCGCGCGGTTCCGCTCGCGTCGAGACCGGCGGTCTGCCGCGCGGCGGCGACGGTGGCGCTGAGCGCGATGTCCACCTCGCCGCCTTCTCCCGTCACCAAGCCCTCGCCGGTGGGCCGGACGCCGAGCGCGTCCACCGCGGAGACGAACGCCGACACGCGCCGTTCGGTCCAGCCGTCCGGGCGTCTGGTCGGCGGCGCGGCATCCGTGTGCGGACGGGCGACGAGCGCGGTGACCGCGGCGGCCGTCGCGGCGAGGTCGCCGGAACCGCATTCCGCGGTGTCGAGGTGCTTCGGGAAGGTCCCGTCCGCGCATTGGCGGGAGAGGAGCAGTTCGACCGCGGGGCCGGGATCGGCGGCGGTGGCGAGGACCGCCCAAGCGTGCCGCTCGACCGTCCGATCGGCGTCGGCGAACGATCCGGTGTCGGTGAATTCCCCGTCGGTACCGCGCAGTTTCACCAGATCGGCACGCAACGGACCGGCGACGTCCGACTTCGCGAATTCGGCGACGAGCACGAGTTTCGCGAGCGGTTCGGCGTACGACGCCTGACCCTGTTCGTACGGCGCTCCGTGCGCGTAGGCCTGCACGGCTTCGGGCTTCAGCAGGAACTGCGAAGCGCGGGCGACCGCGTCCGGCTGCTGGTCCAACGCCCGCAAGGCCAGCACCACGTCGGCGGTGGCGTCGTAGTCGACGTAGGTCTTGCCGTCCTCGGTGACCTCGACGTGGTCGCCGCCGACGAGCCGGTTCGTCAGGTAGGCCCCGAGGCGGACGGCCGGGGTCGCGGTGACCGGAGCGGCGATCGCCGCGACCGTCGACACCCGGGCGCCGGTGGACGCCTTGGGCGTGATGGATTTCTTGGGCTCAGGAGCGGGCTTGTGCGGCTGCGTCACAGGAGCCGGGGTTTCCGGGACGCCGGTGGTCGGCGGCAGGACTTCGCCCTTCGCAAGCGGGTAGAAACCGACCTGCGACAACCCGAGCGAAGCCTGGGCACTCGCGCGGATCCAGGTGTCGAGGCCGCTGATGCCGGAGGAACGCGCCGCCTCGTAGGAAGCCGGGTCGTAGGCGATCGCGCCGAGTTCGCCCGCGAGCTTGTTCCCGGAGTCGGCCGCGGCGTTCGCCTGCGCGGATTTGAGGAACCGCACGCCCTTGTCCACCGCCGCGTTCGCGCCGCCTGCGTCGACGAGCGCTTGGACGATCAGGCCGGTGCTGTTGGTGTTCGGCGCCTCGGTGCCGACGCCGCCACCCCAGCCGCCGCCGGGCGTCTGGTTCGCCTTGAGCCAGGAGACGGTCTTGGCGATCGGGGCGTCGAGACCGGCCGCGCCCGCCTTCTTCGCGGCCAGCATCGCCGAGAGGGCGAGCCCGGTGGCGTCACCGTCGGTCGGGGAAAGGCCGAGCGGTTTACCCTCGTCGCAGGTCGAGACCTTGCGGCCGTCCGGAGTGACGTGGTCGCCGGTCTCCTTCGTCGGGATGTAGGAGAAGAGGACGCGGAAGTAGCCCTCGGAACACTGCTGGGTCAGCAGCCTGTCGATGGCGATCCGGTCGTTCTCTCCCGCCACGGCGAGCCCGATCACGCCGAGCGCCTGGCCGAACATGTTCGCGTTGTTGCTCACCGCGTCGGCGAGGGCGGGATCCTTGGAGTAGTCGCTGACCCGGCCCTTGTCGGGGCCCTTGCGCATGATGGCCGCATGGGTCTCTGCGACCAGGTCGTAGCCGTCGAAGGCCCGCGGATTCCGGCCGGACACCTGGGCGGCGACCATCGTCTTCGCCACGGCGCCGCCGACGATGATCTTGTCGTATCCCGCGCCGGGGGCGAGCCCGTCCCAGGTGAAGTAGTCGGTGGCGTGACCCTGGTCGTCGAGGAACTTCACGATCGGCTCGGCCCGCGCGCCTTCGCCCGCGGCGTACATCGCGAAGAGCGCGTCGAGCATCAGGCCGTGGTCGGGCAGTGAGCCGCCGCTGGGGTTGTCGAATGTGCCGTCCGGCTTCAGCTTCGTCGCGAGCCAGCGGGAATTCACCTTCGCCGCACCGGGATCGTTCGCCGCCGTCGCCGTCCCGCTGAGCGGTGCGGCGATCATGGTGACGATGACGGCGAACGCCGACGCGGCCAGGTACCCGCGGCGCATGACTCCTCCTTGCGGCATGGCGGAGGACAGCGCGGGACGCCGCAGTCACCCCTGTTTATCGCGACAGTGGTTCGTACGTCCGCCCGTTCGGTATCCCGGCTCGCCCTGCGAAGGGCCCACGGTTGCGCGACAGCGCCGGATTTCGACCGGCTTCCCCGTCACGGGCGGCGGTGTTCTGTTGTCGAGCCAGCCGAGGTTAACACCTGTTCACCTCCGGTAGGTACCACCGGCCAGTCGGTCGTGAGGATCACATGGGCACCCGGCGGTATCCCGCACCCGACCGGGGTGAGAGTCTTCAGGCGCGGTCGTGGGGGAAGTCCGGTGAGAGTCCGGCGCTGTCCCGCAACGGTGTGCCTTCCAGGCGAGCCCGGTCACCCACATCGCACGGTGTCACCGACTCCTGTCGTGGAAATGCGGGAAAGGGTTCTCATGAGACGTTTGGTTTTCGCTGTCGCCCTGCTGTGCGGCATCGGGCTGGTCGCCGCTCCGGCGGCGGCCGCGGCCACCCACGACAAGGCGGACGCCGCCGCCGGCTGGCTCGCCAGGCAGATGACCGACGGCGAACGGTTCGAGGCCGACTTCGGCGGCCAGAAGTTCCCCGATCAGGGCCTGACGATCGACGCGATCTTCGCGTTCGCCGCGGCCGGCGTGTCGGACACGAACGCGGGCAAGGCGATCGCCTGGCTCGCGAAGCCGGAGGTCACCACCGGCTACGTCGGGGGCGGCACCGAGGCCTATGCGGGCGCGCACGCCAAACTGATGCTCGCCGCGCAGATCCGGGGCAAGGACCTGGCGTCGTTCGGCGGCGTCGACTTGAAGGCGGGCCTGCTCTCGCTGCTCACGCCGTCCGGCCGGTTCTCCGACCGATCCGAGTACGGCGACTACTCCAACGCCCTCTCGCAGTCGCTCGCCCTCCTGGCGCTGGACCGCACCCCGGGCGGTGCCCCGGCGTCGGCCGTGACGTTCCTCGCGGGCACCCAGTGCGCGGACGGCGGTTTCCCGCAGAACTTCGGCGAAGCGACGTGCACGAGCGACGTCGACGCGACCGCGACGGTCGTGCAGGCCTTGCGCGCCGTCGGTGACCCCGTGAACGCCCGCGAGGGCACGTCGTGGCTGGTCACGAAGCAGCACGCGAACGGCGGCTTCGGCGTCGCCGCGAACGCGCCCAACGCCAACAGCACCGGCCTCGCCGCGGAAGCGCTGGCCGGTCATCGTCCCGCCGCCGCGGTCAAGGCGCGGGAATTCCTGCGGTCACTGCAGACCGGCTGCGCCGGCGCCGAGGCCGACCGCGGCGCGATCGCCTACGACGCCACCGGTCCGAACCCGACGACCGCCCCGCGCGCGACCGCGCAGGCGATCCTCGGCCTGGCCAGGGTTCCGCTGAGCGACCTGCACGGCGGTGGCCGCCCGCAAGCCCCGGTCCTCGCCTGCCCGTGAACCGTCCTGGATACCTACTTGTCCGGATTCCGTGAAGGCCTCCTTGAGGGACTCTGGGTCCCTCAAGGAGGCCTTCACGGCCTGGGCACACAGGTCACGGCGTGAGCGAAGGCGTGACTCGCGTGATCAGGGACGTGACTCGCGTGGCTGGAGGCCGCATTCGGGAGTTCCGCCTCCAATCACGTGAGTGGGGCCTCCGATCACGCGAGTTCCGGCTTCGATCACGTGAGTCACGGGCAGCGTCACTCGCCGGCGGCGACGCGGCGCGCGAGTTCCACGCGGGACCGCACCCCCAGTGCGGTGAAGATGTTCCGCAGGTGGTGGTCCACCGTCCGGTGGCTGATCACCAGCCGCCGCGCGATCTCCTTGTTCGTCTCCCCCGCCGCCACCAGCCGGGTGATGGCGTCCTGTTGCGGCGTGAGGCCGGCGAGCGATCGGTGCGGAGCGTCGACGGTCTCGCCCGCCGCGCGCAGCCCGGCCCTGGCCCGTTCGGCGAAGCGGGTCGCGCCGACGTTTTCGAAGCCGCGCAAGGCATCGCGGAACTGGTCGCGGGCGTCACGGGTCCGGCGATGCCGCCGCAGCAGGGTGGCGTACGCGAACCTGGTCCTGGCGAGTTCCACCGCGCCGCCCGCCCGCCGGTGCGCCTCGATGGCCGCCTGGAAATGTCGTTCCGCCACACCGGGATCCGACGCCATCAGCGCGTGACAACGGTGGCTCAACGCGAGCCAGCAGGGTTCCGCCCCGGCCAGCGTCCAGCGGTCGAACACCTCCAGCGCGGCACGGGCGCGTTCGGGTCGTCCGGCGTTGACGGCCGCCTCGACGAGTTGCGGTGTGGCCAGCACGCGGATCACCGGCTGGTCGCCGGAGACGCCCGAAGCGAGATCTTCGAGCCTGCTCAGCGCGTCGTCGGGCCGGTCCTCGGCCAGGTCCAGGCAGGCGTGCGCCCACGCGGCGACGGCGGCGGGCCTGCCGAGACCGCGTTCGGCGATGCCCTCGGCCGCCTCGTCCAGCTCCGGCGCGCGGTCGCCGAGGAGCGCGGCGGCCAACCCCAGCAGCGTCAGGTGTTCCATCCGCAGGTTGTGGGGCGCGCGCAGGCCGTCGCGGGACGCCGCCCGCGCACACGGGATCCGGTCGAGCGCGATGGCCGAAAGCGCGAGATAGACCAGCGCCCATGGCAGTTCCGCGTGGCGTTTGCCGAGCCGCGCGCGGCTCACCGCGGCCGCCGCGTACTCGTGCGCCTGTTCGGCGTGCCCGCGGGCGAAGGCCGCTTCGGCGGCCCAGACGGCTCCGGCGACGTCGGTGTCGGCCATCCCCTTGGCGACGGCTTCCTCCAGCGGGACGACGGCGTCGTCGTGCCGTCCGGCGTAGACCGACGTCAAACCCCGGAAATGCGCGAACGCCAGCCCTTCTCCGGCCGGGACCGTCCGTGCCAAAGCCCGGTAGCCACCCAGGTCGCCGCCGAGTCTCCGCGCCTCGCCCGCCAGCAGCAGCGCGGCGGCCGGATCGGGCAGCAGCCGCGCCGCCGTGCCGAGTTCGTGGGTGGCGACGGCGGGATCGCCGTCGCGCAGCTCGATCTCCCCGTGCAGCAACGCGACCGCGCCCGGTTCGGCGTCGGCTCTGGACAGCAGCAGCCGCGCCCACCCCGGTCTGCCCGCCTGCCAGGCCGCGTCCGCCGCCGCCAGCAGCCGGGCCGCCCGCACGCCCGGATCGGCGGTCAGCGCGGCGGCGCGTTCGAGATGCCGCGCCGCCGCAGCGTGATCCACAACGGGTGCCGCGGCGAGCGCGTCCGCGAGTGGTTCGGACGGCGTGGCGGTCGCCATCGCGCGATGCCAGAGCGCGTCCGGCCCCTCCTCGACCGAGGCCAGCCGTGCGTGCGCCGCCCGCCGGTCGGCCGGTGACGCCGCCGCGTACCAAGTCGCCTTCCGCGCGGAAAAGTCCATACAGGTGCCGAGAAAACGCAGACGCTCGTCGAGCGGCATCGCGTCGAGCTCGGCCGTGTACCGAGGCAGACGCTCCCGCAGGATCGGCGAAACCGGCTCCCGCCCGGCCGCCTGCGCGGACGTCAGCGACGCCGCCAGCGCGACCAGATCGGCTGGGTTCCCGTCACCCAGTTCGACCAGCTGCGGGCGTACCCCGGCGGGCACGCCACGGTCGCGCAGCACCTGATCGGCGGCGGATTCGCTCAACGGTGGCAGCTCGACGGAGTCGAACTCGTCCGACCCGGATCGCGACGCGAGCACCATCCCGACCGGCGCGCCCGCCAGGCGCCGGGCGGCGAAACCCAGCGCCGCCAAGGACTCCTGGTCGATCCAGTGCGCGTCGTCGACCCAGCAGATCGTCGGAGCCGAGACGGCGCCGAGCCGGTCTCGCGCTTCCGCGCCGCTGGAGACCGACGCGCCGAACATCCGCTGCAGGGCGCCGTACGGCAGCGTGCTTTCCGCCCGCAGGCCCCGCACCCCGACGAGCCGGACGCCGAGGGTGGCGCGCAGCTCGGCGAGCAGGGCCGACTTGCCCAGCCCCTCCATGCCGCGGATCAGCACGGCACGCCCGGCGGCCGAGCGCAGCCCGCCGAAGAGGTCGTCCCTGCCCCGCAACGGGTACACAGGCATCCGCGCCTCCTCGAGATCCCTCTCGATGAAACACCAGGCGCAAGTGTTTCACAAGGTCTTGCTCGGCACCCGTCCCTCCACCAGCGCTCCGAGCAGCGTCGACGCCGCGTCGAGATCGGGGGTCCGGGAGGCGAGGACGTCCGAATACAGGAACGCCTCCCCCAGCCGCACGATGGCGTAACAGAGGCTGTCCAGACCGACGCTGGGCTCGAAGCCGCCCGCGTCGACGTCGCGGCGCAGGAGCTCGACGTGCGCGGCGATCACCCTCGGCTGGACACGGCCGTCCGGGTCGGTGAGCAGCCTGATCGCCAGCACCGGCTCGTCGTCGAGGAAGCGGCGGAACCCCGCGCTCGCCGCCAGCACCGACCGGTACTCCCGCATGATCGCGAGACAGCGCAGTTCGCCGGCCGCGTTACGCACCACGTCGCCCTCTTCGCGCTCCCAGGTGCGCGCGGCGGCCGTCAGGGTGCGCTCGGACAGGTAGTAGAGGGCATCACCGAGCAGGTCTTCCCGGTTTCCGACGCGACGGAACAGGGTGCTGCGCGAGATGCCCAGATCCTGGGCGAAGGCGGAGGTGTCGACGCGGACGCCGCGATCGATCCACCGGGCCGCCGCGCGGACTATGTCCTCGGCTGAGGGATTCACGATCGCCGATCGTACGGGCGCCCGGCCCGGCGGGGGCGACCGCGGACCAAGACCGGCGATTTCACCGATGCAGGCGCCTCCGTCCGTTTGTCAGAGTCCATCACCACGGACTGTGTTCAACGGCGAACGGAGACGGCACCATGCGTAGTACGACCCGGATCCTTTGTGGACTGGCCACCGTCGCGGCACTCACTGTCGCCCCCACGGCCTACGCCGCCGAGAACCCCTACGAACGAGGACCGGACCCGACCGAAAGCAGCATCGAAGCCTCACGCGGCTCCTTCGCGGTGTCGCAGACCTCCGTGTCGAGCCTGGCCGTCACCGGCTTCGGCGGCGGAACCATCTACTACCCCACCAGCACCGCGCAGGGCACGTTCGGCGCGGTCGCCATCTCGCCGGGATTCACCGCGACACAGTCGAGTATCGCGTGGATCGGCCCGCGGCTGGCGTCGCAAGGCTTCGTCGTGTTCACGATCGACACCAACACCATCTACGACCAGCCCGACAGCCGCGGTGACCAGTTGCTGGCCGCACTCGACTACCTGACCCAGCGCAGCACCGTCCGCTCCCGCATCGACACCTCCCGGCTCGCCGTGGCCGGGCATTCGATGGGCGGCGGCGGTTCACTCGAAGCGGCGCAGGACCGGCCGTCGCTGCAGGCGGCGGTGCCGCTCGCGCCGTGGAACACGCAGAAGTCGTGGTCCTCGCTGAGGGTGCCGACGTTCATCATCGGCGGCGAGTCCGACACGGTCGCTCCGGTGGCCTCGCATTCGATCCCGTTCTACACCAGCATTCCCGCCTCGGCGGAGAAGGCGTACATGGAGCTGGACAACGCCAGTCACTTCTTCCCGAACACGGCGAACACGACCATGGCCAAGTACACGATCTCGTGGCTGAAGCGGTTCGTGGACAACGACACCCGCTACGAGCAGTTCCTCTGCCCCGCCCCGGACGACCGCGCGATCAGCGACTACCGGGACACGTGTCCGCACGCCTGAGTGTCCTCGGCCCCGGCGCGCCCGCGCCGGGGCCCCCTTCCGCCGTTGGGAGTTCTTGCGTGACCCTGTCGACCTTCGAGATGTCCGGCGTATCGGTGACCTTCGGTGGTCTCGTCGCGTTGTCGGACGTCTCCCTGACCGTCGCACCGGGCCGGGTGCTCGGGGTGATCGGCCCGAACGGGGCCGGCAAGACCACGCTGTTCAACGTCGCCTGCGGTTTCGTCCGGCCGGACACCGGCGGGCTGACCTGGCGCGGCACGGAACTGCGGCGGCTGCGCCCGCATCACCTCGCCGGCCTCGGCATCGCGCGTGGCCTGCAGGAACTCGGCCTGTTCGACCGGATGACCGTGTTGGAGAACGTCCTCGTGGGCGCGGGCAGGCACGCGAAATCCGGTTTCTGGTCTTCGTTGCTGGGGCTGGCGAAGGACGAGAAGGCCTTGACCGAGCGGGCGATGACACAGCTGGAGGGCTTCGGCATCGCCGACGTCGCCCAGCGCTATCCCACCAGTCTTCCGTACCCGGTAAGAAAAAGGGTCGCTTTGGCGCGAGCGCTGGTGAGCGAACCCGACCTGCTGTTGCTCGACGAACCGGCGGGCGGTCTGTCGTCGGAGGAGATCGACGAGATCGGCACGCTGGTCCGCGGTCTCACCGAACGCATGTCGGTGATGCTCGTCGAGCACCATATGGATCTGGTGATGGGGGTCTGCGACGAGATCGTGGTGCTGGACTTCGGCAGGGTCATCGCCCGCGGCACGCCTGACGAGATCCGCGCCGATCCGGCGGTTCAGGCGGCTTACCTCGGCGAGGAGGTGGCCGGTGCTGACCGTTGAGCGACTC
The DNA here is from genome assembly GCF_051373225.1 of Amycolatopsis sp. w19. NCBI lineage: Bacteria > Bacillati > Actinomycetota > Actinomycetes > Pseudonocardiales > Pseudonocardiaceae > Amycolatopsis > Amycolatopsis sp. w19. The sequence goes on along the minus strand of NZ_JBPQFM010000010.1, from coordinate 58,437 downwards.
TCGGCGAGCTACGGCCCGGTACGCGCACTCGATTCCGTGAGCCTTTCGGCCGCCGAAGGCGAGATCACCGCGGTGCTCGGTGCGAACGGCGCGGGCAAGACCACGTTGCTGCGCACCATCTCCGGCCTCCTCCGCCCCTCGGGCGGCCACATCAGTCTCGGCGGCAGGGACTTGAGCCGAGTGTCCACAGAGGACCTTCCCGCGCTGGGTCTCGCGCATGTTCCCGAAGGCCGCGGCGTACTGGCCGAACTGACCGTCGAGGAGAACCTGCGGCTCGGCGCGCTCGGGGCGCGCGGCCGCGTGACGACGGCCGATCTGCGCCGGATCCACGACCTCTTCCCCGTGCTCGCCGACCGCAAGAACGGCCTCGCGCACGTCCTTTCCGGCGGCGAGCGGCAAATGCTGGTCATCGGCCGCGCGCTGCTCTCCCGGCCGAAGGTGCTGCTGCTCGACGAACCGTCCTTGGGGCTCGCGCCCAGGATCGTGGCGCGGATCTTCGGGCTGCTGCGCGGTCTCGTCCACGAAGAAGGCCTGGCCGTCGTGCTGGTCGAGCAGAACGCGCGCAGCGCGCTGTCCATCGCCGATCACGGCGTCGTGCTCAACCTCGGGCGGGTCGTCGTCCGGCGGGACGCGGCCGCGCTCGTCGCGGACGACGCGCTCCGGCACGCCTACCTCGGATTCTGAAAAGGGAGCTTCGTGCAGCAACTGCTCACCACCGCGCTCACCGGCCTGACGCTGGGCGTGGTCTACGCCGCGTTCGCGCTGGCGCTCGTGCTGATCTGGCGGGCGACGCGGATCGTGAACTTCGCGCAGGCGCCGATGGCGATGATCACCACCTACGTCGCGCTCGTCCTGATCGACGCGGGCTGGTCGTACTGGGCGGGTTTCGCCGTCGCCCTGCTTTCGGGCCTGGTGCTCGGCGCGCTCGTGGAACGGTTCGTGATCCGGTTCGTTTCGGGGAAACCCGAGATCAACGCCGTCATCCTGACGCTGGGGCTGTTCATCGTGCTGCACGCGCTGGCGGCGCTGGTGTTCGGTTCGCGGTACCGGTCCTTCCCCGCACCGTTCGGGCTCACCGGATTCCAAATCGGCGGCACGACGATCGCGCTGACCGGGTTCGGCGTGTTCACCATCGCCGCCGTCGGCGTGGTGCTGATCGGGCTCGTGGTGCTGTTCCGCGGTACCGACCTGGGCCTGCGGATGCGAGCCGCGGCCTTCGACCGTGAGGTGGCCCGCCTGCTCGGCGTGCGGGTCGGGCGGATGCTCACTCTCGGCTGGGCCCTGGCTGCGCTCGCCGGTTCGCTGTCGGGTCTGCTGATCGCCGGCGGTGGGCTGGTCCATCCGTCCTATATGGACGGTGTGGTGGTGTACGGCTTCGTCGCCGCGGTACTCGGCGGGCTGGACAGCCCGGTCGGCGCGGTCGTCGGCGGCGTCGTCCTCGGCCTGTCGCTGAGCCTGGTGAGCGGCTACGTCGGCGCGGAACTGGTGCCGCTGGCCGCGCTGGCGCTGCTCATGGTGGTGCTGCTCCTGAAACCCGGCGGCCTGTTCACGAGCGTCCGCGAACGGAGGGTCTGACGTGCTGCGACGTCATCTCCTGAGCGCGCTCGCCGCGTTGGTCGTCGTCGTGCTCGTGCTGGAGAACTCCGGGCCGTACCTCACCGCGCAGTTCACGACGATGGCGTATCTCGCGATCGCGGCGGGCGGTCTGACCGTCCTTACCGGACTCAACGGGCAGCTCTCCTTGGGACACGGCGCCTTGATGGCCGTCGGCGCCTATTCGACGGCGCTCCTGCTGCGGTCGGAGGCCTTGCCACTCCTGGTGATCCTGCTCCTGGCGATGGTGATCACCCTCGCGCTCGGGGCGCTCGTGGGGATCGCCGCCGCCAGGCTGCACGGACCGTATCTCGCCGGGGCGACGCTCGCGCTCGCCGTCGCCGTCCCCGGGATCCCGTTGTTCTTCGGCGAAGCGCTCGGCGGCGAGCAGGGCTTGCCGGTACGGATGCCGGAGATGCCCGGCTGGCTGGCAGACGCCGCGTACTTCGTCACCGGCCAGGACCTCACGTCGATCCGTTACCTCGCTTACCTTTCGTGGTTCGCGGTGATCGCCGTGTTCGTCCTGCTGGCGAACCTGTCGCGCGGTCGCGTCGGACGCGACTGGCGGGCGGTCCGCGACGAGGACGTCGCCGCCGAGCTGGCCGGGATCGACCTCGGCCGCACCAGGGTGCGGGCGTTCGTGGTCAGCGCGGGATGCGCGGGCCTGGCCGGGGCGCTCATGGCGTTGTCCGCGCGGCTGGCGGCGCCGAGCGGTTTCGCGCTGACACTGTCGCTGCTGCTGGTGTCCGCGGTGGTGCTCGGCGGTCTCGGGAGCCTCACCGGAGCGCTCGCCGGGGCCGCGCTGCTGACCTTCCTGCCGCCGCTGGTGACCGGCGCGGGAACGGATCTCGGGCTGTCCGACGTGCAGGCCGCGCATCTGGCGCCGTTGATCTACGGCCTGGTCACCGTCCTGATCGTGCTGCTCGCACCGGCGGGCCTCGCCGGCGGGCTGCGGAAACTCATCCACTGGAGGCGAAGTTCATGAAACGCTGGACCAAGGCCGTGGCCGTCTTCCTGGCCGTGACGGTCACCGCCGCCTGCGGCGCGGGCGGCAGACCCGAGGGGGAACAGAAGGGTTCGACGGTCGGCGTCACCGACACGACCATCAAGATCGGGGCGCATTTCCCGCTGACCGGCGTCGCCGCGCCGGGCTACAGCGAGATCCCCGGCGGGCATCAGGCGTACTACGACTACGTGAACGCGAACGGCGGCGTCCACGGCCGCAAGATCGAGTTCGTGGTGAAGGACGACGGCTACAACCCGACCACGACCAGCGCCGTCACCAACGAACTGGTGCTCAAGGAAGAGATCTTCGCGATGGTCGGCGGCCTCGGCACGCCGACGCACAGCGCCGTCGTCGATTTCCTGAACAACTCGAAGGTGCCGGACCTGTTCGTGTCGTCGGGTTCGCTGCGCTGGGGCGACGATCCGAAGAAGGCGCCATTCACCTTCGGGTGGCAGCCGGACTACGAGATCGAAGGCAAGATCATCGGCGACTGGGTGCGCAAGAACCTGCCGAACGCCAAGGTCGGTCTGTTCCTGCAGGACGACGACTTCGGCCGCGACGGCGAGAAGGGCGCGCGGCGCTACCTCGGCGAACAGATCGTGGAAGTCGCGAAGTACTCGCCGGGCAACACCGACATCGCACCGCAGATCGCGAAGCTCAAGGCCGCGGGCGTGGATCTGGTGCTGGGCTTCACCGTTCCGTCGTACACCGCGCTTTCGCAGCTGGCCTCGCTGAAGATCGGGTTCAAGCCGAAGTGGTTCTACAGCAACGTCGGTTCCGATCCCGCGCTCGTCGGCTCCCTGCTCGCGCGGTTCTCCGAAGGCAAGGTGACCAACGGCGCGTCGCTCATCGACGGCGTGCTCACCACCGAATACCTGCCCGGGGTCGACGCGCCGGACAACGCGTGGACGAAGCTGTGGCAGAACGTCTGGAAGGCCCACGGCAAGGGCGGCGACCTGACGAACTATCGCATCTACGGGATGGCGCAGGCGTACACGTTCGTCCAGGCGTTGCAAGCGGCCGGAAAGGACCTGACCCGGGAACGGATCGTCGAAGTTCTCCAGCAATCCGGGAAGACGTTCGAGGGACCAGGCCTCGCGCCGTTCCGCTACACCGGCGACAACCACTTGGGCATTTCCGGGATGTCGGTGGTCGAACTCAAGGGAGGCGTCGGCAAGGATCAGACACCGGTACTGGTGACCGACCTCGGCGACGCCCCCATCGAGGCGAACGACTCGGCGGCGAACGACGCGCCGCCGCCGGACGGGATCGCCGGTAGCTGAGTCACCGTGCGGGCAGCACGCGTCCCCGCACCTCGCCGAACCCGATCCGCGAACCGTTCGCGCCGGGCGCGGTGCCGGTGATCACGACCTCGTCGCCGTCCTGCAGGAAGGTGCGCTCCTCCCCCTTGACCGTGAGCGGTTCCTTGCCGCCCCAGGACAATTCGAGGAACGCGCCGCGCTGGCGCTTCTCCGGTCCGGAGATCGTGCCGGAGCCGTACAGGTCACCCGTGCGCGACGAGGCGCCGTTGACCGTCAGGTGCGCGAGCATCTGCGCGGGTGACCAGTACATCTCGCGGAACGGCGGGCGGCTGACCTCCTCGCCGTTCCATTCGACGACGAGGTCGATGTCGAGTCCCCACGGGTCGCTCTCCCGCAGGTACGGCAGCGGCTCCGGATCGGTCTGCCCCGGCAGCGGGATCCGCGCGGCTTCCAGCGCCAGGATCGGCACCACCCACGGGGAGATCGAGGTCGCGAAGCTCTTGCCGAGGTGCGGGCCCAGCGGGACGTACTCCCACGCCTGGATGTCGCGGGCCGACCAGTCGTTGAGCAGGACCGCGCCGAACACGTGGCGGGGGAAGTCGTCCGGCGTGATCGGGGTGTTCAGCGGCGTACCGGTGCCGACGACGAACCCCATCTCCGCCTCGATGTCGAGCCGCGCGCTCGGCCCGAACACCGGCGCCGTGCCGGCCGGGGCCTTGCGCTGACCGTTCGGGCGCACGATGTCCGTACCGGAGACCAGAACCGTGCCGGAGCGTCCGTGGTAACCGACCGGGAGGTGCTTCCAGTTGGGCAGCAACGGTTCCGCGTCGGGGCGGAACAGCCTGCCGACGTTCGAGGCGTGGTGTTCAGAGGCGTAGAAGTCGACGTAATCGGCGACCTCGATCGGCAGGTGCGGCGTCACCCGCCCGATCGCGTGGACCGCGCCGTCGGGGAGTTCGCCGGAGACCAGGTCGCGGATCCGCTCGCGGACCGCCACCCAGCGGTCGTATCCCTGCGCCATGAACGGGTTCAGCGTCGGCGCGGCGAACACGTCGTCGCCGAGCGCCGCGGCCAGGTCGACGACGGAATCGCCGACGCGCACGCCGACGCGCGGGGAATCACCGTCGACGGAGAACACGCCGTACGGCAGGTTGTCGATCCCGAACAGGGAGCCTGCGGGGATGTCGATCGTGGTCATGCCTCTCCTCGGGGCGCCTCGAGCAGGCCGAGTCCGGCCAATTCGGTCAGGGGGTCGGTGATGCTGCAGGTGCCGAACGACGTGAAGCCCGCGCGGAGGGCGGCGACGCGATCCGCGTCCAGTGCGCGGAGCCGCTCGGCGACGACGGCGCCGTCTCGTTCGGCGAGAACGGCTTCGGCGTCGCCGCCGGTGAGGACGGCGTCGGTGGCGAGCATCAGGTTGAGGAAACCGTGCTGTTCGAAGCCGGTCTCCGGATCGGTGTTGCGGAGGGCGTGGTGCAGCCCCGCGGTGGCTTTGAACGGCACCCCCGCCGCGACCGCCGCACGGACCGCGGCGGCGAGTTCGGCTTCGCCGGGGTACAGGTCGGCGCGGACGCCGCCGGTGCGGAACTTCGCCTGATGTCCGGTGCCGGAAAGGGCGGTCAGCAGCGGGACGCGCCGCTCGTCACGCGGGATCTCGACGAAGACCGGCGCGGTGGCGCGGGAAAGCGCGGCGAGCACCTCGTCCGGGCCCATCCCGTCCGGGACGGCGATCTCGAGCGCTTCGAGTTTCACCGGGAGCTTGGCGACGGCCTCGTTCACTCCGTCGAACTGTGCGGGTCCGCCGGGCAGGGTCACCGAGACCGGCAGCGGGGTCTCGCGACCGTCCAGCACCTCGGCGAGGTCGCCGAGCGCGGTCGCGGCGATGACCAAGGGCCCGACCAGGCCGGCGTACCAGGCATCGAGGTGCTCGTCGTGGGCGGCGACGGCGTCCGGTAGTGGGGCCAGGCCCGGCGGGAACACCGCGGCGTCGTCGCACAGCCCGGCGAAGAGCGCGGGAATCCGTCCGCCGTCCACCATGGTCTCCTACTCGCCGATTTAGTTCATACATTTACTATCCATCGGGCAGCGTAGTCCGGTCTTCCTGGCGACGGGAAGGCCTACTTGCGGCTCCGGGTGCCGAACTCGGCGCGGCTGGTGATCAGCTTGCCCAGCAGCATCACGAGGATGCGCTGTTCGGTCTCGGTCAACGCGTTCGTCCAGCCGAATTCGCGTTCGTTGTGCTCGCGGAAGACCGAGACCATCTCCTCTTGTCCCGCCTCGGTGAGCGACAACCGCACCGAACGTCCGTCGCGTTCGTCCGGGGCCCGGTCGAGCATGCCTTCCGCGACCAGCGTCTTGACCAGATTCGACACCGCGGCCCGGCTCATCCCGGTCAGCCGGGCGGCGCTGGTCGGTTCGAGCGGTCCGGCGAGCCACACCACGAACAGCAGCCGGAACGCCGACCAGGACCGTCCGCGCGGCCGGTGCACCGCGGCTTCGAGATCGTAGGTCACCAGGTCGGAGGCGCGATTGAGGGTCAGCAGCACCTCGGTCGCCAGCTGGTGACGGAAGCCGTACTCCTGCGCGAGCCGCCGGTTCGCCAGCGCCACGAACGACCAGAAGTCCAGTCCGGCCGCGTCCACAGCGTCCACGTCTTCCATCGGCGCACACTAACCCGGTCCTGCGAAAATGGTCAAAGTCGAAACTACTTTTACCCGGAACTCGCGTGCTTGGATCCGGATCACGCGTGATTCCAGCCGGAACACGCTGTTCCGCCCTCAATCACGCGAGTTCCGGCTTCAATCACGCGTGATCGGCCTAGAGGTTTGTCCATCTTGGGTGCTTGATCATGGAGGTTTCTCCATGGCGAGCGCGTGGTCCGTCCCTGTTTGCTGGGGGCATGAGCAGAACGGAAGTGCCACCAGGGACCGGCAGGGCCGTCCGCGTGGCCGCGGGGGACCTGGTGCGCGTGATCGACGTCGACGGCGGCCAGGTCGGGGACGTGTTCGCCTTCCGCGACGGCGGCGTGGCCGAACTGGCCGAGCACCACAGCGCGGCACACACCCGCGCCGGCGTCGACCGGCTGTTCCCCGCCGTCGGCGAGGCCTTCCTGACCGACCTGCGCCGCCCGATTCTCACGCTGGTCGAAGACACCTCACCCGGCGAGCACGACATGCTCATCCCGGCGTGTGACCCGGCCCGGTACACCGCGCTGGGCGCGCCGGACCACCGGTCCTGCGCCGTGAACCTGCGAGAGGCGCTGGCGGCGGAGGGCCTGAGCTTCACCGGCCCGACCCCGCAGCCGATCAACGTCTTCATGCGCGTCCCGGTCGGCGAGGGCGGACGCCTGAACTGGCTCACCGCGACCTCGCGACCCGGCGACGCGGTGACCCTGCGGGCCGAGATGGACTGCGTCGTCGTGGTCTCCGCCTGCCCGCAAGACCTCGTCCGGATCAGTGAAGCCGGACTCTCCCCGCTCGCCATCGAAACCGTCCACAATGGAGGAACCCGGTCATGACGACCACCGTCGAACACCCCGCGCTCACCCCGGCCACCCTCGGCGGTCTCGCGCTGCGCAACCGCTACGCCGTCGCCCCGATGTCCCGCGTCTCCGCGCGGCCCGACGGCACCCCGACCGGCGAAATGGCCGACTACTACGCCGAATTCGCCCGCGGCGGCTTCGGGCTGGTGTTCAGCGAGGGCACCTACCCCGACAGCGCGGCCAGCCAGGGATACCTCAACCAGCCCGGCCTCGCGCGGGACGAACACGTCGCGGGCTGGCGGGTGGTCACCGCCGGAGTCCGCGCCGCGGGGGGCCGGATGATCGCGCAGCTCATGCACGCCGGGGCCATCGCGCAGGGCCACCCGAACACCGTCGGTCCTTCGGCCGTGCAGCCGCGCGGGGAGAAGATGCGCGCGTACGGCGGTTCCGGGCCGTGGCCGGTCCCCCGCGAACTGACCACAGCCGAGATCGACGACGTCGTCGACGGCTTCGCGGCCGCCGCCGTGCGTGCCCGTCAGGCCGGCTTCGACGGCGTCGAGGTGCACGCGGCCAACGGATACCTGCTCGACCAGTTCCTCACCGACTACACCAATCACCGCACCGATTCCCACGGTGGATCGGTCGCCAACCGGATCCGGCTGACCGCGCGGGTCGTGACCGCCGTCGCCGAGGCCGTGCCGGAGCTGGTGACCGGTGTGCGGTTGTCGCAGACCAAGGTCAACGACTTCACCTATCGCTGGCCTGGCGGCCGCGCCGACGCCGAGGTGATCTTCGCCGCGGTCGCCGGGGCGGGCGCGCAGTACCTCCACATCGCCAGCGAAGGCCGGAACTGGCTGGAGACGGCGAAGCTGGCCGACGGCGGCACGATCACCGCGCTCGCCCGGCAGGTCACCGGGCTGCCGGTGATCGCCAACGGCGGGATGCACGACCTCGCGCAGGCGCACGAGGTCCTGACCGGCGGGCACGCGGACCTGCTGTCGATCGGGCACGGCGCCCTGGCCAATCCCGATCTGCCCGCCCGCGTCGCCGCGGCGGAACCGCTGGCCGAGTTCGACCGGGCGATGGTCTCCCCGACGGTCACGGTGGCGAACGCGCGCCGTTGGCGGGAGAGTCGGCAGGCGTGACGGAAGCAAGCTGGCACGGCGGCGCGGCCGCGGTCGCGACCCTGACCTTCGACGTCGACGCGGAATCCCCGATCCTCGCCAGAGGACGGGGCTACGCGGACCACCTGTCGACCATGTCCCATCAGGCGTACGGGCCCCGGGTCGGGGTGCCGCGCGTCCTCGATCTGCTCGACGAACTGGCCGTGCCCGCGACGTTCTTCGTGCCGGGCTGGGTCGCCGAACAGCGGCCCGGCCTCGCCGCCGCGATCGTGGAACGGGGGCACGAGGTGGCCCACCATTCCTACAGCCACCGGCCGCCGACCGCGATGACCGCGGCCGAGCAGCGAGCCGATTTCGAACGGGGCATGGCGGTGTTCGCCGCGCAGGACATCGAGATCAGCGGTCATCGCGCGGCGGGCTGGGAGTCCACTTGGGACACTCCGGCGCTCGTGGCCGAACACGGGCTGAGCTACGACTCGTCGCTGATGGCCGACGACCGGCCGTACCTGATCGAGACCGGGGCCGGCCGGATCGCCGAACTGCCCGTGCACTGGTCGCTCGACGATTGGGAGCAGTACGCGTTCCTTCCCGCGCCGCACATCGGCTCGGTGATCACGTCGCCGATACGGGTGCTGGAGATGTGGCGCGCCGAGCTGGACGCGATGCGCCGCTATCGGTGCCTGTTCAACCTGTGCCTGCACCCGTTCCTTTCGGGCAGGCCGGGTCGGCTGGAGGCGGTGCGCTCGCTCATCGAGTTCGGGCTCGGACTCGGTGACGTCCGGTTCGCCCGCTGCCGCGACGTGGCGGCCGCGGCGCTGGCCGACCCCGCCTTGCCCGTGGAACCGTTGCGGCGCCTCGAAATCGACCCGGCTGTCTATCCGGACTGAGCCGCTTCCAAGGCCAGGAACAGGTCGACCCGGTCGGCGGTCCGCCCGACGTCGCGGCCGGTCAGCTCGGTGACCTTGGCCAGCCGGTTGCGCAAGGTGTTGACGTGCACGAACAGCGCCGCGGCGGTGGCCGCCCACTGGCCGTCGTGGTCGAGGAACGCCCGCAGGGTCGTCTCCAGTTCGCCGTCGCGGACGCGGTCGTGCTCGCGCAGCGGGCCGAGCAGGGCGTCGGCGAAGGTGTGCCGCCACTGCTCGTCGTGCGACTCCAGCAGCAGCCGGTAGCTGCCCAGCTCGGCGAAACTCGCCGCGATCGGCCCGCCGCGCCTGCCCCGGAGCACACGGCAGGCTTCGCGGCTACGCGACAACGGCATCCGCAATTCGGCCGCGCCCGGCGCGGGGTCGGCGAGCCCGACGACCACGCGCCCACCGGAAAGCCGGTGCGACACCGCCGCCGCCAACCGCGGCGCGAAGGCGGCGGGCGACTGCCTTCCCGAACGGAACGGCAGTACCGCGACGACGTCCTGGCTGCCCGCCGCCACGACCGCGGGGAGCCCGTCCGCCAGGAGGAAGTCCGTCACCGCCTCGGCCATCCCCGGCGGGGTCGCGGCTTCGTCCCCCGCGAACGCCAGCGCGATCACCGCCAGCGGCCCGTCCGGATCGACCCCGAAGGCCCGCAGCCTGCCGGGCACCTCCGCGGCCCGCTGCGCGCCGGAGAGCACCATGTCCAGCAGTTCGACGGCGAACCGCATCTCTATCGCCTGCACCGCCTGGTGCCTGGCCACCTCCAGGCTGAGGTAGCGGGCGGTCTGCTCCAGCGCGTCCCGCTCCCCGCGCGTCAGCTCCGCCGCGGGACGCAGGCACAGCAGCGCGGCGTCCGCGTCTCCGATCGCGCCGACGGGGAACAACGCCGCCCGTGTCCCCGCGCCGAGATCCGCTTCCAGCGGCGGCGGATGCCCGGCCAGCGCCTCGGCCGCGGCGCGCGTCTGCCCGGCGTCCAGTTCGGCGCCGGCGGACGCCAGTTCCCGGCCCATCCGGTCCACGACCGCCAGCGGAAGTTCGTGCTCACGGCGGAGGACCGCGAGCACCCCGGACGCACCCGCGCCCCTCGACAGCGCCGACGTCAGCTCGTCGCCTCGGCGCACCAACGACATCAGCGCGTTCTGCCGGTCGGTGGCCTGGATCGCCGCGGCCGCGCGGGTGACCGCCGTGAACGGCACCGCCACCGAGATCTCCAGCAGCGGCAAACCGGTTTCCCGGCAGGCGTCGGCGAGCGCGGCAGGGGTCTCGCGTTGTTCCACGCGCAGGCCGAAGATGATCCCCGCCGCTCCGGCGCCGACCACCCTCGCGACGAAATCCGCCGGATCGACGCGGTCCAGCCACAGGCCGTTGGTCAGCACGACCTCGTGCTCGCGCACGTACGGTCCCGGGTCGGGGAGCTCGGTGTTGTGCACCCACAACACCTGCCCGGTCAGCGCTCCGTCGCGGCCGGGGACGACCACCCGCAGTTCCAGGGCCGGGTCCTCGACCAGCGCCGCCAAGGTCAGCATGTCTGTGAATATATCCAGTCGCGCCGGTCCTTTATGGATGAACGGCCATTTCATCGTTTTGTCATGAGCCCTGGTTAGCGTGCCTCGGAGACCCTTCAGGATTCGAGGAGCCCCACTGTGACGGCAGTTTCCAGCACGATCGCCGAGCGCTACACCCTGCTCGAGAAGCTGGCCGGCGACGGGACGGCCGTGCTGTGGCGCGGCGAGGACGGGCCGGACGGTCCGCGGGTCGCGATCAAGGAACTGCCGCTTACCACGCACGAGCCCGCGCGCGTTGAGCGGTTCAAGGAGGTGGCCCTCGTCGCGGTGGATCACCCGTCGGTGGTGCCCGTCCGCGATGTCGTGGTGGCGGACGGAAGCGCGTTCATCGTGATGGACCCGGTGGAGGGACGGACCCTGGAGGACCTCACGTCCGAGGGCGCGCTACCGCCGCGATTCGTGGCCGACATCGGCCGAAAGGTGCTCGGCGCGCTCGCCGCCGCGCATACGGCGGGCGTCGTGCACGGGGACGTGCGGCCCGCGAACATCCTGGTGGGTCCCGACGGCGCGGTGAAGCTGACCGGCTTCGGGATCGCCAAGGCCCTCGACCCGGTGGGCACACCGGCGTTCCTCGCCCCCGAAACGATCGCGGGGCACGAAGGCACACCCCATTCCGACCTCTGGTCGCTCGGCGTGACGCTGCTCAGCGCGAGCGAGGGCGGGAACTTCTTCCAGCGGGCGAACGTCGCGGCCACGCTGTACGCCGTCGTCAACGAGCAGCCCGCCATCGACCGGACGCCCGGCCCGCTCGCGGACGTCCTCCGCGGTCTGCTGGCGAAAGCACCACAGGCGCGCATGCTGCCGGACCTCGCGCTTCCGTTGCTGGCCCGGGCGGCGAGCGGGATCGAAACGCCGGTGCCGATCCGGTCCGCGCCGTCGCGTCCCGGCCTGACGCCGCCGTCGGTCTTCGCGGTCCTGGCCGGGGTGGCGAGCATGGTGCTCGGCTTCGCGCTGCTCGGCAACGCGATGCTGATGCACCGGGTCTACTACTTCCTCGTCGAGTTCACTTTTCCGCTGATCTCGGTGGGAGGCTTCTGCCTGATCCTCGCCGGGGTCGCCGCGGTGGTGGGCGGAGCGAGTCTGCTGGCCAGGGTGAGGACGGGGCAGATCATGCTCGGTGTCTCCGCGCTCCTCACCCTGCTTTCGATGTTCCTGCTGGGCTTCCTCGGCGACGATCGGACCTATCTCGGCCTTCCCGCTCAGCCGGGTCTGACCATCGACCTCCTCGTCGTCGTCTTCGCCGTCGTCCTGGCGGGCGTCGTGTGGTTCGTCCCGGCGAAACGCCCTGCTGTGGGCTGATCCGCTCACAGCAGAGAAACCGGCGGGCGGCCTGGCCCCGGCGGCATGGTCGGGGCATGAGCGACAACGAGAAACAGCCACTCTTCGACCAACGGCAACGGGAACGGTTCTTCAGCCAGCGTGTGCTGGTCCTCGACGGCCCGCTCGACGACGACAACGGGACGGTCCTCACCACCCAGCTGCTGTCACTGGCGAGCGAGGATCCGCGCAAGGACATCGCGTTGTGGATCCACTCACCGGGCGGTTCGGTCCCGTCGATGCTGGCGATCCGGGACGTGATGCGGCTCGTGCCGTGCGACGTCGCCACGCTCGCGCTGGGGCTGGCGTGCAGTGCCGGGCAGTTCCTGCTCTCGGCCGGCACCCCTGGCAAACGGTTCGCCCTGCCGCACGCGCGGATCCTGATGCACCAGGGTTCGTCAGGCATCGGCGGCTCGGCCGTCGAGGTCGAGGTGCAGGCGGACGATCTGCGCTACACGCGGGACACCGTGCTCGGGCTCATCGCCGACGACACCGGGCAGCCCATCGACCGGATCTTCGCCGATTCGCTGCACGATCGCTGGTTCACCACCGAACAGGCCCGCGAATACGGCTTCATCGACCACATCGTCGAAAGCCTCGACCAGGTCGTCCCCGTCCGCACCCACAAACTCGGCCTCGGCACGGAAAGGGGTGCCGGCGCATGAGCACCTACACCATCCCCAACGTCATCTCCCGCAGTCCCGCCGGCGAGCGGATCATGGACGTCTACTCGCATCTGTTGTCGGAGCGGATCATCTACCTCGGGACCGCAATCGACTCCGGGGTCGCGAACGCCCTCATCACGCAGCTGCTGTACCTGGAGGCGGACAACCCCGAGCAGGAGATCAACCTCTACATCAACACCGAGGGCGGCGACCCGTCGGCGATGCTCGCGCTGTACGACACCATGCGCTTCATCAAGGCGCCGGTGGCGACGACCTGTGTCGGCCAGGCCGTCGCGGCGGGCGCGATCCTGCTGGCGGCGGGTGAGGCGGGGCACCGGTTCGTGCTGCCGCACACCCGGGTGGTGCTGCACCAGCCCGCGGCGCAGGGGCGCGGCACGATCCCGGACCTGATCCTGCAGGCCGACGAGGTCGTGCGGGTGCGGACGCAGCTGGAGGAGATCCTGTCCGCCCACACCGGCCGCGCCGTCTCGGATCTGCGCCACGACACCGACCGGGACCGCGTGTTCGACGCGGCGGGCGCCGTCGCCTACGGGCTGGCGGACCGCGTGCTCGACGAACGGGCTTAGCGGGTAAGTCTTCTGGTCTCGGAGGTGGATGAAGGGGACTTTCACCGCATGCGACGCAGGTAAAGCGCCCTTCATCTCGTGACCGGGCGGACGGCGCGTGTGATCAGACGGACGACACGCGTGATTGGCTGGACGACACGCGGACGCGACCGCTCAGGCGGCCATGAGCACGGGCCCTCGCGGACGCCGTCCGACCGCGAGGCCCGTGCTGCCACCCCGGCTGATCGTGCCCGCGATCCCGAAGAGCAGGTCCGCCAGGTCGAGCCCGAGCGCGCCGGTGACCGCGGCGATCATCTCGCTCGACGGCTCCTTGCGGCCGCGCTCGATCTCGGAGAGGTACTGCGGCGAGATCCCGGCGCGTTCCGCGACGTCGACGAGGCGGCCGCCCTGTTCCTCCCGCGCGGCGCGCAGGCTCCGGCCCAGCACGTCACGCCACAGCGGTTCCGGCTCGGGACGCTTCTGCTGGAAAGGGAGGATGTCCGCCATACGGTCATCGTGACATCCGGGCCGGGGCCCGCGTGCGCCGTTCCGCTCAAGGCGAAACCGGGCCACGGAACGCGCGCCGGTACGCGCCCGGCGTCGTGCCGACCTGATCGCGGAAGCGGCGGCGGAGGTTCACGGCCGACGCCAGGCCGACGCGGGCCGCGATCACCTCCACCGGCAGCCCGGTCTCCTCCAGCAGGGTGCGAGCCTCGGTCACCCGGCGCGTCAGCAGCCACGCGCCCGGCGTGGTGCCGAGCTGATCGGCGAAGCGCCGGGCCAGCGTGCGCGGCGAGACGTTGAGGTGTGCGGCCAGATCGCCCACCGACAACGGCGTGCCGAGGCGGGTTCCCGCCCATTCGAGGAGACCGTCCAGTTCGTCGCCGGGCGGCGGGGCCGGGACGAACTGCGCCTGCCCGCCGTCGCGATGCGGCGGCATCACCATGTGCCGGGCGACGAGGGCGGCGTGCGCGGCACCGTGGTCACGCCGGACGAGGTGCAGGCAGAGGTCGATCCCCGCGCCCGCCCCGGCGCTCGTGGCGACGTCGCCGTGGTCCACGTAGAGCACGTCCGGCTCCACCTTGATCAGCGGGAACTCCGCCCGCAGCTGAGCGGCGCGCGCCCAATGCGTGGTCGCCGACCTGCCGTCCAGCAGCCCGGTGCGGGCCAGCGCGAAGACACCGGAGCAGATCGTGACGAGCCGCGCGCCCCTGGCGTGCGCGCGCAGGAGCGCCCGGCGCACGGGCGCCGACAGCGGTGCCTCGACCGGCGACCAGCCGGGGATGAGCACGGTGTCGGCGTCCGCCAGTGCGGAAAGGCCCCGCGTCACGGACATCGCGTATCCGGCCGTGGTCGGCACCGCGCCGGGTTTCTCCGTGCAGACGTCGAATTCGTAGTACCGCGGCACCCCGGCCCGCTCCGTGCCGAAGACCTCGGCGGCGATCCCGAGCTCGAACGTCGACTGCACCGGCCGCACCAGTGCCCTCACGCGATGCATGGCAGAAAAGTACCCCATGGTGTCTTCCCTGACACTGTCCGACGACCAGACGGTCCCGGCAGCATGGGGTCATGCACCCAGAGATCCTCGCCCAAGAGGGCTACACTTCCTTCTCCGTCAAGGAATCCCCCGCGCGCGAGCTTTTCCCCGGAATCCGCCTTCGTCCACTGTGGACAGGCACGGACGGCGCGCACGCGAACCTGCTGGAAATGGATCCCGGCACCTCGTGGCCGCACCGCGACGTCCACGAACCGGGCCCCGAAGAGGTGTTCGTCGTCTCCGGCACCTTCAACGACGGCGCGCGCGACTATCCGGCCGGGACGTTCCTCCACGCTCCGGCCGGCTCCTGGCACGTGCCCGCGTCGGCGACCGGGTGCACGCTCTTCGTCTTCTATCCCGAAGGCTGAACCGACAGGCCGCTCTCGGTCGCGAGGATTCCGGCGACCGAGACGGCCTGCTCGCCGGTGATCTTCGCGCCGCGCAGGGTCAGCAGACCGCGGACGCCGGACAGGCGCGAGCCGCGGAGGTCGCAGTCCACCGCGGAGGTCGCCGCGAATTCGGTTTCGGTGAAGTCGCAGTCGACGAAGGTCAGCCGGGAAAGGTCGCCGGAGAACACCGTCTCCCGGAACGAACATCCGGAGAACACGACCGCTCCCTTCACCCGCCCGACCGTCACCGAGGCGTAGTCGAACCGCGCGTTCTCGACGTACAGATCGGTGGCGGCCGTGATCGCCACGCCGAGCCCGATCGCCCGGCAGCGCAGGATTTCGACCCGGCGGGCCGACAGGTCGCGGATCGCCGCGTTGGACAGGTCGACGCCTTCGAGAACCACGTCGGAGAGCGTCAGCCTGTCGAGCCGGGCGTTCGCCAAGTTCACTTCCGAGACGAGGGAGTGCGCGATCTCGCCGCCACCGCGGGCGCCGTCCTGCTCACCGCCGTCGAGATGGACGGTGTCGAAATCGAAGTGGCCACCGAACACGGCGGGTTCGCTTTCGAGGTCTTCGCGCTCGACCGAAGGCCGCCGCACCTTGATGCCGTCGAAATCCCGGAACTCCATGCCCCGGACCGTACCGGGGCCCGCCTCGGCAGGCGGGCCCCGGCGGTCACGAGGTCAGTCCCGGACGCCCTTCACCGCGTCCTTGATCTTCTCGCCCGCCTGCTTGACGTTGGCCTTGCCCTGCTCGGCCTTGCCTTCCGCCTGCCACTGCTCGTTGTCCGTGGCGTCCCCGGCGGCCTCCTTGGCCTTGCCCTTGAGTTCGTCGATCTTGTTCTCGGCCTTGTCGTTCATCGGAGCCTCCTTCGTTGTCCGTTGACCGACGGATACCCGGCTCACGGCCCCGAAAACGGCGCATTCGCTGTGGCGCCCGCCACGTCACCTTTCGGCGCCCGTGTGGCCGCAGGGGTACTCCGCCCTGGCGACGACCGCCGCGCAGGCCGGGCAGTTGTTCACCGGCCGCTCACGACGGCCCCAGTACGGATGAGTGGCCCCGCACAGCGCGGTGACCGGCTCTCCGAGGCCCGGGTCCGGGTTGCAGACGCGGCAGTAGGCGTGCGCCGCCCGCTCGATTCCGGCTGTCATGCTCCACCTCCTGACGGGTACATACGGTACGCGTATTGCTGACGCTCCCCGGACAGACTTGGCATATCCTGTTCGCAGCAAACGGAAACGACGCGGAAATCCACCACGACGAAGGCGCGGCGACCAGCGCACTGCTGCGGCTCGGCCGTTATCTCACCCGTGCGGAGCGTTCCGTACACCTTGTCGGAGGTAGCTGTACACGACCAGCCCTTCGTTGACCTCGGCCACTTTGTCGTACAGCCCGCGGGCCGGGGAATCCTCCAGCGTGTTCCAGTACAGGCGGGGGAAACCGCGTTCCTCGGCGTCCCGCGCGACCCACGCGATCATCGCGGCCGCGACACCCCGCCGCCGGGCGCCCGCGTCGACGAACAGGTCCGCCAGATAGCACCGCTGCGCTCCCCAGATCCCCGCGTGGAACAGGTAATGCGCGAATCCGACCGGCTCGCCGTCCAGCCGTGCGGTGATCCCGATCGGCTGCCCGTCGTCGACCAGGCGCCGCCAGGTCCGATCGTAGGCGTCGTCGTCACGTTCCACGGCGAAGTACGCGTCATTGTCGCGGGCCAGCGCTTCCCAGGAGGGGCGATCGGACTCGGTCAGGAAGCTGATCTCCACCATCCACCCATCGTGCCCGATGGTCCCCCGATCGTGGCTCCGCGGGCCCCTGAATGGCCGCTGTTCCGCTACTGCGTCCGGTTCTATCGTTCGGACGCATGGCAAGCGACTTGCAGCGGCGCAAGGTGTCGGGGGTCTTCGCCGCGATGGACGTCGACGGCGACGGTTTCCTTGAAGAGCAGGACTTCCAGGCCCTGGCCGACCGCTGGGCGCGGCGGCGCGGGCCGGGTGACGAACGGCGGCTGACCGGCATCATGCTGAGCTGGTGGACGACGTTGCTGGCGGCCTCGGATCTGAACCGCGACGACAAGGTCACCCTCGACGAAGTACTGATGGTGGTCGACAAGCTCCCGGACACGCCGGAGGCCGTGACCGCCACGGCCGACGCGATGTTCGAAGCGGTCGACGAGAACCGCGACGGCCTGATCTCCGCGGCGGAGTACCACCAGATGATCGAGGTGTGGAACGGCCGCCCCACCGACACCGACGCCACCTTCCCGCTGCTGGACTCCGACGGCGACGGGATGCTGTCCCGGGACGAGTTCGCCGCGCTGTGGCTGGAGTTCTGGGCGGGTGACGACGCGGAGGCGCCGGGCACCCTCGTCTTCGGCCCGCTGACCGTCTGACGGCTTTCGGGCGGATCCCGCGTCCATACGGGCCGACCCCGGCCGCCCGGCACGTCACCACCGTCCTGGCCGCTCAGGATGGCACGCGTGGAAGCCGACTCGATGGTCTCGCGCGCGATCGCGCTGTGCCTGCGGGACCGGTGGACGGAAGCGGCCGAACTGTTGGCGGAGAACGATTCCTGGCTGGGCGAGCTCTTCGGCGGCCTGGCCGAGCTCTGGGACGGCCGCTCCGCGCGGTTCGGCGCGAATCTGACCGAGCGCGAGCGGTGGCCGTCGAGGACGGTACCGCGACACCTGAACGACCAGATCGCCTCGTACGTCGCCGCGTTGCTGGTGCTGGGCGAGCGAGCACGCGCGGAGAAGCTGCTCGCCGATGAGGCCTTCCCCGAATCCGGCCTGCGGGACAGCGAACGTTCCCTGCTCGCGGCCATGCGCGGACGGCCCGCTCTGGCGATCGACTTCGCGCACCGAAGCCTGGCCGGCCGTTCCGGGCCCGGTCATGACATCGGGGCGTCCGCGATGCACCTGTCGACCGTGTCGGTCCTGCTGTCGCAGGGAAAGCCCACCGAGGCGCGGGAACTGCTGACCGCCGCCCGCGCCACGGCTCCGACGCTGGCGCATCTGCTAGACATCGCGGAAGCCCGCATCGACATCGCCGCGGGCGAAACCGACCGCGCCACCCTGCGCCTCCACGCGGCCACCCGCGGGCTCGCCGTCGGCACGGACATCGCCTGGGCCGATCTCGCCGACCTCGCGGTGCGGAGGAACGACCGGGCGTCGGCGAAGCAGGCGCTCGACGCACTGAACGCACTCGCCGCCGCGATGCCGACGGGACGCGTGTTGCTGCATCGCCACTTGGTCCGGACCTGCCTCGGTGAGGAACCCGCCGACGAATGCCTCTGGCTGGCCCGCGAACGAGACCAGCCGCTCGAACTGGCCGTCGTCGCCGAACGCCTGGCGAACCGTGCGGTTAGATCACCCCGGCCCGTACGGCGTACGCGACGGCATGCGGACGGTTCTTCAGCTTCAGCCGTCCGGTGATGCCCTGGATGATGTGCTTCACGCTGCGTTCCGAGTAGCTGAGCTCACCGGCGATCTCGACGGTGTCCTTGCCCTCGGCCATCAGCCGCAGCACGTCGATCTCCCGCGTGGTGAGCCCGGCGGTGTTGACGCCCATCGGGTCGAGCACCTCGCGCTGCAGCCGCTCGACGTGTTTGAGCAGTTCGCCGAGCAGGCTCGGCGGGAGCACCCCACCGCCGGTGGCCGCCGCGCGGACCGCGTGCGCCAGCCGTTCACCGGTCGTGGCCGACCGCGGCAGGACCGCCACCACCCGGCATTCGATGGCGGGCACGAGCTCCGCTTCGCTGATCTGGCTCACCACGAGCACCACCGGTTTGCCGTCCTCGGCGGCGAGCCGCCGCAGCCAGAGCACGATCTCCGGCGTCAGGCATTCGGCGGCGAACACCAGTACGTCGGTCTCGGCGCGTTGCTCCCAGTCCCGGATGTCGATCCCCTGCTGCGTGCCCAGCTGGCTGGCCAGGCCCGCCGTGGTGATCGGATCGGGCGCGTGCACCGCCACGGTGATCTGTCGGGTTTCCGTGTCCACTTCGTCCCCTCCGCTTGTCCGCGGCCCCAGTCGGATGGATGGGACACAGTTTGCGAAGGAGCTCTTCACGAAGTCTCCACGAGACCTCAACGAGGCGTGAAGGACTTCGTGGCCTGCTGAAACGCCTCGACGTACTTGGGCAGCTCGTCCAGAAGCTCGCGGAGCCTGCCCTCGGGGCCGGTGTAGTCCGGGTCGGCGAGGAGGGCGTAGCCGTACGCCAGCGTCCGGCGAAGTTCGGCGACGCGGGCTTCCGCCACGTCGGCGTCCACGACCAGCCTGCCGTTCTGGGCGAGACTGAGCAGGACATCACCGGCGAACAGCTCCTGATCCTGGCTCACCGGCACAGCATGCACAGCCACGCATGCCCGCCACCAGCGCCGGACGACTCTTTGCCCCTGCGAACGCCCGTGTCTGCCCACTCGCCCGTCACCCATCCGGGCGGCGGAAAACCACATGAACGGACATCCGATAGTCCAGGGGTCGACGAAATCCGGTCATGGCCGGCCAAACCCACACGGTGAGTGTCCGATTGATTGCGAAACCCACATCGGCGCCACTAGGCTTTTCGCCGAGCGGGACACTCTTTTCAGCGGTCGGAAGCACAGGCGGCAGGTCATGGACGAGGTTTCCTCGCTGACGGTGCGGCTGCTGGGCGGTTCCCCCGCTCGCCACGGCGACGGCGAGATCGCGCTGGGTCCTGCCCAGCGGCAGGCGGTGTTCGCCACGCTCGCGCTGCACGCCGGACAGTTCGTCTCCCGCCGGGAGATCATCGACGCCGTCTGGGGCGAGCGGCCTCCGGACAGCGCCACCGGCATCGTGTACACCTACGTCTCGGCGCTGCGCCGCGCGCTGGAGCCTGCCGGCGAACCGCTCGTCGCCAGCCGCGCCGGCTACCGCCTCGACCTGCCGAAGCAGCAGGTCGACGTCCATGTCTTCGAAGCCGAGCTGGACCGTGCCCGCGCGCACCGGCTCGACGGCGCGCACCAGCGGGAGCTGGAGTCGCTGCGGTCCGCGCTCGGGCAGTGGCGGGGCGCCGCGCTCGACGGGATCCCCGGCCCGTTCGCCGAAACCCAACGCGCCCGGCTGAACGAACTGCGTCTGAGCGCGCTCGAACGTCAGGCCGAGGTCGCGCTGCGGCTCGGCGAGCATCGCGAACTCGTGGACGAGCTCGCCGTGCTGGTCGAGCGCCATCCGCTACGCGAAGGCCTGCACCGCATGCTGATCACCGCGTTGTTCCGGTCCGGGAGGCAGGCCGAGGCCCTGGCCGCGTTCGACCGCGCCCGCGAGACGATCATCGAGCGGTCCGGCCTCGAACCCGGCCCGGAACTGCTGGACCTGCGGCGACGGATCCTGGACGACGATCCGGCACTGCACGGCCGGCAGGAACGTCCCCGTCGGACGCAGGCCGTCCCCGCCCGGCCGTCCGCTTTCGTCGGCCGGGAGTTCGAGCTCGGCCGCCTGCGACGGCACCTCTCCGCCCTGCTGGACGAAGGCCGCGGCGGGACGGTCTGGCTGGACGGCGAGGCGGGCAGTGGCAAGAGCGCGTTCCTGGCCGAGGCGCTGGCCACGGCGAGGAGCAGGACACGCTGGGTCGTGGCCGACGAGCTGAGCGGCGCGCTCCCGATGAGCCTCATCACCGACTGCCTCGGCGCCGCCGCGCTCGACGATCTCGGCAAAACGGTCACCGAACTCTGCGAAGACGGGCCTCAGGTGCTCGTCTTCGAAGATCTGCACTGGGCCGACGAGGAAAGCCTGCTCGCCTGGCAACGGCTTCACCGGCTGACCGCGCACCTGCCGCTGCTGCTGATCGGCTCGGCGCGCCCGCTCCCCCGGCGCCGCACGCTCGACGTCCTCCGCTCGGAGTTCGACGGCGAGATCGTCCCGCTGCCGCCGTTCGACGGCCCGGCCGTCGCCGCGCTCGCCGAAGAGACCATGGCCAGGGCCCCGGGCGACGACTTCCTCCGGTTCGCCGCCGAGTACACCGCCGGGAACGCCGGCTATCTGCGCGAGCTGTTCGCCGAATTCGCCGACGGCCACGAGCCGGACACCGCGCCACACGGCAGGCTCGCCGCCGTGGTGGAGGATCATCTCGCCACGCTTTCCGTGCCGGGCAAGCGAACGCTGAATTCCGCCGCGCTGCTCGGCTGGTCGTTCACCGTCACGGATCTGGCGCGCGTCACCGGCCGCGAACCGCGGTCGCTCACCGGGGCGGTCGAGGAGGCGCTCGCCGCGCACGTTCTCGAAGCCGAGGGAGAACGTCTGCGGTTCCGCGTTCCGCTCGTTCGAGCGGTGTTCGCCGCGACCACCCCACCCGCCATCCGCGCCGTGCTGCACCAGGAGATCGCCACGACCATGGCGGACTCCGGCGCGCCCGCGGATCGTGTCGCCGAACAGCTGCTCCAGGCAGGCGACGAGCTGACCGCGCCCTGGATCCCCCGCTGGGTGCTCGACAACGTCCGCGCGCTGTCCGCCGGGACCGCCGTCGAACTGCTCGATGTGCTTTCCCACCAACGGAATCTCACCGAGGAGCAGCACGAGGAGCTGACCGGCGAGCTCGCCGCGCTGCTGCTGCCCGAATCGGCCGCCGCGCCCTCCTGGCCCACCCAGCCCTGGTGCACGCCGCTGCACGCACTCGCCCGGGTGCGCAACCCGAGCGCACCGAAGACGTCCTAAACTGCGGGGACACACCAGTGATCCGGCCACTTTCGATGTCTGACGAGAAATGGAGCCGGCGTGACGAACGGGCTGCGCGTCGAGCTGCTCGGGCCGCCTCGTGCCTGGCTGGACGACGTCGAGCTGAAGCTCGGGCCCGCCCGCCAGCGCGCGGTCTTCGCCACCCTGGCGACTCGGCGCGGCCAGGCGATCTCCCTCGGCGAGCTGATCTCGGACGTCTGGGGCGGGTCGGCGCCAGCCAGCGCCACCGGCAGTGTCCACACCTACGTCTCCGGTCTGCGCGGGGCGATCCGCAAGGCGGGCGGGGACGCGCACGGAATACTGCGTTCGTCCGGGTCGAGTTACTCGCTGCGGCTGGACGGTGAAGCGCTCGACGTCCACCGGTTCGAAAAGGACGTCGCGGCCGCCAAAGCGGCACACGCCGATCAGCGGGGCGCGGCCGCGCGGCTCACCTCCGCGCTCGGTCTCTGGCGCGGCGAGGCCTACTCCGGCGTGCCCGGCCCGTTCGCCGAAGCGGAACGCGTCCGGCTCGCCGAACTCCAGCTCACCGCCGCCGAGCTGCGTGCCACGGCCCTGCTCGGCATCGGCGACCACCGTGAAGTGGTGGCCGAGCTGACCGCGCTGGTCCAGCGGCATCCGTTGCGCGAGTCTCTGCACGAGACGCTCATGCGCGCCCTGCATGCCAGCGGGCGCCAGATCGAGGCGCTCGGCGCGTATCGCGAGGCCAGGCGGATCCTCCGCGACGAACTCGGCGTCGAACCCGGTGCGCCGCTGCGGGATCTGCACCAGCGCATCCTCGACGGCAGCGAAAAGCCCGTCACCGCGCCGAAACCGGTGCCGGTCCGCGTCGTGCCGCCGCCGGTGGCCAAGGCGATCGAACGGGGCGGCCATGGCCACCTGCCCGGCCGTGCCCGGCAGGTCGAGCGGCTCGACGGCTTCGTCACCGACGTGCTCGCCGGACGCGGCCGCCCGGTCTGGCTCGAAGGCGAACCCGGCATCGGCAAATCGGAGCTGCTGATCGCCGGGCTGGCCGGTGCCGCGGCGCGCGGCTGCCAGCTCGCCTGGACCGCGGCCGACGAGCTGCAGCAACGGTTCCCGCTGCAGGTGATCATGGAATGTCTCGGCGTGCACCACGGCGCGGCGGATCCGGCCAAGGCCAAGCTGGCCGGTGAGCTGCACGCCGAACCCGCGCACGGGGACTGGGGTCCCGCCGACCCGATCTTGTCCACTGTGGACAAGTTGCTGACGCTGGTCGACGAGACCTGCGCGGCGGGCCCGCTGGTGCTGGTGATCGACGACCTCCACTGGGCCGACGAGGCCAGTGTGCTGCTGTGGCAGCGGCTGGCCGCCGCCACCCGCCAGCTGCCGTTGCTGCTGGTCGCCGCCACACGCACCGGGCACGGCCGCCGGGACCTGGCCCAGCTGCGTCGCGGGGTCGAAGCGAGGGACGGCGAAATCATGCCGGTCGAGGTGCTGACCGACGACGACATCGCCGCCGTGTTCGAGGTGATCCTCGCGGCGAAGCTCGGGCCGAGCCTGCGGCCGCTGGTCCGGCGTGCGGCCGGGAATCCGCTCTACGCCAGGGAAGTCGCGCACGACCTGGTCCGCACGGGCGCGGTGCGGATCACGGCGGGCGTGGCCGAGGTGACGCTGGACGGCACCGAGAACGCGCCTCGGTCGCTGCTCGCGGCCGTGGCCAGGACGCTGGAAACCCTCGACCCGGCCACGACCGAGATCCTGCGCACCGCCTCCCTGCTGGGCGCGGAGTTCGCCGTCGAAGACATCGCCACACTGGCAGGTAAGAGCCCGCTCGAGGTGCTGCAGGAGCTGGAGCCCGCCACCACCGCGGGCGTCATCGAGTACGCCGGCGACAAACTCGCCTTCCACCATCCGTTCCAGCGGCAGGCGCTCTACGGCGCCATCACCGAGCCGGACCGCGCCGAGTTGCACCGGCGCGCCGCCGAATCACTCGCGCGAGCGGGCGCACCGGTCAAACGGGTCGCCGAACAACTGGCGGCCGGGCCGGTGCCGTTCGACCCGTGGCTGGCGGGCTGGCTCACCGCGAACCACGTCGCGGTGTCCAACCGCGCCCCGCATATCGCGGCCGACCTGCTGCGCGGCGCGCTCGACAGCGCGGTGCCCACCCGTGAGCAACGGGAGACGCTGATCGCCGCGCTGGTCCGCGTGCTGTTCCGGCTCGAACAGACCCCCGAGGCCGAAGCCGAGGAGGCGGTGAAGACCGTCGTGGACAAGGCGGATCTGGCGCAGATGCGGCATTTCCTGGCCGCGCTGCGCTACCGCCGGGGCGACACACCCGGCGCGATCGAGGCGCTCGGCGACACCGCGGACGATCCGTCGATCCCGGAACTCTGGCGCACCAGCACTCGGACGCTGCTCGCCAACTTCCGTCGCGGCACCCTCGACGATCTCGACGAGACCGAACGGATCGCGCGAGGTCTGCACACCGAGGCGGCCGAAGCGGGTGAGCGCTATCCCGCCGCGCACGCGCAGCAGACGTTGTGGCTCGTGCACTCGATCCGCCGGGAGCACGACCGGGCGCTGACCGCGATCGACGCCGCGCTGGAGACCGCAGGCCACGAGGCCGACCTGGCGACGCTGCGGTTCGACCTGCTCGACAACCGGCTCTTCACGCTGCAGAACCTCGACCGGCTCGGCGAGGCCGACGCCACGCTGCACGCCGGGTACGAGACCGCGGCACGGCATGGTCTGCCGACCGGTCCGCAGGTCTCGGCGGCCGTGCACTACTATTGGACCGGGCGCTGGGACGAGGCTTTGGCCGAGTTGGACTCGGTCACCGAGGACGGTCCGGCGATCACCTTCTACGGCGTGCGCGAGCCGGGTGCCGCCGCCCTGTTGCTGCACGGGGTCGCCGCGCTCATCGCGGGCCATCGCGACGAACGCGTCGCCGTCCGCGCCCATCTGGAAGCGGCCGAGGCGCACTCGCCGTCGAACTCGTCCGAACGCGAGAGCTGCGACTTCTACCTGGCGGCACAGGCGATGGCCGCCGAACAACGCGGCGAACTCGACGACGCGCTGCGGCTGTTCGCGCCGGTGCTGCGCCCCGACTACGCCCGGATGATGCTGCGCCACCAATGGCTTCCCGACGTCGTCCGCGTCGCGATCGCCGCCGGGAACGACGCCGTCGCCCAGGAGGCGCTCGCCGTCTGCGCCGAGGAGGCGAGCCAGGAGACCGTGCCCGCCAGGGCCACCGCCGCCGCCCTGCGGTGCCGGGCCCTGATCGACGGCGACCCCGAAGGCATGCGGGCCGCGGCCGATCACTACCGCGAGGTCCGTCGGCCCATCGAACTCGCGGCCGCCCTGGAAGACGCCGCCGAACTGCTCGGCCGCGCCGGGTACCTCGAAGAGGCCACCCGTTCGCTCACCGAGGCGTGCGAGGTGCTCGGGCCGGTCGGTGCCACCTGGAGCATCCGCCGCGCGGAAAGCAGGCTGCGGCGCTACGGCGTCTTGAGCCGCGCCGAACGGGGACCCCGGCACAGCGGGGCCCTGTCGCCGCTGGAACTGCGGGTCGCGCGGCTGGTGGCGGCGAAACTGTCCAACCCGGAGATCGCCGCGGAGCTGAGCCTTCCGAGGAGGACGGTGCAGTCGCTGGTGTCCAGGGTGCTGACCAAACTGCACGCCGATTCCCGGCTGACCGTCGGCGACCAGCTGCCGAGACGACTCGCGTGACCGCGTTCGTACGACCGAGGAGAACCATGACCCGCGTACTGGCCGGATTGACGGCCCTCGTACTGCTGCTCGCCGGATGTTCCGGCACGCCGGAAGCCGGCGGTCCGATCAAACTCACCGTCGCCACCTTCGGCGAGTTCGGGTACGAAAAACTCTTCGACGACTACGAAAAGGCCCATCCGGGCATCACCGTCGAAGGCCGGGTCGCCGACTTCGAGACGCATCACCGGCAGCTGGCCACCGGGCTCGGCGCCGGACGCGGCGGTGCCGACGTGGTGGCGATCGAAGAGCAGTATCTTCCCAAGTTCCGCCAGTCGACGGACAAGTTCAGCGATCTTTCGGAATTCGGCGCGCAGGGCCTCCGTGAGCACTGGCCTGCCTGGAAATGGGACCAGGGCACCGCCGAGGGCGGGAAGTTCGTGATGGGCCTCGGCACCGACATGGGCAGCCTCGCGCTCTGCTACCGCCGTGACCTGTTCGCGAACGCCGGCCTGCCGACCGAGCGCGACCAGGTGGCCGCGCTGTGGCCGACCTGGGAGAAGTTCGCCGAAACCGGGGAACGGTTCAGCGCCAAGGCACCGGACGACGTCAAGTTCGCCGACTCGGCGGGCACCGTCTACACGGCGATGCTCAACCAGGCGCAGGAGAACTACTTCTCCAAGGACGACAAGTTCATCGCCGACACGAATCCCAACGTACGCAAGGCTTTCGAGCTCGCGGGCGGGATGGCGCTGAAGAAGGAGACCGCGGCGGTCACCACCTTCACGCAGCCGTGGACGGTGGCGATCAAGCAAAGCCGGTTCGCCGCCATCACCTGCCCCGCCTGGATGCTCACCCAGATCCAGGAGGCGGGCGGCCCGGAGCTGGCCGGAAAATGGGACGTCACCTCGGTTCCGGGCAAGGCGGGCAACTGGGGCGGTTCGTTCCTGACCGTCCCGAAGCAGGGCACGCACCGCAAGGAGGCCTACGACCTCGCCGTCTGGCTCACCGCGCCCGAACAGCAGGAACGGATCTTCCTGGAGAGCGGGTTGCTGCCGAGCGCGCTGGGCGCCTATCAGGACAGTGCCGTGCTTTCCCACACCAGCCCGTATTTCAGCGGCGCGCCCATCGGCAAGATCTTCGCCGCGTCCGCCGAGGCCTTGCGGCCGAACTACCGCGGGCTGCGCGACGGTGAGGTGCGGCCCGTGTACGGGCACGCGCTCGGCCGCGTCGAGGAGGGGAAGCAATCCCTGGAGGAGGCCTGGAACCAGGCCGCCACCGAAGGCCGCGCCGCGGCCGCCAACTGAGCGGGGACGGCGTGACACTGGGGTTTCCGGACGGGTTCCGGTGGGGTACGGCCACGGCGGCGTACCAGATCGAGGGTTCGACTACGGCGGACGGCCGCGGACCGTCCATTTGGGACACTTTCACCGCGAGAACCGGCCTGGCCACCGGTGATCCGGCTTGCGACCACTACCGCCGTTACCGCGAGGACATCGGCCTGCTGAGTGAACTCGGCATACCGTACTACCGGTTCTCCGTCGCGTGGTCGCGAATCATGCCGGACGGCCGCACGGTGGAGCCACGCGGGCTCGCCTTCTATGACCGTCTTGTCGACGCGTTGCTGGAAAACGGGATCACCCCGATGGTGACGCTCTACCACTGGGACCTTCCCGAGGCACTGCAAGCGGAAGGCGGCTGGCCGAATCGCGAGCTCGCGGACCTTTTCGCGGATTACGCACTGACCGTCCACAAAGTACTCGGTGATCGCGTGCAACAGTGGACCACGATCAACGAGCCGTTCTGCGCCGCCTTCATCGGCTACGGGAACGGCGATCACGCCCCGGGCATCCAGGACGAGGGTGCGGCACTGGTCGCCGGACACAACCTCCTGCTCGCGCACGGCAAGGCCGCGCAGGCATTGCGGTCCGATGGCGGCGAGCAGGAGGTTTCCATCGTGCTCAACTTCGCCCCCGTGCTGACCGATGTGGACGATGCCGCCCACCGCGAGGCCGCGCGCAGATTCGACTTCCTGCACAACAGGTTCTTCCTCGACCCCCTGCTGGGCCGAGGCTATCCACCCGAGCTGCTGGCGGATCTGGCGCATCTCGGCACCCTGGAACCGGCGATCGCCGACGGTGATCTGGAGATCATCGCGCAGCCACTGGACGTCCTGGGCGTCAACTACTACGCGCCCGCCCGCGCGGTGCCGCTCGAAGATCCCGAAACCGACAGCAACTGCCCTCTGCCGGGTCTGCGCGGGATGGACGTCCAGCCGCCCCGCGGCGAGCTGACCTCGCTCGGCTGGGAGCAGCGTCCGGAGTGCTTCACCGACCTTTTGCTGTGGCTGCAAGGACATTGCGGCGGCCTGCCGCTCGTGATCGCCGAGAACGGTGCGGCCTTCGAGGACGAAGTAGTCGAAGGCCGCGTACACGACGAGAAACGCGTACGGTACTTCGCCGACCACCTCGCCGCCGTACACGCCGCGATCGAGCGCGGCGCCGACGTCCGCGGCTACATGGCCTGGTCGCTGCTGGACAACTTCGAGTGGGCCATGGGGTACACGCAGCGGTTCGGTCTCGTGCACGTCGACTTCGAAACTCAGGAACGGGTGCTCAAGGACAGTGCCCTGTTCTATGCGGATGTGGTGGCGCGCAACGGTCTTTAGCGGCTGCTTCCGCTCGTGCCGGAAACTGTCGGTGGTCGGTTGTACGTTCTGCGTGTGGACACACTCAACGCCGCTGTGGCGCGTTTAAAGGAAATCACCTCGTCGGAAGCTTTTCGGGAGGTCAATGCTTCGCTGGACACGTTGGCGGACAACGATGCCGTGGATGCCGCCGTCGCGGCTTCGGAAGGCATCGCGCGGCTGGAGGCTGTTCGGTTACGCGCGTTGGGACGACTGAGCCGTCACCGTGATGGTTTGTCGAGCGTGGTGCAGGAGGTCGCGTTCGCTCTGTCCGTTGTGGACGGACATGCTGCTGGGCTGGTCTCCACCGCTCAGGCACTGACCAATCGCCTGCCACACACCCTGGGACTGTTGGATGCCGGGAAGGTCGGTGGGTACGGAGCGATGAAAGTCGCCACGGCCACCGCCTGGCTCTCGGACGAGGACGCCCGCGCGGTGGACGCGGTGCTGGAGGATCGGATCCCGGACCGGAACTCCGATCAGATCCGGAAAGCGGCCAACCACGCGGCGATGATGGCCGACCGCGACGGCGCCTCCCGTCGTGCCGAACGGAACCGCGGCGGACGTCGCCTATCGATCCGACAGGGCGACACCGGGGTGGCCTCCATCGAAGTCGAAGACGGCCCCGTCGAGAAGGTCGCCGCCGCCTATACGCGGATCGACCGTGAGGCTCGGGCGCTGCGGGCCGACGGGGAGACCCGCACCCTGGACCAGCTACGTGCTGACGTCGCCCTTGATCTCTTGCTGGGTGGTCAGGGCGGGAAGAGCGAACGGTCGGAGGTGTTCCTCTACATGGACTTGAACACCTACCTCGGGTTGAACGATGATCCGGCGGAGATGGCCGGGCATGGGCATATCCCCGCCTCGTTGGCCCGTGAGATCGCCGGTGGGTCGAATACGGTGTTGCGGCGGATCATCACCGACCCACTCTCAGGGCAGGTTCTCGACCTCGGCCGCGACCGCTACCGACCCACCGCCGGTCTCGACGAATTCGTGCGAGTCCGGGATCGCGAGTGCCGAAGACCCGGGTGCCATCGTGTGGCCCAGGCCTGCGACCTCGACCATTCACTGCCGTGGCAACACGGCGGCCACACCGCCGATACCGAACTGATCGACCTGTGCCGCCGCGACCACCGGCTGAAAGACGAACCCGGCTGGAACTACCGGATGACCTCCGACGGAACCCTCACGATCACCACACCCACCGGGCAGAGCTACGACAGCTCGCCACCGGCGCTGCACGAACCCCGCAGCGAGGAACCACCACCGTTCTGAGGCGTCGCCGGAAAACGGCAACGGCACGACGCGACGTCACGAGCCCGGCCGCCTCCCTGCCGAGCCCCATCGGCCCCGTCGCCGAAAACCGACGACAGCACCAAGCGCGCGACCGGCACCGGCCAAGTCGCCAAAAATAGCCACGACGCCACGAACCCGGACGCGACCTCTTCCCGAGCCACCCCTGGGAGCGCCCCGCACAACGCAACGACGCCACTTCGGCAACCATCCGTCGCCGAAAAACGACAGCCCCAAGTGCGCCACCTGCACTCGTCGGGTTGCCGAAAAATGACCACAGCACCAAGCACAGCCAAGTTGCCGAAATACGGCAACGGCCCGACCCGAAGTCCCCTAGCCGCCCCACCCACATCACCAAACCGCCCAAGACGAACGAGCCCCAACCGTCGCCGAAAAGCGACCACAATGCCGCACACCACCACCGCTTCCGTCCCCGAAAAACGGCAACACCCCAGCCAAGAACCCAAACCTCAGCCCCGCGGAGCCCCCCGCATAACCCCGTCGACCACCTTCCTCGCCAACACGATGAACAACCCGACCACCGGCAGCACCCCGATGGTCGCCGCAGTGAGCATCAGCGAGTAATCCGTGAAGTACCCACTAGCCAGCCGCGACAACGCCACCTGAACGGTCGGATGCGCATTGGGGTCGAGCACGATCAGGGGCCAGAAGAAGTCGTTCCACGCGGTCATGAACGTCAACATCCCAAGCACCGCGGCCTGAGGCCGGATGGCGGGCATGGCGACGTTCCAGAACAGCCGCACCGTCGAGCAGCCGTCGACGCGTCCGGCGTCCAGCAGTTCGCTCGGGATCGCCTCCTCGCACGCCTGCCGCATCCAGAACACGCTGAACGCGCCGACCAGTCCCGGCACGATCACCGCCTCCAGCCGCCCGTACCAGCCGAGTTCGCCGACCACCAGGTACAGCGGGATGACGCCGAGCTGGGCGGGCACCATGGCGGTGCCGATGACGACCAGGAACAGCGAGTCGCGACCGGGGAACCGCAGCCGCGCGAAGGCGAATCCGGCCATGCTGGAGAGCAGCACGTTCGACACGGTCACCGTGCCGGCGACGATCAGCGAGTTCTGCATCGCCAGCCAGAAGTCGACGGTCCCGAAGACCCGCTCGACGTTCTCGATCAGGTTGCCGCCGGGCACCAGCGGTGGGGTCGTCTCACCGAGGGCCGAGTTGTCCTTCGAGGACACCACGAACGACCAGTACAACGGGAAGATCGACGCGACGACGACGGCGAGCAGCAGCCCGTAGACGACGAAACCGGTCCGTTCCCTCGCCGCCACGGTCACTCACCGCCCCGCATCCGGCGCACAAGTGAGAAATTGACCAGCGCGAACACCGCCGAGAACAAGAACAGCAACCACGCGATGGCCGCCGCGTACCCCGCGTCGAACTCGCCGAAGCCCTTCTCGTACAAGTACATGGCCAGCGTCTGGAACTGCCGATCGGCGCCACCGGTGCCGTTGACGCCGGTTTCGTCGAGCAGCTGCGGCTCGGCGAACAGCTGCAACCCGCCGATGGTCGAGACGACGACGGTGAAGGCGATCGTCGGCCGGATCGCGGGCACCGTGATCGACCAGAAGCTCCGCCAGCGCGAGGCACCGTCGAGCATCGCCGCGTCGTACCGTTCCTGCGGCACGGACTGCATGGCCGCCAGGTAGAGCAGCGCGTTGTAGCCGGTCCAGCGCCACATCACCATCGCGCTCACCGCGACGTGCGACGCGAACCGATCCGACCGCCAGTCCACCGGTTCGAGCCCCACCAGACCCAGTGCCCAGTTGACGACGCCGTAGTCCTCCGCGAACAGCTGGCTGAACACCAGCGCCACCGCGACCACCGAGACGACGTTGGGCAACAGCACGCTGGCCCGCCACAGGGTCCTCGCCCGCAGGGGACGGTCGAGCAGGGCGGCGAGCCCGAGCGCCGCGAACAGTTGAGGGACGGTCGAAAGGACGAAGATGCTGACCGTGTTGAAGAGCGCGTTGTAGAAATGCGGATCCTGGAGCAGGACACCGAAGTTGTCGAGGCCGGCGAACCCGGTGTCACCGTTGACCAGATGCCAGTGGTGCAGCGCCACCCACGCGGTATAGAGCAGCGGGAAAAGGCCGAACACGCCGAAGAGGACGTAGAACGGCGCTGTCATCAGGTATCCGGCGAGCCGCTCGCCCGTACGCTTCAAACGATGATCACCTTGACGCCTGCGTGGCCGATCTCGTCGAGCTCCCGCGGTTCGGCACCGCTGTCGGTGATCAGGGTGTCGACATCGCAGAGGTCCCCGAACCGGGCGAAGTGGTCGTCGCCGATCTTGGTGTGATCGGCCAGCAGCACCGTCCGTCGCGCGGACGCGATGGCCGCGCGCTTCACCATCGCCTCGGCGGTGTCCGCGGTGGTGAGCCCCCGCTCGACGGAAAGGCCGCTGGTACTGAGGAAAGCGACGTCGACGTAGGTGTCCTTGAGCGCGTCGAGCGCCCAGCCGTCGACCGAGGCCATGGTGTGGCCGCGCAGCCTCCCACCGACCAGCATCAGCGTGACGCCGGGCCGGTTCGCGAGCGCGCACGCGTTCGGCAGCGAAGGGGTGACCACGGTCAGGTCACGATCCGAGGGGACGAGATTCGCCAGCCTGCCCACCGTGGTGCCCGCGTCGAGCAGGATCGC
The DNA here is from genome assembly GCF_051373225.1 of Amycolatopsis sp. w19. Taxonomy (NCBI): domain Bacteria; kingdom Bacillati; phylum Actinomycetota; class Actinomycetes; order Pseudonocardiales; family Pseudonocardiaceae; genus Amycolatopsis; species Amycolatopsis sp. w19. The sequence continues at coordinate 26,020 of NZ_JBPQFM010000010.1, read as the reverse complement.
GCCCCCGTCGGGGAGCTGCTCCAGGGCCGCGGCGGCGATACGGTCCTTCTCCGCGGTCATCACCGCGTCACGGGCGTCGAGACCCGGCTCGATACCCTGCCGTTCGACGGGAATCGCGCCGCCGTGCACCCGCCGCACCACTCCGCTGCGTTCCAGCGCCGTCAGATCACGGCGGACGGTCTCGCTGGTGATCTCGAAAGCCGCCGCGAGCGTCGCCACGTCGACCCGGCCGTTCCGCCTGGCCTGCTTGAGGATGGCGCGCTGCCGCTCTTCGGCGTACAACGGTCACCTCCGGTCATGGCGGACGAGCGGTCATGGCGACAATAGTTGGTTTCCCGCCGGTCCGACAACGGAACCCCTCCGTCCATTGAGGACAGAGTGTTGCCCGAAACTACGACAGGACTGCCCGTTTGGCCGCCAGGAAAGCGCGTTCCGTGTCGTTGGTGGCCAAGGCGATCGCCTCGTCGTAGGCGGCGACGGCTTCCGCCGTCCGGCCGAGACGGGACAGCAGATTCGCCCGCGTGGCGGGCAGATGGTGATAGCCCGGCAAGTCCAGGTCCTCGATGCCGGCCAGCGCCTCCGCCGGGCCGTGTACCTCGGCGACGGCGACCGCGCGGTTGAGCGCGACGACCGGCGACGGGGCGAGCCGCCACAGCTGGTCGTAAAGCGCCAGCACCTGCGTCCAGTCGGTCGCTTCGCCGTCCGTGTGCACGGCGTTGATCGCCGCCTGCACCTGATACGGGCCCGGCCGGTCGAGACGCAGACACCGCCGCACCAGCTCGTGTCCTTCGGCGATCAGTTCCCGGTTCCACAGCGACCGGTCCTGCTCCGCGAGCACCACCAGCTCCCCGGACGGCCCCACCCGCGCCGGCCGGCGCGCTTCGGTGAGCAGGAGCAGCGCCAGCAGCCCGGTCACCTCCGGCTCGCCGGGCATCAGCTCGGCGAGCGCCCGCGCGAGCCGGATCGCCTCCAGGCAGAGGTCCGTCCGCAGCAGCTCACCCGACGTGGACGTGTACCCCTCGTTGAACACCAGGTAGAGCACGGTGAGGACGGAGTCCAGCCGCTCGGGAAGTTCGCCGTCCCCCGGCACCCGGTACGGGATGCCCGCGTCGCGGATCTTCTTCTTCGCGCGGACGATCCGCTGGGAGACGGTCGTTTCCGGGACGAGGTACGCCCGCGCGATCTCCCCCACCTCCAGCCCGCCGAGCAGGCGCAGGGTGAGCGCCGCCCGCGCGGGCGGCGAAAGCGCCGGATGGCAGCAGGTGAAGATCATGCGGAGCTGGTCGTCGCGGACCGGCCCCACCTCGTGCGGTTCGTCCGGCGCGTGCAGGAGCAACGCCTGGGCGTGCCGTGCCTCGCGGGTGGATTCCCGGCGCAGGCGGTCGATCGCGCGGTTGCGGGCGGTGGTCACGATCCACGCGCCCGGATTGGGCGGCGCCTTCTCCCACTTCTCGACCGCCGTCGCGAACGCGTCCTGAACGGCCTCCTCGGCGAGCGAGATGTCGCCGAGGAGGCGCGTCAGAGTGGCCACGCACCGGCCGTACTCCGCCCGGTAGATCCCGTCGAAGTCCATCACTGCCGGAGCGACGGGTCGCCGAACGGCCGTACCTCGATCGGCTGCCCGCAGGCCAGCGCGCATTTCCGCGCCCAGGCCAGCGCCTGGTCGAGGTCCTCGACCTGGATCACCCAGAAGCCGCCGAGCTGTTCCTTCGTCTCGGCGAACGGGCCGTCGGTGATCGTGGTCGTCCCGCCGGCGGGCCGGACGACCGTGGAGACGTCCGAATGCTCGAGCCCGCCGACGAAGACCCACGACCCGGCGGCCTTCATCTCGTCGGTGACCTTGCCCGTCCTGGCCAGCATGGCCCGGACCTCGTCCTCGGGCGCGTCCCGCTCGCTTTCGTCGAGCTGGACGGCGAGCAGGTACTGCCTCATCGCGGACTCCCTCGATCGCTGAGGGCGGAAATCATTCCACGGTGACAGACTTCGCGAGGTTCCGGGGCTTGTCGATGTCGTGGCCGAGGATCAGCGCGGCGTGGTAGGCCAGCAGCTGCAGCGGGATCGTGAGCAGGATCGGGTCGAGTTCCGGCTCCGAACGCGGCACCACGAACCGCGGCACGTCGAGGTCTCCGAAGTCCACGTCGTCGTGCGTGATCGCCAGCACCTGCCCCTTGCGCGCCTTGATCTGCTGCATCGCGGCCAGGTTGCGGTCGGCGAGGTCGTCGGAGGGCACGATCGCGACCGTCGGCAGCTCCTCGTCGATCAGCGCGAGCGGACCGTGCTTGAGTTCCGAGGTCTGGTAGGCCTCCGCGTGCCGGTACGAGATCTCCTTGAACTTCTGCGCGCCCTCCCGCGCCACCGGGAAGCCGCGGACCCGGCCGATGAAGAACAGGCTGCGCGCGTCGGCACAGATCTTGGCGTGCTCGGCGATCTGGGACTCGGCTTCGACGATGGCCGCGACCTGCTTCGGCAGCGCCCGCAACGCCGCGACGATACGCTGCCCGTCCGCGTTGGACAGGTCGCGGACGCGGCCGAGGGCCAGCGCGATCATCGCGAAGCCGACGGCCATGTTGGTGAGCGCCTTGGTCGAAGCGACCGCGATCTCCGGACCGGCGTGCAGGTACAGGCCGCCGTCGCAGGCCCGCGCGATCGTCGAGCCGACGACGTTCACGAGGCCGACGACCCGGCCGCCCTTGCGCTTGACCTCTTCGACGGCGAACGCGGTGTCCGCGGTCTCGCCGGACTGGCTGACCGCGATGTAGAGGGTGTCCGCTTCGATGATGGGGTTGCGGTAGCGGAACTCGGACGCCGCCTCCGCGTCGGCCGGGACCCGCGCCAGGTCCTCGATCATGGTGGCGCCGATCTGGCCCGCGTAGTACGCCGAACCGCAGCCGAGGATCTTCACGCGCGCGAAACCGCGCAGATCACGGGGAGTCAGGTTCAGACCGTCCAAACGGGACACTCCGAACCGGTCGTCGAGACGGCCCCGGATCATGCGCTCCAAGCATTCCGGCTGCTCCTGGATCTCCTTGTACATGTAGTGCTGGTGACCGCCGAGGTCGAGGTCGTCGGCCTGGATGTCGATCGCGGTGGCGGCCTTGCCGGTGTCGCTCTCGTCGACGGTGAAGGTGCGGTAGCCGGTGGCGGAGACGCTGGCGAACTCGCCGTCGTCGAGGTGCACCACCTGCGAGGTGTGCCGGACCAGCGCGGACAGGTCGCTGGCGACGAACATCTCCCGGTCGCCGACGCCGATGATCAGCGGCGAGCCGTTCCGCGCGACCACGACGCGGTCGGGGTGCTCGGTGTCGGTCACGGCGATCGCGTAGGTGCCGGTGACGCGGGAGACGGCCTCGACGACCGCGTCTTCCAGCGTCTTCGCACCCGACCGCGCGATCAGGTGGGCGAGCACTTCGGTGTCGGTCTCCGACGACAGCGTCACCCCCGCCTGGGTGAGCTGCTCCCGCAGCGCGTCGGCGTTGTCGATGATCCCGTTGTGCACCACGGAGATCCGGCCGTCTTCGGAGACGTGCGGATGGGCGTTCGCCTCGGTGGCGGGACCGTGCGTCGCCCACCTCGTGTGCCCGATGCCGACCTTGCCCGCGAGCCGCTTCGGCAGCGCGGCCGTCAGATTCCGCACCCGCCCCACGATCCGGTGCACCTGGGCGCCCTTACCGCCGAGGACGGAGATCCCGGCCGAGTCGTAGCCGCGGTACTCCAGCCGCGTCAGCCCCTCGATCAGGATCGGAGCGGCGTTCTGGCCGCCGATGTAGCCGACGATTCCGCACATGACGAGTCAACCTCACAAAGAAAACGGACGGGGGTGGTCCGTCAGCCGTAGACGATGCGGCGCAGTTGCCGCTCGGACAGGTCGGGAGGCGCGACGAGACGGCGGCTCAGCTCACCGGCGATCAGGGGGAAGATCTCGGGGTTCTTCCTGCCCTCCGCCTGCAACTGGGCGTGCCTGGACCGGACGTACTGCTCGGCGGGCTGCCGGTAGAACGCCAGGACGTCCTCGACGACACGGGCGGCGATGGCCGTCGACAAACCTGTCGACAAGGCCACCTGCTCGACGATGTCCGCGTCCTCCACGGAGCTCATCATGCACATCCGGCTACCGAAACGCCAGTTCTTGCCCGGAATCGGGCAAGAACTGGCTCGCGAGAGGATCAGAAGCTTCGAATCGCCTTCACCAGCCCGGTGACCAGCCCCGCCCGCTCCACCATCGACTCCACCAGCAGGTATTCGTGATCGGCGTGGGCGCCGCCGCCGACGGCGCCGAGCCCGTCGAGGGTCGGGACGCCGATCGCGGCCGTGAGGTTGCCGTCACTCCCGCCGCCGACGGCCACCCCGGCGACCCCGGGCAGTAGCCGTTCCGCGACGACGAAGAGGTCCGCGGCGGCGGACTCGGGCATCGGCGGCCGATGGATCCCGCCCCGCACCTCGACTTTCGCTCCTTCGAGACGGGGCGTGAGCGCGGCGAATCCGGCTTCGACCCGCGCCTTCTCTTCGGCGGACTCGACCCGGACATCGACCACGACGGTCGCGGACGCGGGCACCACATTGCTCGCCGTTCCCGCCGAAGCGACCGTCGGAGTGACGCTGGTCCCGGCTCCCGGCCGATCGAGCGCGGCGATCGCCAGTACCTGATGCGCGGCTTCGGTCAGCGCGTTCACACCAGACTCGGGTTCGAGGCCGGCGTGCGACGCCCGGCCGGTGATGACGACCTCGAACGTGCCGCAGCCCTTGCGACCGACCTTGAGACCGCCGCCGTCAGCCGCGCCTTCGAAGACGAGGACCGCGCCGCACGCGCGGGCCTGGTCCTCGATGAGCGCCCGGGATTCGTGCGAGCCCGTTTCCTCGTCGGCCGTCACGAGGATCTCGACCCCGGACAGATCGTCGAGTGCGGCCAAGCCGTGGATCGCCTGCACCAGTCCGCCGAGCATGTCGAACACGCCTGGTCCGGTCACGCGACCGCCGTCGACCGCGAACGGGCGGCGCGCCAGCGTGCCGATCGGGAACACGGTGTCGTGGTGCCCGAGGATCAGCACGCGGGGTTCACCACCGCCGGACCAGCGGACGTGCGGCCCCGCCGCGCTCGCCACCAGGGTCGCCGTCCCACCGAGACGTGCCTCGATGAGTGCGGCCACCGCCTCGGCCGACGCCGTCAAGGCCTCGATGTCCCCAGAAGGCGACTCGATCTCGACGAGGGTTCGGAGGTCTTCGATCATCGCGTCGACAGTCATGCGAACACTTTCGCCTATTCGGCGATGCCGCCGCGCCTAGGATCGGCTCATGCTCGAGAACCTGCTCACGCCGGAGACCAGGACCGATCCGTACCCGTTCTACCGTCAGGTCTTCGACCGCGGGCCGGTCTTCGCGGCCGCCGACGGATTCTTCGTGGTCAGCGGGTTCGAAGAGGCGTCCGCCCTGCTCAAGAACCCCGCGTTCGGCCATGGGGAGCCGGAGGTGCTGCCGGATCCGCACGAGAACGAGCCGGTGGACGAGCAGGGCCGGGTGGTCCGGTCGTTCCTCGCGCTCGACCCGCCCGATCACACGCGGCTGCGGCGGCTGGTCTCCAAGGCGTTCACGCCGAGGATGATCGAGCAGCTCGCCCCGAGGATCGAGGAGCTGGCGAACGAACTCGTGGCGAAAGCGCTCGAAAGGGGCGAATTCGACCTGATGACCGAGATCGCGAAGCCGCTGCCGGTCGTCGTCATCAGCGAGATGCTCGGGGTTCCCCTCGCCGACCGCGGACGTTTCGAGGGCTGGTCGCACGCCATGGGGCGCGCACTCGACCCGTCCTTCCTCATCGCGAAGGAGACCGTCGCGGCGGCCGTCGCTGCCCGGCGTGAGTTCGTCGCCTACTTCCGTGAGCTGGCCAAGGAGCGGCGGAAGCGGCCGACCGGCGACCTGTTCTCCGATCTGGTGTCGGTCTCCGACGAGGGCGACCGGCTCAGCGAAGGCGAACTGGTGATCACCGCGATGCTCCTGCTGGTCGCCGGGCACGAGACGACGACCAACCTGATCGGCAACGGGATCCTCGCGCTGCTGAACCATCCGGAGCAGCACCGGGAACTGGCCGAGGACCGGTCGAAGATCCCGAACGCGGTCGAGGAGATGCTCCGGTACGACTCCCCCGTCCAGCTGACGACGCGGCTCGCCCTGCGCGACACGACGATCGGTGACGAGGTCGTCGGCAAAGGCGCCCAGGCGGTCGTACTGCTGGGAGCGGCCAACCGTGACCCGCGCACACACGAGAACCCGGACCGCTTCGACGTGGATCGCCCCTCGCCGAGGCATCTCGCGCTGGGACAGGGCATCCACTTCTGTCTCGGCGCCCCGCTCGCGCGCATGGAGGGCCGGATCGTCTTCGAGGCGCTGCTCAGCGCCGGCCGCGCCTTCCACCGGACCGCCGATCCGGTCTGGGTGAAGCAGGTGACGCTGCGCGGCCTCGAAAGCCTGCGGCTCGAATTCGCCTGAAAGTCCGGTTTTCGACCTTAGGCGGTTGCCGACCGGCGCCGGACTGCGCATGCTTTGCGCCAATCCGGCGTCGGTGGGGGTGCCCATGTACCAGGAACGCGAGGTCAGAACCGGCTCGTTCCATCGCGCGCTTTCCGAGGCGGTGGAGCATCGCGGCCTTTCCCTGTCCCGGATCCGCGCGCATCTGGCGGCACGCGGCGTTTCCGTGGCCGAATCGACCTTGAGCTACTGGCAGCGCGGCCTCCGCCATCCGTCGACGCCGCGCTCGCTCGACATCGTCCGCGCGCTCGAAGCCGTGCTGGGCCTGCCCCCGGACAGCCTTATCGTCCTGATCGGCCCGCAACGACGTTCCCCCGGCGACGACCGCAGGCCCTCGGTCGCCGAACTGCGGCAGAGCTGGGCCGAGACCTGTTCACTGCTGGACGAGCTGAGCGCGTCGCCCGGCACGGGGGGCAACGCGAAGCTCGACGTCGTCACCGTCGTCGACGTGCTCACCATGACCGGCGAAGGACGGATCTCGGAGATCACCTCGACCATGGTGGTGCGGGCGCGGGAGCCCGGCGCGGACGGTTTCGTGGTGACCCATCAGGACGAGCCCGGCACCGACATGGAGGCCACGACGGTCCTCGCCACCGATGGCTGCCGAAGAGGCAGAGTGCGCCGAAGCGCCACATCGCCGGGGATGGTGTTCGAGCTCCTCTTCGACCGTGGCCTCGCCGAAGGGGAAACGCACACCTTCGCGTTCACCCTGCGGCTGGCCGCGTCGATCCGTTCGACCTGCTTCCACCGGACGGTGCGGTCGCGCATGTCGGCGTACCTGCTCCGCATGCGTTTCGACGGCGCGCTCCCCGCGCGATGCGTCAAAACCGTGCGGGAGCGCGAAGAGCTCGCCCCCGTGGTCAGCGAGCCGCTGCATCCCGGACCGGGTGCGACGGTCAGTGCGTACTTCGAGGAACTCGACGTCGGCATCGCGGGGATCGACCTCATCTGGGAGTGAGACGGCGCCGCCGCCACACCGCGACCAGCACGACACCCATTCCGGCGACCCCGGCGGTGATCAGGCCGGCCACGATCCCGACCGGAATCCCCGTTTCGGCGGGCGGGGGCCCCGGCTGTGTGAAGCCGATCCCGCCGCCGCGCTGGTAGTCCGATCCCGGCAGCTTGTCGGCGTAGCGGCCGTGCACTGCCCGCTGGTAGTCGGCAAGCGGGATGAACGTCCCCACCTGCGACTGCGGCAGGCTCGCCTGCAGCAGCACCACACCGTCGGGCCCTAGTTCGTACCAGCCGTTGATCTGGGGTTCGTTGAGCAGGACCGCACCGGGCTTCAGCCGCGCGCTCAGGGTCTCTTCGTCGTTCCCGGAGAACACGCTCGCCGCGACCCACTTCCCCGGTCCCTCCGGCATCGCCTGCAGCGTGGCCTTCTGCCCGGAATCCGCGGTGGCCGTCACGGCGACGGATCTGAGCATGCCCGCCGGTGCCCCCTCGACGCCCCTGACGAAGTCGGGATTGAGGGTGTAGACCGGGATTCCCTTCTCCGCCATGGTGATCCGCCGCGGTTCGATGTGGTCGACCTGCCGGAAGTTCGATCTCGCGAGTCCGATCGCGTCGGGCTGCCCGGCGACACGCACGGCCGCCGCGAGGTCGCCGTCCGAGGGCGGGACGACTCCTTCGCTCGCCGAGGCGGGCGGCGTGGCGGGCAGCAGCGTCGCGACGGCCACCGCGAGACAGCCGGCGAACTTCCGGCAGATCGTGTTCATGACCGCGCCTCAGCCCTTCCGGATGTTGACGATGGTGTCGTTCCAGCGGAACTGGCCGTTGCTGCGGTACTGGTTGTAGTTCCAGGTCTGGTAGCGCTGGTAGGTGGGCCACGGGTCGCCGACCATGATCGACTGGTTCGCCGAGTCGTAGCCGTAGATCACCTCGGCGTGGCCACCACCGGAGGTCCAGTAGATGCCCGTCAGGTTCAGGATCCCGGAGTCGATCTGGCTGACGACCGAGCTGAAGCCGATCGGGCCGCCCGCGTCCTGCGCGGAGAAGCCGGTGCCGCGGAAACCGCGGACGATCTCGTAGATCTGGGCCGGCTGGTTCGGGCAGTATCCGGCCGAGGTTCCCTTGCCCGCGGCGCAGAACTGGGCCTGGGTGGCGGTGCCGCCCAGCGACCGCTCGATGCTCGAACCGTCGGCTGCCCAGCACCATTGGTTGTACTGCTGCACCTGCTGGGTGTAGTTCAGCTGCTTGGACGCGGCCGTCGCGGCGACCGTCGTCGCGGTCCCGGCCACCGGCGCGATCTCCCGCACTTGAGTGTGGGTCTGGGTCTTGATCAGGCCGCTGGGCCGGTCCCCGTCGCCGGACTGCGCCAACGCGGTGGCGGGCAGCATGCTCAGCGCGAAGACGGCGGCTCCGGTCGCCAGCACGGCCCTCGAAAGGCTCTTCACAGATGTCTCCTTTGACATGGGGATGGGGAGATCACCGTGCGCCGCACCGGCTTCGGGAACAACGCCCTCACCAGGCGCGAAGGAGGATCTGTGATCGTTCACGGTCCGCCACCGGCGGAGTACGGGCCGCCGCGCAAGATTCACGGTGCCTTCACAGAGGCTGTGAATCCGCCACGGGTGTCGCGAGTGTGGTGGACCGGGACCGGCCCCGCAACGTGACCTCCTCAGTCGCCTTCCACCGCGCGGCCTCGGCTTCGGCGGCCGACTCGATCGCCGTCCACGAAGCGAGCAGCCGGGCTTCGACGTTCTTCGCCAGCTCGGTGAGCCGGGCCGCTTCGTTCACCGGATCGCCGATCACCGTGTACTCGAACCGCCGCGGGTCGCCGACGTTCCCGGCGACCACCTCACCCGTCGCCACGCCGATCCCGGCCGGGCATTCCGGCACCTCCGCCGCCAGCCTGCGCGCGATCGCCCGTCCCGTGGAAAGCGCGAGGGTCGCGTGGTCCTCCAGCCGCACCGGCGCGCCGAAGATCGCGAGCGCGGCGTCACCGACGAACTTGTTGACCAGCCCGTGGTTGCGGTCGACCTCGTCGACCACCACCGCGAAGAACCGGTTGAGCAGGCCGACGACCTCCTCGGGCGGACGGCTCGCGGCCAGGGCGGTCGAGCCGATCAGGTCGACGAACAACACCGACACCGTCCGGACCGTGCCACCGAGTTCGGCCGACGTGCGCATCGCCTCGGTCGCGACGTCCTCGCCGACATGCCTGCCGAACAGGTCCCGCAAACGTTCGCGTTCGGCGAGACCGACGGCCATCCCGTTGAAACCCGCTTGCAGCAGACCGAGTTCGGTGCCGTCGTAGACCGGGATCTCGACGGTGAAGTCACCGGCACGGACCCGGCCCAGCGCGTGCTGCACCGACCGGATCGGATTCACCACGGCGCGGGCGGTGAACACCGTCACCAGCAGTCCGAAGACGAGTACCACCAGCCCGAGGGCGATCACCGAGATGGCGAGTTTCGTCGTCGACACGTCGCCGCGTGCCCACGCCAGCACCGCCGTGACCACCAGCCCCGCCACCGGCACCCCGGTGCCGAGGCACCAGAACAGCAGCATCCGCAGGTTCACCCCGCCGCTGAGCGGCCGCGCCGGCACGGTGCCGGACAACGCCAGCGCCGCGTACGGCCGCAGGATGAATTCCCCGGCCAGATAGGCGATCGCGCAGACGACCACCCCCGCGAACGCGACGACGAGCAGTTCGGTGAGCATGACCCGCGGCTGCACCAGCGCGGCCAGCACGCCGAACACGACGGTCGCGATACCCCACAACACCGCCTGGACCAGCGTCAGGCGCAGCGGGACCCGAAGGCTCGACGCGCGTTCTTCGTCGGTCGGCGTCCGGCCCTCGGCCGCCCACCGCAACGTCCGCAGCGCGCCGCGGGTGCCCCACAGCGCGCCCACCACCACGGCGGAGACCACGTAGACCGGGACCGCGATCGCGGTCACCCGGATGAGTTCGCCGGACATGCCGGGGGCGGGCATGAGCAATGCCGCCAGCCCGACCACGACCAGCGCGCCGATGACGTTGGTCGCGATCAGGGTCCCGGTGAGCAGTCCCTGGACGCGACGGCGCAACACGGCCGGGTCCTGAGCGAGCGGGCCGAGCAGCCAGGAGCCGAACGGCCCTTGCCCGCGGCCCCGAACAGAGGAGTCGTTGTCTGATCGCACCCGTGTCCCGCCGTTCACCCGGTTTGAGTGAACGACTGTACACCGAAAGGGGCGTGTCCGTCAGCGGACGGTGCCGGAGCCGATCAGGGTGGTGGCGTCGAGTTCGGTCAGCCCGTCGGCGCGCAAGGACTCGAGATAGCGCTCGCGCACCCGCTCGACGACGCCGGGCTCCAGATCGTCGAGCAGTCCCCGGAATCCGGAGCCGATGACGACCAGCCAGGCGATCTCCGGTGTCATGGTCAGCCGCAGTTCGTTGACCACGACGTCCACATCGGACAGATCCCGCCCGGAAAGCCACTCGGCATAAGCGCCCGCCTGGTCGATGCGATCGATCAGGCTCGGTTCACGCTCCGGCGGCGGCGCGGACTCGGTCACCGCCGCGACCGCGCGGCCGAGATGACGGCCCGCGGCCACCATGGACCCGCCGCGCCAGATCGTGAACACCACCCGGCCACCGGACCGGGCCCTGGCGATCAGCCGGTCGGTCCCGTCCGTCATATCGGGGAAGAAGAAGATGCCGAGCGCGGACTGCACGACGTCGTAGCCGCCGGTGTCCCACGCCGTCGCGTCGGCCTCGTGCGCGCGCAACTGCGGCAAGCCGGCCGAAAGACGGCGCAACTCGCCGATCATCGGGCCGGAGAGATCGAGCGCGTCCACCACACCCCCGGCACCGACCGCGTGCGCCGCCGGAATCGCCGAAGCCCCGGTGCCGCAGCAGGCGTCGAGGACACGGTCTCCCTCGGTGAGCCCGGCGGCGGCCACCGTTGCCGCGCCGATCGGCTCCCACAGATACCGCCCGAGCGCGGCGAAATCGGCGGCGGCCGCGTCGAAGGCGCGCTGGGTTCCCACTTTGCGAGAGGACATGCCGCGACGATATCCGTTTCGCGCTCCGTGCGAACCCGCCTGCGACGGACGGAGGCCGCGGGAACACCCGTCCAGCGGGCGATTCGAGGACGTTCCGGCCCTAGCGTGGCCGGTATGAGGAAAACTCTGCTCGCGCTGCTCGGCGCGGCCGCCGTCCTGGGCTCGATCGCCACCCCGGCCGCCGCGACCACGCTGGAGACCAGGGAGTTCGTCGGCTACGGATCGAGCGACTTCGGCCTCGCGCTCTTCTACGCCCGCCAAGACGCCAAGAAAAAGGCGGAACGGGCCGGGTTCACCGACTGCGAGGAATACTCCAAGATCGTCATTTCACCCTACGACGCGACGGTCTTCTGGCGCTGCACGCGCTGAGACCGATCCGGCGCGGCCGTGGCTCCGAATACCGGACATGGATCAAGGAGACCTCGTCCCGGACTTCACCCTGCCCGACGACACCGGCCAGGACCGCACGCTGTCGGAGTTCTTGTCCACCGGCCCGGTCGTGCTGTTCTTCTACCCCGCCGCGATGACCGGGGGCTGCACGGCCGAGAGCTGCCACTTCCGCGATCTTGCCGCGGAGTTCCGCGAGGTCGGCGCCCACCGCGTCGGGATCAGCCCGGACGGGATCACCAAGCAGCGGGAATTCTCCGCCCTGCATGGCTTCGACTATCCGCTTCTGTCCGATGTGGATGGAGAAGTCGCCAAACTCTTCGGCGTCTGGCGCCGGTTCAGCCCGCTGCACGCCAAGCGGCGCACCTTCGTGATCGACACCGATCGCCGGATCCTCGCGGTGATCAAGAGCGAGCTGAAATTCGACGTCCACGCCGACAAGGCGCTCACGACCCTGCGGGAACGGACTCCCCGCACCTGACGCCGGTCTCGGCCACGGCCGACGTTGCGAAAGCCACTTTCGCAACCTTCAACGTTGCGAAAGTGGCTTTCGCAACCCCAGCGGCGATGGCCCTAACCGTCCTCGCCACTCACGAGGCGGGAAAGCGCTGCCGTGCCGTCGAAAAGCGCCCGCGAGCGGGCCGTGATCCCGGCGTCCCTGGCGGAAAGCGCGGAAGCGACGTCCTCCAGCCGCCGGGATCGCCGCAGTTCCGGCATCAACGCGCGCAGGGGCGCGACGCGGTAGCCCGCCAGCCGAAGCTGATGCACGATCCGCGCGTCCCGCACCTGGGACGGCGTGTACCGCCGCGTCCCCCGCTGATCGCGGCCGGGCACGACGAGCCGTTCCGTGTCCCAGTGCCGCAGGGTCGACGGGCGCACGCCGAGCGCCGACGCGAGCTCGGAGACGCTCATCGAGTCCGAGCCGCGCACGTCTTCGATCGGCTCCCCGGAGATCACCCGGACGGCTTCCCTGGCGTCCCGGAGATCCGCGCGTTCGGCGTCGAGCCCGGCGTGGGCCGCGTCGAGGCGCGCGAGGACCTCGGGGAGCGGATCTTGGTGCACGGCGCGGACGATCTCCTTGGCCTCGACCGGCCCCACCGCGGGGGCGAGCGCGCGGTAGGCCAGCGCGGACCGGAGGTGGATCTCGCCGTAGCTCCGGTAGCCCGAAGCCGTCCGCGACGCCGCCGGGAGCACGCCGTCGCGTTCGAGGTTGCGCACCTGCTGGACGGAGTACCCCGCCAGGCGGGCGACCTCCGCCGTGCGCATCGATTTGAGACTTGACACCTTCACCCCGTCGAAAACGCGCTCGAACCCTCCACAAGCACTTTAATGCCACGCTTGAGCACATGACCATCGAAGAGATCATCGGCCTCGTCTCGGGCCTCGACGGCGTCCTGACCCTCACCCCGGGGCCGGGTGACGAATGGCCGGAGCTCAGCTGGGGCGACGCGTTCTTCTACTACTCCCCCGACGGCGTCGTCCCGACCAACGTCCAGCCCTTCGCCACCATCGTGACCAAGAACTACCCCGGCGACGAGACCTCGCGGCTGGACCGCCCGGACACCTTCCGCGTGAACATCCAAGCCGGCAAGAAGGAGTTCGCCCGCGATCTTGGCCAGAACCCCGCCGACACCGACACCCTGATCGCCCACCCCGTGTACGGGAACGCGGGCTGGCTGGCGGTGGTGAACCCGGCGTCGAACACCGAAACGGCCACTCGCGAGCTGCTTGAAACGGCCTATCGGCTGGCCCGAGCCCGGTACGAGCGGCGGGCGGAATCCGCGCGCGACCGGTAGAGCGAATATCTTGGGGCGGTGGGCCGGAACCTTCGAACCCGTGATCGGCTCAGGCCGGTCGACCTCGCGCGCGAGCACGGCCTGTCCGCGCAGGCGGTCCGCAACTACGAGGCGGACGGCATCCTCCCCGCCGCCGAACGCGGCCCGCAGGGCTATCGCACCTATACGCCCTTGCACGCGCAAGCCCTGCGTGCCTTCCTCGCCCTCGTGCCGGGACACGGCCACGCGACGGCGGCGTCGATCATGCGGGCGGTCAATCGGGACGACGTCGAGGAGGCGCTCCGGCTCGTCGACGAAAGCCACGCGCAACTGCTCGACGACCGCCGCACCCTCCAGGCCGTCACGGCCGCGCTCCGCGATCTCGAACCCGTGCCCCAGGAACGGGGTGACCTGTTCGTCGGCCCGCTGTCCCGGAAACTCGGCGTCCGGCCGGCCACCCTGCGCGAGTGGGAACGGGCCGGCCTTCTCCGTCCCGAGCGTGACCCGAGGACGGGCTACCGCGTCTACAACGCGGCCGACGTCCGCGACGCGAAGCTGACCCATCAGCTCAGGCGGGGCGGCTATCTCCTGGAGCGGATCGCGCCGGTGCTCGACCAGGTCCGCTCGGCGGGCGGCGTCGTTCCGCTCGAGTCGACGCTGCGCGACTGGCACGCCCGGCTCGCGGCGAGGGGACGCGCCCTGCTCTCCGGTGCCGCCGCGCTGAACGCCTACCTCGCTGACACTTTTGGGACAATGGCACTTCCGCGCAATTGAATACGCGGGCAATTCGCGCTTTCCGCATACGAAAGTAGGTCCGCGATCACGGATCCTACTTTCGGCGCTACGACATGCCGTGCGGGCGCTCGTACTGTGCGTCACGTCGAGATGAACCGCCCGGTCCCCTGCGCTTTCCGAACATATTCCGGCGGTTCGTCGTTCCCTCCTTATCGAAGGAAATTCGCATGCGAATTCGCGGACCCGTCATGCTCACCCTGTTCAGCGTCTGTGCCGGAATCGGCGCGCTCGCCGTCCCGGCGACCGCCGCGCCGGTCACGTCCTACGACCAGACGATGCTCCAGACGCTCGCCGCCCAGCTCAAGGTCAGCCCGCTTCAGGCCGCCCAGAAGCTGGACCATGAGAAGAACCTGATCGCGTCGCTGGACAACGTCAGAAATCGTGGCCTCCACACCGACGGCGCGTACTTCGACAACGCAGGTGCCCTCGTGGTGAACGCCGACGCCGGTTCCGCGAAGGAACTTCGCTCCGCCGGGCTGTCCCCGCGCACCGGTGCTCGCGGCGAGAACGCGCTGAACGCCCTGTCCGCCAAGGTCGGCACGGTGATCGGCAAGGACGTCACCCAGGTGCAGTCCTGGGGTCCGGAACTCGCGGCCGACCAGGTCGTCGTCACCGTGCAGCCGGGTGCCGACAGCGCCCTCGTGCGCCGTCTCACCGCGCTGCCCGGCGTCGCGGTCCAGACCGGTGTCGCCAACGGCAACACCACGCAGGCCGACGTCATCCCCGGCCAGATCATGGACCTCGACCCGGGCACCAACTGCTCGCTCGGCTTCCCCGGCACCACCAGCAGCGGCAACAACGTGCTGCTCACCGCCGGGCACTGCGTCGAAGGCAACCCGGACATCCTCAACCGCAACGGCGTCCACATCGGCCGCGGTGTCGCCACCCAGTTCCCGTCGACCGACATGGGCCTGATGGACATCGACGCCGAAGACACCGGCCGCGGCTACGTGGACACCCGCAAGGGCACCACGGTGCGGATCACCGGCAGCTCGAAGGCGCCGGTCGGCACCACGCTGTGCAAGGCGGGCAACACCACCGGCTGGACCTGCGGCAAGATCACCGCGTACAACCAGACCGTGCGCTACAGCGGCGAAAGCGTCGCCACCACCGGGCTGGCGAAGTCGACCGTCTGCACCGAGGGCGGTGACAGCGGCGGCGCCTACATCGCGGGCAACACCGCGCAGGGCATGACCTCCGGCGGCCCGGCCGACGGCCACGACTGCGGTTACAACGAAGGTGCCAACGCCACCGGCTCGTACTCCTACTACCAGCCCGTCGTGGACGCGGCGAACAAGTACGGCGTCACGCTGACCCGTTCCTGACGAACGAAACGACGATGCCGGGGAGCCATCGCTCCCCGGCATCGTCGTTTCTAGGAGTTCAGGATCTGCTCGCGCAGGATGTCCGCGTGGCCGCCGTGCTGGGCGAGTTCCCGCAGCATGTGCAGGTACACCCAGCGCAGCGGGAGCGGGCCGCGCCGGTTCCCGTGGATCAGGTCGTCCAGTTCGAGGGCGGCCGCGGCCTTGCGGGACACCTCACAGGCTTCGCGGTATGCCTGCCGCACGGAGGCGATCGTGTCCTCCTCGGTGAGGATGAACGATTCGTCGGGTGTCTCGGGGAGACCGATCTCGGTCCGCGGGCGGCAGGTGATCCCTTCGACGAACCACACCTTTTCCACGAAGGTCGCGTGCTTCACCAGACCGAGCAGGGTCGTCCGGGAGGGGACGAGCGACCGGCGTGCCTGTTCCTCGGTCAGCCCTTCCAGGGATTCGTCCAGGACACGACGATGTTCGTCGAGGAAGACCTCGAACTGCTCGCGGAACGGGTGGTTGAGGACTTCCAGCGTGGACATGCGCGAAGCATCGCAAAGGTTCTCGATCTCGGGCAACCTACTTCAGGAAGCCGATCAGTTCGGCGCTGACGAACGCCGGATTCTCTTCGGCGAGCCAATGTCCCGCCTTCGGCACCTCGACCGCGCGCGCCAGGTTCGCGACGCGGGGCGCCAGCGTGGCCTTCTGCGGTTCGAGCAATCCCTCCGCTGTCATCAGCAAAGTCGGCGTGGAGATGGGTTTCGCGCCGGCGTTCGCGGTCACGTCCTGCCCGAGCGTCCGGTAGAGCTCGAAACCGCCGTGCAGGACCTCCGGCCTGGAGTAGGTACGGGCGTACTCGTCGATCTCCGCGTCGTCGAACGGTGACGGCGCGCCGGGACCGCCGAAGGCCGTTCCCGAGTAGGCGACCTGGGGATAGAACAGGGACAGGTATTCGCGCACGTCGTCGCCGACGACGGCTTCGGGAACCGTCTTCTGCGAGTGGAACGCGATATGCCAGCTCAGGTTCCGGTAGGCCGTCGCGTCGAGCGCGGGTCCCGGCAGCGGCAGATCGAGATAGGCGAGTTTGGTGAGATCGCCGGGGAATTGCGCGGCGTACTGGAAGGCGACGGCGGCGCCGAGGTCGTGGCCGGCGATCCGGGCGTCGCGCAGGCCCAGCCGTCCGGCGACGAGGCCGTGCACGTAGCGGGCGAGGGTGGCCTTGTCGTAGCTGGGCGGCGAGCCGTCGCTGTCGCCTAGACCGGGCAGGTCGAGGGCGTACACCGTGAAGTGTTCGGCCAGCGCGGGCATGACCCGGTGCCAGCCGTACCAGGTCTGCGGCCAGCCGTGCAGCAGCACGAGCGGGGCACCCTTGCCGCCGGTGACGTAATGCATCTTCACCCCGTCGACGTCGGCGAGTTCGTGCCGGAACCCCGGGGGCGGGGCAGCGGTGACCGGAGGCGAACCGCAGGCCGTCAGCAGGACGAGGGCCGCGACGAACGCGGCGGCTCGGTGGAACATGGGGATCTCCGTTTCAGCGCCCGGTGGCGCCATCGATCAGTTCGCGCAGGATGTCGGCGTGTCCCGCGTGCCGCGCGGTCTCCTCGATCAGGTGGGTCAGCGTCCAGCGTCGCGATGCCCGGCGAGGCCCCGCCGCGGTGAGGTCGTCCCAGGAGGCGATCGCTTGATTCGCCTCGGCGACGGTTTCCCGGTAGGCGGCCAGAATCGACGCCGTCGTGTCGTCCGGGCCCGGGTGGAACGTCGCCTTCCAGTCGGTGACGCGGTGGCCGAGCAGCCAATGCCGTTCCACCTGGGTCAGGTGCTGGACCAGGCCCAGCAGATTCGTGCCGGACGGCACGCCGGGAACGCGGGCCCGGTCTTCCGGAACGCCTTCGGCCTTGGCCATGACCGTGGCGCGGAGATAGTCGAGGAACCCGGCGAGCACGTCCTTCTCGCCGGCTCCGGTCGACGGCGGCCCGGTGTCGCGTTTCCGGCTCATCGCCCGGCCCGCCGGAGGATCAGGATGTGGTCGACGACCGTCGCGGTCCGGCCCGCCGGGCCGGTGGCCAGGCGTTCGGCCGCCTCCGCGCGATCGATCGACCAGACCGCCGGGTCGAGGTCCAGCCCGGCCGCCACCTCGCCGGGAGTGGCGAACTCGGCGTCCTGATCCCACGACCACGGCGCGGCGGAACCGTGGTCGACGACGACCAGCCGCCCGCCGGGGTTCACCGAGCCCGCGGCGGTGCGCAGCACCCGCGCCCGGTCCAGTTCGAAGGGCGTGTGGAAGTACTGCGCGGACACCAGGTCGAAGGTGCCCTCGGGGAAGTCTTCGGCGACGTCGACGCGAAGCGCCGTGATCGGCTCGCCGCGTGCCTGGAGCGAACGCACGGCCGCTCCGGAGATGTCGACCGCGGTCACCCGCCAGCCTCGGGCCGCCAGCCAGAGCGCGTCTCCCCCGGCTCCGCAGCCGAGGTCCAGCGCGCTGCCCGGGGTCAGCGAGCCCGCGATCTCGGCCAGTCTCATGTTCACCTTCGGCGTTCCGGCGGCCCGCCGTTCGTGGAGTTCGTCCCAGAATTTCGTAGCGCTCATGATCGCCACCTTCGCCGCCGGTCCGCCGGTTTGGCACGAAAACTTGCCGACCTGGCAAGATCGAGGGCATGGACGAAACGGACGAGGTGCTCGACGCGGTCGGCCCGCGGTTGCGAGCGCTGCGCAAACACCGCGGCCTGACCCTCGCCGAACTGTCGGCGGCGACCGGGATCTCGGAAAGCACGTTGTCACGGTTGGAAAGCGGCGGGCGGCGGCCGACGCTCGAACTGCTGCTCCCGCTCGCCCGGGTGCACGGCGTGCCGCTCGACGACCTCGTCGGCGCTCCCCGGACCGGTGATCCGCGGATCCATCTGCAGCCGATTCACCGCCACGGCATGACGTTCCTCCCGCTCACCCGGCGTGCGGGCGGGGTGCAGGCGTTCAAGATGCTCATCCCCAGCCGGGACGCACCGGCGGAACCCACGCCGCAGACCCACGGCGGCTACGAATGGGTGTATGTCCTCAATGGACGGTTGCGGCTGATGGTCGGCGACCGGGACATGGTCCTCCCGCCGGGAGAGGCCGCCGAATTCGACACCGCGCTTCCGCATTGGCTCGGCTCGGCCGACGGGCACGCCGTCGAAACCCTCGTCCTGTTCGGGCCGCAGGGCGAACGCGCCCATGTGCGGGCGCGTTAGAGCCAGTCGTGCTCGCGCGCGTACCGGGCGGCCTCGTGCCGGGTCTGCGTCTGGGTCTTCTGCATGGCGTTCGAGAGATAGTTGCGCACGGTGCCCTGCGCGAGATGGAGCCGTCCGGCGATCTCGGCGACCGAATAGCCCTCGCCGGTCACCCGCAACACCTCCAGCTCCCGCTCGGTGAGCGGACAGTCGTCGACGACGGCGAGCGCGGAGACGTCCGGGTCGATCCAGCGTTTTCCCTGGTGCAGCGTGGCGATGACGAACGTGATGTGCGACGGGTCGGCGGCCTTGCTGACGAAGCCCTGGACGCCGAGTTTGAGGGCCTTGCGGAGCACGCCGGGTTTCGCGTGCCGGGTCAGCATGAGGATGACCTGGTCCGGCCGGGTGCGCCGGATCTCCGCGACCGCGCCGAGCCCGTCCACACCGGGCATTTCGAGGTCGATGACGAGGACGTCGGGCTCGTGCCGCAGGGTGGCCTCGACCGCCTCGTCGCCGTTCTCCGCCTCGGCCAGGACGGTGATCTCGCCTTCGAGCGGGAGCAACGCGGCCATCGCCTTGCGCAGCAAGGCTTCGTCGTCGGCGAGCACCACCGTGGTCATCGTTCCTCCAGGGCAGGGAAGGACGCCGCCGTCACGAACCGCCCGTCTTCCTGTTCCACCGTCAGTTCCCCGCCGTCGGCGACGACGCGTTGTTCGAGCGCGGCCAGCCCGCGGAGTTCGGGCGGTGGCGTTCGCGGGGCGCCGTCGTTGACGATACTGATGCTCCATTCCGACAGGGTGATCCGCACGCGGGTCGCCTGCGCGTGGCGCAGGATGTTGGTCGTGGTCTCGCGCAGGACCTGGCCGAGCAGCCTGCCCGCCCCCGGATCGACGTCCGCCTCCCGGTCGACGCGCACGCGGATCCCCGCGGCCTCGAAGAGGTTCCTCGCGTTCTCCAGTTCGGCGGAGAGGTTGAGCCGGCGCTGGGCGTAGGCGAGTTCCTTCGTCTGGGTGATCGTGTCGGCCACGAGCGCGTGGATCTCCGCCAGTTCCTGTTTGGCCCGCCCGGCGTCGATGTCCACCAGTTTCGCGGCGAGCGCCGTCTTGAGCTTCACGACGTGCAGCGTGTGGCCCTGGATGTCGTGCAGATCGCTCGCGAACCGGACGCGTTCCCTGATCACGGCCAGTTCCGCCTCCCGCTCGCGCGACTCCTCGAGCTCCTTGACGACGTCGTAGAACCGTTTGTTGGGGAACATCAGGCCGAGCACGACGGCGGTGATCGCGGCCGGCACGAACACGAAACTGACCAGCTCACCGGACACGTCCTCGTTCGAGACCAGCAGTCTCAACGCGCCCACCGCGGCGATGTAGCCGACGAGCGCGACGGCCGCCGGGATCCGATGGCGTGGCAGTTGCGGGACGACGAGGGAGCCCACGAGGAAGACGCCGAAGAACGCCGAACTGCCGCCGACGAGCAGCACCGAGAACGGCCAGACGGCCGCCGTGATCGCCAGGCACGGGATCGCGACCCGTAGGACCTCGCCCGCCGCCCAGCGCACGAAGGCGACCAGGGCCGCCAGCACACCCACGCTCAGGACGACCGCGTGCCACCAGGTCCGCGAATCCGAGGCGACCACGATCACCCCGCCGACGACGAGCAGCGGGACGAACATGGTGAGGTTCAGCTTGCGCAGCTGTCCCTTCGCCGGCTCGGTGTCCACATCAGACATGAGTCCAGTATCGGCTCTCCTTCGGCGGGGGAAACAGTGACACCACGTCATGGTTTCCTCGTGACGTGACCGCACTGGCCGGGGCGTGCCCGGACGGCTGAGATCGAGGTATGACTCCGACAGCGATCGACGTTGACCGGCTGAACCTGAAATACGGCGACTTCCACGCCGTGAAGGATCTGTCCTTTCAGGTCCGGCGAGGCGAGTTCTACGCCCTGCTGGGCACGAACGGCGCAGGGAAGACCTCGACCTTGGAAACCCTGGAAGGACACCGGAATCCGACGTCGGGCACCGTGCGGGTGCTCGGGAAGAGCCCGCGGGACCGCGCGGCCGTGCGCCCCGAGATGGGCGTCATGTTGCAGGAGAGCGGTTTCTCACCGGATCTGACGGTGAAGGAGTCGATTCGCCTGATCGGGGCGCTGACCCGCCGCACGGACCGGCTCGAACGGGTGCTCGGCATCGTGGACCTGACCCGCAAGGCCGACACGAAGGTGTCCCAGCTTTCGGGCGGTGAGAAGCGGCGGCTCGACTTCGCGACCGCGGTGTACGGCTCGCCGCGGCTGGTGTTCCTGGACGAGCCGACCACCGGGCTGGACATCCAGTCGCGGGACGCGCTGTGGGACGCGGTCGACAACCTGCGCGAGGACGGCTCGACGATCGTGCTCACGACGCATTACCTGGAAGAGGCACAGCAGCGCGCCGACCGCATCGGCCTGATGCACCGGGGCACGTTCCACCGGGAGGGCACGGTCGCCGAACTGACGCGGACGCTGCCGTCGGTGATCCGGTTCTCGCTGCCGTCTTCGGCTCCCGTGCTGCCGGTGCAGGGCAAACGGGAACACGACGGGAAGTTCGTCATCGAGACCTTCGGGCTGCAGAAGGACCTGCACATCCTGCTCCGGTGGGCGCGGGACCACGCGATCGAACTACCGGATCTCGAAGCGGGGCCGACCCGGCTCGACGACGTGTTCCGCGCCATCGAAAACGACTGAAGGACTGAGTTGTCATGCTCTCGATAGCCCGTAGCGAACTGATCCAGATCTTCCGGAACCGGTCGGTCCTGATCACCAGCTTCGTGATGCCCCTCGCCATTTCCGCGTTCTTCGTCTACCAGCACGAGGTTTTCGCCGAGATCGGCAGCCTCGGCTACATCGCGGCGATCGTGATGTTCACCGTGTGCGCGTTCGGTCTCTACACCAGCGCGGTGACCACGCTGGCCTCACGACGGCAGAACCTGTTCCTGAAGCGACTGCGCTCCACCGCGGCCGGCGACGCGTCGATCCTGGCCGGGTTGGTGCTGCCGGTCACGGTCATCTCACTCGTCCAGGTGGCCGTGATCATGACCGTGCTGGGCGTCGTCACGGACACGCCCGCCAACGTCGGACTGCTGGTGGTGGCGGTGCTCGCCAGCGTCGCCATGATGATCGGCCTCGGCCTGGCCACCGCGGGTCTGACCAACTCCCCCGAACACGCGCAGGTGACCACTCTGCCGGTCAGCCTCGGCGTGATCGCGGTGGCGAGCTGGGTCGGCATCTCCGGCACCGACGATCTGACGCTGCTCAAACGCCTGCTGCCCGGAGGTTCGGCCACCGAACTCGCCGTCAACGCGTGGAACGGTGGCGTGGCTCTCACCGATTCGTTGCTCCTGCTCGCCCCGACCCTCGCGTGGGTCGTCGTCGCCGTCGTCCTGGCGGCGCGGCTCTTCCGCTGGGAGCCGCGCCGATGACCGGCAGGTCCGGTCGGCTGGAAGCCTGCCGCTCAGCAGGTAGTCACGCACTGCCGTGTCGACGCACGCGTCACCCTTCAAGAAGACCGAGTGGCGGTACGCGCCTTCCACCGTCACCATGCTCGACCCGGCGAGCGCCCTGCGCATCGCGAGTTGTCCCGCGTAGGGCGTCGCCGGATCGCCGGTCGAGCCGAGCAGCAACGCCGGCGCGGTGGTGCGGATGCGGGTGGCGGGTTCGGCGGGAGCCACGGGCCAGAACGCGCACGGAGTGATGTTGCGGGACAACGGGCCGAAGAGGGGCTCGGCGGCGCGATGCTCCTGGATGTCCCGGTAGTACGCCATGGCATCGCGGTCGGCCGCGCGATCGGCGCAGACGACCGGCGTCCCGGCCCGGTCGGTCGCGGCGCCGGAACCCGTCGTCAGGCCGTCGAGAAGCGCGCTCAACGCGGGCGAAGGGTTCGCGGGCAGACCGGCCGCGGCGGCCCGGAGAGTCAGTACGGTGGCGGTGAACTCGGCCTGCGAAGCGGGCCTGTCGTCATAAAGGTTCGCGAAGAACACATACGGCACCGTGTGACCGTCCACTGTGTACTTTCCGACCGCGAACGGCCGCCGCTCGGCCGAACGCGCGATGTCCCGCACGGTCGCCAGGACCTGGTCCACGGTCTCCCCCAGGCCCTTCGCCGTCCGTGCCCAGTTCCGCAGCGCGGCGTCGAGCGACGGTGCGGTCGGGCGGAGCAGCCCGGGCCCGTACGCCTCGGGATCCACCGCCGAGTCGAGCACGAACCGGTCGGCCCGCGAACCGAACATCTGGAGATACACCGCGCCGAGGTACGTCCCGTAGGAGGCGCCGATGTAGGAGATCTTCCGCTCGCCGAGCGCCTCGCGGACGAGGTCCATGTCCCGTGCGGTGTTGCGGGTCGACGCCGCCCGCAACAACATGGGGTCGTTACCCGAACAACCGCGCGCCAGTTCCTTGGCGAGGGCCACACTTTCGCCGAACGTCTTCAAGTCGGGTCCGGCCGACCGCGTGAACGTGTCGGTCTTCCAGTCGCACCGCAGCGGCGAACTGCGCCCGACGAACCGCGGATCCATGCCGACGAGGTCGTACCGCGCGGCGATCTCCGGCATGAACGCCCCCGCCAAGACCAATTCCCTGGCCGGCCCGCCCGGCCCTCCGGGATTGAGCAGCACCACGCCGCGGCGGCGCGCGGGATCGGTGGCCTTCATCCGGGCCAGCGCGACCGTGATCCGGCGTCCGCGCGGATGGCGGTAGTCGACCGGCACGGCGACGTCGGCGCACTGCGCGCCCGCTTTGTCCAGCTCCACGCCGACGCTGTCGCCGGGCCCGGTCACGCAACCGTGCCAGGTGATCGACTGGGCCGCGGTGGCGGTCGCCGGAGTCAACGCGGCGGCGACCAGTAATGCCACCAGGGCGGCTGTTTTCCTTGGCAACGCGAACTCCCTGATGTCGAGGAAAATCCCGGGTTTCAGGCTAGGGAGCCGGCTTGTGCGGGGGCGTCCGTCTGCGGTCGGAGACGTCTAGCCCGCTGGGGGGGCTTTTCGGGGTTTCATGGCATGAAAGCAGGATGAAAGCGCTCCCGGGATCGTAAGTGCCTCGCCCGACGTGGGCGGGGAAACAGCTGACGCGAGTCCGGATCCGCCCCGATCGGTGCGTGGTCCGGGCGCTGTCGGCAGATCACGAGGGGATTGTCATGAGAGCTCGTTCGAGGGTCGTCGCAGGTCTTGTGTCGGTGTTGATGGCGCTCGCGCTGACGTTCGTCGGCGCGGGATCCGCGGCGGCGGACCAGTCGAAGTCCATCTCCGGGAAGTCGCCGGACGGCGGCGCGAGCTTCAGCGGGACGCTGACGTGGACCGGCCGGGGCAGCTTCAAGGCCGACGTCACGTTGAAGGACGCGAAGTGCGACGGGAACCCCGTCTACTTCTACTTCATCATCAACAAGGGGTGGACGAGCGAGTGGCAGGGCAAGCGGCGCGACAACAACGAGGGCTGCGGCAAGACCATTACCTGGAAGGGCATCGCGGGATCTGACAGCAACGGCATCTTCGGGCCCACACTGCGGGTATGCACGGACATCCGGCCGGGGCTGGACTCTTGCAAGGATTACGGCAACGACAACCCGTACTTCCCGTAACCGGCCTCACCCGCCGATCGGCTCGGGCTCCCGGGTCGATCGGCTCGGGAGGCCTCGGGGTGAACGCCCGGTGGACAACGCCCGCGAGGGGTCGTCGCGCAGCGGCTCAAAACTCCCGGAACGCCGACGCCTGAGCTCGTTGCGTGGCTGTGGCCTGCGTGTTCAACCCGTCGCACCAGCTCGGATACACCCGGAACCCACGTTTGCCCGGCCGCTTCCCTGAGGTGATGCCGAGTTCGGCGAGATGGGCGCCGGTGAACCGGAAAACACCGCGTCGGCCGTGTTGCTCGACGAAGACAAGCAAGCCTGCGGCGGGATCGTCGTCACTGAACGGGGTCGTCGTTCCGCTCGCGCCCCTCTGCCAGAAGGCGACGAAAGCGCCCGGCTTGGCCGGAGTGTTTCGCGCAGTACGGATATGCCACGCCTCGTCGCAGATCTGGACGATTCCCGCCTCGTAGTCGCTGTTCTGCGTCTCGGGGATCACCTCAACGGTCACACCCACTTCGGCCGCATAAGCCTCGAACGCACTGAACTGCACACCGCAAAACTAGCTGCTAGCGGCCGGGCATGCCGAGGGGCCCGTCGCCGGTGTGGCTGGCGGGCTCCTCGGTGTTTCAGACGTGGTGCAGGGTGTTGCGCCGAGGTTTTCGGAGCGGGTCACGGTATTGGGGTGGGATGAACTCCGGTAGCCCGTCGGCGGCCATGCGTACTTCCCAGTCACCGTGGTGAATCAACCGATGATGGAAACCACAGACGAGCACGAGATTCCGGAGATCGGTGGGGCCGCCGTCTGCCCAGTGCTCAATATGATGAGCGTGGCAATTCTTCGGCTTCCGATGACAGCCCGGGAATGCGCAACCGCCGTCTCGGATGTTGAGTGCGCGTCTCTGGCCTGGGGTGACGAAGCGTCTCAGGCGACCCATGTCCAGGGGTTCCCCCGAGGCGCTCATCACGATCGGCAGCATGAGGCAGTCGCAGGCGGCGAGCCGGGCTTCCCGTGCCGTCATCGTCCCCACGAAGTCGAGACACGCGGTCCCGAGACCGGACTTCAGTTCCTCAAGCCCGACGGTGACATGCACCAAGGTGCGGTAGCCGCTGGTGCCCGGTTGGTCCGGGCAGGCGATGGCCAGATCGAGCAGCTCGGCCCAGGCATCTCCCATGCGTTCGCACTTCATCCGCAGATCCGCCTGCCCGAACTCATCCACCGGCCGCGGCTGGGCGTGTGCTTCCAGCGCTGCGGCGGTCCGGGCCCCGGTCTCGTCATCGAGCAGGCCGGTGAGCTTCCAGAAGCCGTCCTTGCGCCGCTCCAGGGTGATCTCCCGCCGTGGTTCCTTCGGCTCAGGATCTTTGGGTTCCTTGCCGTCGGGATTCAGCAAGCCTTGCAGGTTCGCCTCGGCCTTGGCGAGCTGCCGCGGACCGGCGTTCGGGGCGAGA